>CAZDXN010000008.1:0-41508 GCA_964509695.1 uncultured Pseudomonadales bacterium | reverse complement strand
GCAAGTTTAATCTCCCCATACTATCCCTAGAGAAATCAAATTACAACCACCAAATCACCTACGGGGTCAGACCCTGCAGGACCTTTTCCCACTACCATTCCCCCCGGGGCTCCCAGTATTTTCTCAACTCTTCCCCGCAATAGGGCATATCTTTCCGGTGTCCAGGCCACTACTGCCCCAGTTGAGTTCATCAATCTCTCCCTGTCGCTCGTCGTATCGAAAACGATCTCCGCCTCCAGTCCAAATTGTTCACCGGTCAAATCTATTAACTGTTCACCAAGTTTGTAAGCATAGTGATGATGCTCAGTCGATTTCAAAAAACTTCCACCGGGAAAATAGTCTGCCAAAACCAACATCGTCACGACGCACTGTCCCAAGGCAGGATTCTCAGGCGTCCAACTCGATGCATCACCGGGATAAGCCGTTTCGAAACTCCAGCTCACTCTCACCGCCGCTTCAAACTTTCCCAACGGTGTCTCCGGAGAAAATATCTGCTCCTTTGTCTTCATGCTCAAAAGTATACACCGCTTTTTCCACCTCGTCGGCAGAATTACACAAGACCAATTTTTGACGTAAGTCAGCGGCCCCATCAAATCCCCGGGCGTACCAGCTCAAGTGCTTGCGCATAATAAAGAAGCCCTGCCTGCCGGCAGGCAGGGTGTCATTCGGAAAAATCTCCTCAAACTTCCGCGCATGCTCCAATGCCACTGCTAATTTTTGAGTTTTTGAGTTTTTGAGTTCTTGAGTTTTTTCGAACGCCCACGGGTTCCCCATCGCCCCCCTGCCAATCAGCGCCCCATCCGTCCCATACTTCTGACAACTGACAACTGCCTGCTGCCGACTGCCTATATCTCCACTCCCCAAGAAGACCGCTCCACTTTGTTTAATCAAAGTCGCGGCCTCTCCAATCGCCTCCCAATCCGCGATTCCCTGATACAGTTGCTTGAAAGTTCGCCCGTGAACAGTCACCGCCGCTAGGTCTTGCGTTGCCAAAAACTTCCACCACTCGGGGTCGGCCTTGTCGTAGCCAATTCTCGTCTTCACCGAAACCGGTATCTCCATATTTTTTCCTAAATTCGTACCTTCGTAACTTCGTAACTTCGTAGCTTCTTTTACTCCCCTCTTTACCGCCGCAATAATTTCTCCTGCCAACTCTGGGTTTTTTATCAACCCCGCCCCCTCCCCCCGTCCCGCCACTTTTCTGGCAGGGCAACCCATGTTGATATCCACCCCGTCAAACCCCATTTTGACAATTAGTTTGGAGACCTCAAAAAAGGCCTCCGGATCTCCCCCAAATAGTTGGGCCACCACCGGCCGCTCAATCTCATCAAACACCAAATCCCTCAACAGTCTTTCTGCTCCTTGAGTTCTAGAGTTCTTGAGTTCTAGAGTTCTTGAGGTATGCCATATTCCTTCCGCACTGACAAACTCAGTGAAAATCACATCGGGCCTACCGTACTTGGCCGTGATGAAGCGCATCGGCGCATCCGTCACCCCATCCATGGGTGCCAACCCCACAATCGGCCTCTCTAAGGTATTCCAAAACGTTTTCTTCATATTTAGCAAGGCGGCGCTACTCTCTCAACCCCCAACTTATCAAATTCTTTATCGTAGGAAACGATCGTCCAGTCACCGGATTGTATCCTTGGCATCCCGGCAATTACCGCATCTATGTATTTACACTTTTTTGACTCATAAATTGTCAGTGATTTTCTCAAATCGTAGTCGTCAATGACTTTTAATCCGCCCAGATTCAATATTCCTCTCACCGACCGTAATACCTCTTTCTTCGAAAACCGATAATAGGAACCCAGCGTCCAGACTATTTCAGAAATCACTATGGTACTGGTAACAGCGTCAAACTTGTTTTTCTTTACCGCCTCCAAAAAAGTCTTGCTTTGATCAAACATTTTTTGATCTTCCCGAATCAAGACTCGCAAAAAAACGTTTGTGTCAATAAAATAGGTCATCAAAATCTCTTATATTTCTTTTCAAATACTCCCCGTGCCTTGGCTATTGTTTTTTTGGATTTAGGAATTAGTTTACCCGCCATATCCAAAATATCCTCCTGCGGATAAATTTTGATATAGCCATCCCCCGGTTCAAACCTAGCTCTTCCATACAATTTCAATCCAAACTTTTCTCTCAAGGACAAGGGTATGGTTATTTGCCCCTTCTGTGTAATAGTTCCAGCGTACATAAAGTAATACTACTACAAAAGTATTACCATGTCAACCCCCCAAGGTCAAGATCTGAATTTCCTTCGGTGTTCAGGATGAGTCGCGATGTACGCTTTTGACCATGGATCGACCATGCCCTTGATGTGAAGTCCGTACTCATGAATCAGTTTGAGTGGCAACGCCACCATCAGGGCCAAAACGAGGTTTTTATCAAAAATGATGTATGCCGGAAAAAGGAACTCCAAAAGATTTGGAAAAAAGAACAAATACCTTTCAGATTTGACCCTGAAAAAGAAAAATTCACCCACGAGTCTATATAAGAAGAGAAATAGAAAAAAGTGTCTATGGGGCCAAGAAAAAAAATATGCCGGCAGGACAAAGTAAAGCCTATTCAAAATATCCAAACTTTTGTCAATCTGCTGATATCGAGAATAGGTAATCCCCGTGCGAAGTGCGGGATAATAATCAAAAGTGTCGATCAAAAAAATTATTAGCCAGCCACCAAACGGAAACTTCATGATGACGACAATAGCAAAAACACGAATCACCTCAAGTATGATGTAGACTTTTCGGTAAAACGATTTTGTTAATGCCACTAATATAGATTAACATGTAAGAAGCATGGAGCCAAAACATACGAATTTCATCGGGAAATATCATGTCCACGAGATTCCATTTGGCAAATACAAGATCAAGTCTTATATTTTCGGTCACGGCGATAAAGTCATCTTTTCCCTACCGAGTTTTCCCCACTCTGGATTGTATTACTTGTGGTTCATTAGCCACTACAACTTAGAAAAAGTTAGGTTTATTACCTTTGATTTTCCAGGCTGGATTGGTGGATCCGATAACGTATTCAAAAATGAAATGTTTTCTCTAGATCGGGACATTCAAGTGGCAGAGGCCGTTTTAGCCTTTTATGGAGTGAAAGAATTTTCACTAATAGGCTATTCATTTGGTGGCGCCCTAGCCATAAGACTGGCGGTGGATCATTCCGAATCAGTAAATAAACTTGTGCTTGTCTCCGCCTTTGTAGACGGAAATCTAAATCGACGTGGGTCCACCAGCAAATTGCTGAGATATCTATACATATTGAAGTGGGGCTGGTTGTTGAAAATATATGTTAGGTTGAGATTTAGAATCTATGAGGAGTGTTTGCACAAAGAAGGTTTTTTCGAATCTGGAATAAAGTATTACGAACGGTTAGTGTCAAAGTGTGATGGAACAGTTTTGCTTCAAAGTATTTATTCTTTGTTTAACTCTGATTGGACCGATTATTTGCGCCGCCTAAAGGGATCTCGACATATCTTAGTGGTTAGTTCAAAAGACGAAAGTGGATTCTTGAAAGCTCAGTCTGAACACATCAGACGAGAACTGGAGCACGAAAAAACAATGTTTATTCATGGAAATCACGAAGATTTCCTGCTCAAACCCAATACTGAGGTGATAAAAGCAGTGATAGATTTCATGACAAAAGACTGACCTACAAGGCCAGGCCTTGAAGGATCCCCGCCGCTTCTTGGGCGGGCAGACGTATCCATCTCTTTTTCTCCTCACTATATTTTTCTATCCTATGATATTTCAAGTCTTTCTCTCCATTGGGTCGAAAAATAATTCTTTTACTCTCTACCCCCTCTTCAATATCCGCCGCCCACATCTCCTCCCAGTGACCCCTCCCTTTCCTTCCTCCCACCTTAATTCTTACACTTTCCACCCTGGCCGAACACCCCTTTCCTAAATTTTCCACCAGTTCCACTCCCAATATCCACTCCCGCTCCCGCCAATCAATCTGTCCTCCCATTTCTGTCATATCGTCTCTTGTATCTCATTTTCAAGTATCCCTCTTCGAACCAGTTTGCTCCTAATTCCAGCCACAAACTTTTGCAAATGCACCTCTTCGCTTGACTCAACCAGGGCGATCTGCTCCCGCAGATTCTTGACCGCCCATTTTGCATCCGTCCAAACCATCACTACTCGAAGGTGCCTCGCCAACGTCGCACCTGCGACAAATGCCGCTGTCCGATCACCATCAAAATCCGTCCCTTTCGGCAATTCCCCTATTTGAATACCAGAATACACCATCGAGTCTCTAAATCCCACCAAAAAACTTTGCAGCATTGCCGCCTCATCTTTGATAGTCAGTGCATATTCACCAGCCATACCAAAAACCATATCAAATGAAGCCAGTCCTCTGTCGATCGTTGCCTCGTCACCACCCTGATACGCCACGACCAAGGCGGTCACCATCTTCTCTCCCAAAGTTTCAAGATAGATCCGCCCGCCCATTTCCCGCTGGACATCCAAGAGCCACAATCTCTCGCTAGCTAAATATCTCCTCAAAGCCTCCGTCTCACTTTTATTTATCATAGACACCGATTCTATCACCAAAAATTCAAACTGGTTCTTTTAACAACGGACCATAGGCAATTGCCCTCATCACCTGAAGGTCTGCCTTGCCAAACTGATCCACCCTTTCCTGGCCACCTTCCCAAAAACTGGACTCAGATTCTTGAGATTCATATTTGAGAACCATATCCCCACTGCTGGTGAACTCGACTCCCAAACTATGGCTGATGTAGTCTCTCGGTCCCACCTGATGAGAATAAGTTGGACCGTCATAAACCATTGACAGAAAATGAAGCAGATTAAAATGATCAACCCCGCTGGTCGGTATCCCAAGCGCCACCAATATAAACTCTGGTTCTTCGTGGTTAAGTATCATCATTCTCAGCTGTTCTGTCCGGTCATCGCCTAGTCCGTACGTCTTTGAAATATCATCCAACAGCGCCGGACACAGTCCCAACCCTTGCCTAAGTTCCATCCACGCAAAGAAAGCTTTTAACGACAAACCCTGCCTAAAATCATACTCGTACTCCAAATACTTTTCCCCGAAATCAAAATCCAAAAAAACACTATTATTAACTGCCCGCCTCCCCGTATACTTTCTCAGTTGGCCAAGTCCCTCAAGCCTTAGTGCTTCATACTCAACGAAGACAATACCACCTAAACTGCGAAGTTTTTCTTTCGTCCACTCAAATCCGCCAAACGATTCTACTTCTTGCGTCGAAAATCTTTTTTTGGCCTCAGCGAACGCTTTATTTAATATCTGCATTTTGATTGTGGCACGCCGTCTCATTTCCGTCTTTACTCTTTCATATTTTTCCTCCTTCTCCAAATATACTTCGTGTTTCCTGCGATATTCTTCTTGCTCACTTTGTGACAATTCCCCAAGTTCATTCGCACTAAGAAATTGCAAACTACGCCCTTCCTCAAGCCACGCCTCAAAATCTATCTTCGCGATATTAGGCTCGCTCCCAAATATTCTTTCGTATTGTTCTTTATCTTCTGGATATATTAAGTCCGGGAACCATTTTCTTGAAAGCCTTATATAAGCATCGCGCGTCTGGGTGAAAGTTACGTCGTCAGGTAAATTGAGAAATTTGAATGGATTTTCAGCAATTTCCGCATCCTCTCCGGAAAGAACATTCGAAACGACACATATATCCCGATAGGCTTTAATTCTTGTTTTTTCGTCTTCTATTGCCGCGTAATATTCCGGAGTATGCCGAAAGGCTCTCCCCTTTACCTCCAACAAATCGATTAGTTTTTTTGCCCGACCAGCACCATCCGTCATCGACTCGTTTAAATCAGACAACTGTTTCAATCTGGCCTCGATATATTCGTCTCTTTCAACTGCGTTTTTCCGAGAACATGTCGTATCCATCACCTGCAATACGATGTTTCGGGTTTCCAAATCGCCAAATGGTCCTTCAGGACGAGCTGTTTCCTTTTGGTTTCTCATCGAGTCCGATTCTACCACCAATTACTTTGCGCGCCATTTCTTCTGCCCCCTCCCGAGATTTCGCCACCGCAAAAAAGCCCGATCGGTGGCAAAAAACAGCCGTAGCGATACCGGATTTATCCGCCAAAGCCTCATCTGTCAAACCCCTCCATTCCCTAGGAAAACTGATTCGATCATTCCCAAAACTATCATCATCCGGCGCCGCCTGAATACACCACTTTGAAGTTCCTTTGTCAGGAAAAATTACAAACATTATCTTCTCGTACCGGCTGACCGCCCTCGACCAGGGATAATAGGTCGAGAGAACCAACACGGCGGGTTCCCCCTGAGCCATTATTTCTGCTTCCACAACCCTTTCCCCCTCAATAGTCGCTTCCGCCTTCTTTATTTCCCCAGACAGGATTTGACTGGCGATATCCACCGCTCTCTGAAATGATCCGTCATTCCCACCCCCTTCATCGAATTCTCCCAAGGTCCAGATGGCATTGGCGATAGTGTATTCTGAAATACCGGCAATCAGAGGCGTACTCAAATTGACTCCATTATCAATCGCGTCGATCGGCATCACCAATTTCTTCTCGACCAGTGCCGCCGCTTCCTTGGAAGTGATTTCCCCTCCGAAATGTTTCCACATCAAGCCAAAGGCGGCATAAGGAATTCCGTTGGGCCGCTTGCCCGCCCCACCAACCTGATGATGGTCAAAGTGATTCTTCTTCACATCGTAAACTCCTCCGATATCCACTACCACCTGGGCCTTCTCGAAAATTTCTTTTTCTCTGGACCGAATTATCTCCATCTGTTTCCTCTCTTTTTTGGCCCACAAACTCACAACCGCCATGGCAAAGACATCGTCGGCATGGAAAAATCCATCATGAGTCGAAACCGTAATTGTATTTTTCACAAAGTCCTATTTTACACGAACTAGAAAACTTTTTTTAACCTTTCTTCATATTTCATCTCCCCCCGATCCTTGTAAAATGTCGTTTTCGCCAATCCTTTTTTTACCATCATTTCGTTTACTAGCTGACCTTTTTTGCACCCCTCGGGATTTTCGGTTAATCCGGGTTTGCTCTGGTTATACGTCAAATGCATATAGTTGTATGGTAGGAATTTCGGTTCACTTTCACAATTCACCCACACCCAAGCCAAAATCCTCACAAACCGTTCGTCTTGATACCTGTCATATTCCAGATAGACTCTTTTATCTTTTATCAATTTGGTTAAATAAACAGTTGCTTCTTCGCCATCCGTTTTCCCTTTTTCTGGTGCATTTATTCCTACTAATCTCACCGTCACACCATTCGTTAATACGAAGGTATCTCCATCAGTTATTTCCTTCGCCGCCGCTGCCCATCGCGTCGCGTCGAGCCGTTCTTGATAATCTTTTATCTTGTTCAGATCACTAAACTTATTTATCCCCAGAGCCAACATTATCATCACGAAACCTACCCCCGCATAGGGCAATTTCCTCTTCATCAACCCCTCCCTGGAAATCTTTATTTTTTTCTTTTTTTTCAACACCCACCCTCAGCATATCAAAAAAGTTCTACTTCATCCAAGGCGGCGGTGTAAAATTATCAGGATTAAATCCAAATTGGTTATATACGTAGTCACGTTCTTCTTTTGTAAGTAATCCTCTGTTAATAAGTTCATACGCATCCTCACGAGGGTCTGATTGGCAGTTATTTGAATTTCTTGTCGCAATCGCAACTTCTCGGCAAAACCAATATACAGGACTATAGTCTATTCCCGTACGTTTCCAAGAACTAAAACCAATTTTGTCTCCAAGCTTCTCCAAACCACTAACATATCCGCTATGTTTAAACCCCCATCGAACCTCTCCGATAAGCTTTATATCATCGCTATCTTTTTGTTCAGCACTAGTCATAACATTCTTCAAAAACTTTTGAAGTTCAATCTCCTGTTCGTTAAGATTGGCCAAAATTTCAATTATTCTATCTGCCGGTAAACCATATCTCAGCAAGGCATCCGCCAATTCCTCGAGGTCCCTCAACATAAGTTCTGAGGCACCAAGTGCGGCAGAGACCCCCTCGATATTGGCAAGATCCAATCCCCTTATCACTCTATCTAACTCTCCACAGTCAATCGGGCATCTCTTTAGTTGATCAAACAACCGGTCAGTAGATGCATACATTCTGCGCCGAGTCTCATCGTCAATATTAGACATAAGTGGGTTCTTTACGAAAAAATACGCCGATATTTTAATCGATCCAAATAATTGTTTCTGACATGTGGAGATCGGAAGGTTCAATATATTTAACTTCTAAAGTTTTGTTTTCTTCTTGTGGAGTTGGTATCCCGGAAATTATTTCTGACTCAAAATAAATAAAAATCCACACATTCCCTTCGCCGTAACTGACTTCGCTTATCCCGCAAATCTTAACTGGTTTAATGTCAAGCCCAAGCTCCTCTTTAACTTCTCGTATGACACAATTTCGTGCACTTTCATTGTCTTCAAGTTTTCCACCAGGCATCACCCAAACACCTTCTGGTTTTTCCTTATTCAAATGAACCGCAAGAACTTTTCCTTCTTTATTTTTAATTCTTGCTGCAATAACAACTTTATTCATATTTTGTATTTTATTCCTTAATCTTTGATAATTCGACCTCCTTTTTCGTTAAACACATACGGCAATCGGCTTTTGTACATCGCTCAATGGACAACCTCAGAGGTTGTCCAAAATACCCAAATAAAGCTTCCCATACCAATCCGAATCGATTTTTGGTAAAATTAGCTTCGTTTGGGCGCTTAGGTCGATTTGGGAATCGACACTTCGCTCGACCAGCTCGCTCAGCTCATCAGCATGAGCCTAAGCTGATAAATTAAGGGCGCTTAGCTCATCTGGTTAGAGCGCGGTCCTGATAAGACCGAGGTACATGGTTCGACTCCATGAGCGCCCACAAAAATGCGATAAGAAACTAACTAGTCCAATTCCGCTGCCATTCTGGCCATTTCCTGGTCTACCACCCATCGATTTATCGCTTTCGCCATCCTCAATTCCTCGCTATTTCTGGCCTTCGCGATCAATCTCTCAACCCTAGTTACGTTTGGAGAGTAGATCACCGCTCCATAAGTTACATCTCCCGGCTCCTCGTACTGGAAATATCCCTCCGGCACCAAGATCGGCCTCTCCATCTCTCCCCGAATCATTTGATCTACAAAAAGATTCGCCGTCAAAACCAAGTCAATTCTCTCAGGCATTTCATCTTCACTGCGGAGCAACTCCCGTCTGTCTTCACAAACTCTCCTATCCACAATTGAACCTCTTCCCACAACACCATCCCACCATCTTCCATCCATAGAATATCTAAAGCATTTATCCAGGGTGATAATGGGTCTGTTCACTCCCCTTGCCATCGCTTCAATTACCATCTTTTCTTTAACAGGTGAGGACATATATCTTAAACCAATCACCTCGTCCCACTTTCCATTATCGTTCAAAAAAAGCAATCCCATGTTCGCCAACTCAACGTTTTTCCCGTCTCTCCATCCCACGTAGGACAGCTTTCTGGTCCGATCGAGATTATATTTCACCAGCTCGCCGGTCTTTTCATTCTCCATTCTCCACTCCGAACCAGTAATCGCCTCAAACAATCTCTCAACTTCTTTTATCATACGGAAATAATATCACAAAAAACTCTCCACAATCATCCCTGAAGCGGGAGCGTCAAATTTTCTTGTCGAATACTATGAGAAAGTGAGTTTGCCGGCGAGCTTGACGAGCCAGGTCATAACGAACATAAATAAGACAAGAAAATTTAGCGAGCCTGAAGGGCGTGCTTTCTTAGGTTCAATTCGGAGTTTATCCGCCTTTGGTGGACACGAGCAAAGAATGAACAAAAAACTAGAAAAATGATTTAAACACCAAAAACCCTCCCGAAAAACAACGGCTTTGTATCTCAGTTTTGAGTTCTTGAGTTTTTGAGTTTTTTATTTCTTATCTACTTCAAATGTGACAGGAAAGGGTGCTTGGTTTGTTTAAAGAGTCCCGCGGAAATATCAATAAAGATATTTCAGTCCACCTTGCGGTGAAAAGCAAGAACTCCGGCGTTGATCATCGGACGTCGTGCGTCCTACTAACTCCTAGAAAGGAGGTGATCCATCCGCTCCTTCCAGAACGGATACCTTGTTACGACTTAGCCCCCATCGCCAGTCTTACCTTAGGCGCCCCTCTCCTTGCGGTTGAGGGAATCGACTTCGGGCACTACTGACTTTGTTGACTTGACGGGCGGTGTGTACAAGAAATGAGAACGTATTCACCGCAGTATTGCTGATCTGCGATTACTACCAACTCCCCTTCATGTGGGCGAGTTTCAGCCCACAATCCGAACTGAGGTCGGGTTTATTAGGATTAGCTCCAGATTACTCTTTCGCGACCCGTTGTCCCGACCATTACGCCATGTGTGTGGCCCTGGATGTAAGCGCCATGCTGACTTGACATCATCCCCTCCTTCCTCCCCACTAAAAAAGCAGGGCAGTCCCGTATGGATATTTAACATACAGCAGGGGTTGCGTTCGTTACGATACTTAAATCGACGCCTCACGACACGAACTGACGACAGCCATGCAGCAGCTGTAGCACCATCCTTGCGGATCATCTCCTGTTTCCAGGTGACTAAAACGGTGTTATTTCAAACCCAGGTAAGGTCTATCGTTTTGTTTCGAATTAAACCACATGGCACGCTGGTTGTGCATTTCCCCGTCAATTCCTTTGAGTTTTAACCTTGCGGTCGTACTCCCCAGGCGGAACACTTAACGCGTTAGCTTACGCCACTCCCTTACGGGAATAGCTAGTGTTCATCGTTTACGGCTAGGACTACAGGGGTCTCTAATCCCTTTCGCTCCCCTAGCTTTCGTTCATCAGCGTCTGGAAAACCCTAGTTATCTGCCTTCGCCATTGGTGTTCTTCTTGATATCAACGGATTTCACCCCTCCACCAAGAATTCCGATAACCCCGAATTTCCACTAGTTAATTAGTTTAGAGGGCATTTCCGGAGTTGAGCTCTGGTCTTTAACCCTCTACTTAATAAACCGCCTACGATACTCTTTACGCCCAGTGATTCCGGATAATGTTTGCACCCTACGTATTACCGAGGCTTCTGGCACGTAGTTAGCAGGTGCTTTCTAATAGTGTACTGTCATTTTGTTCATTCACTACCACAGTGGTTTACAACCCGAAGGCCTTCATCCCACACGCATTGTCGCTGCGTCAGACTTTCGTCCATTGCGCAAAATTCCCAGTTGCTGCCGCCCGTAGGCGTAGGTTCCGTATCTCAGTAACCTTGTGGGGGGTCGCGCTCTCACGCCCCCTAGCCGTCATGGCCTTGGTAGGCTTTTACCCCACCAACTAGCTGATAGCGAATAGGCTCATCTCTCAGCGGGCAGTTATGCCCTTTCTTCTTACGAACTTATGCGGTATTACCCCGCCTTTCGGCGAGCTGTTCCCCACAAAGAGGTAGATTCCTATCTTATACTCACCCGTCTGCCGCTGTTCCATCCTACTTTCTTGCGATTGTAAGATTTCGCCGCTCAACTTGCATGCTTAAGGCACAATGCCAACATTCATCCTGAACTAGGATCAAATTCTCAAAAAAATTAAAACGGAAAAACTCCCGATTTGACTCGGGACTTTCTTTTGTTTCGAATTAACCTTCCTGTCACATTTCAAGTGACAAAAAAATAAAAATCTTCACTTGTCAAAGTGCAGGGGCAATTTTATCAAATCCAGCCTGAATAAACAAGCCTCAAGGTTATGGCTTGTGCTCCAAATCGCTAACTTCCTTCTTCAATTCGGCCACTTCTGCCTCCAACTCCTGCTGATGTTTCAGGTTCCTCTTAATCAGGTATTTAATGATGAAGGCGATGGCGAGGATAAAGATGAGAAGGTAAATAGAAAGCATCACCGGGAAGACAGTGAAGAAGATCGTCCCCGTCAGAACCTTTCCCGAGGCGCCAAAAACAGCTGAGAAATCAGCCCGGTAGCGACCCACCAACCATTTGGTCGGAATGGTATTCTTGTAGAGCTTACTGGCATCAGGGAAAATATTCACCTCTTCCAAAGGCAGGACGGTCGTGACATCCCCAAGCATGTTGGTGATGGTAATTGTACCGATCGGACGGATATGGGTCGGCGAAGTGTTTTTGATGGCCGTGGCGATGTCAATTGGTCCGGATTGAGAAAAATTAGGAGCAGAAAACTGAACTAAATTAGCCGTCTCCACATAATCACCGGGGACGACGATGTAGACCAAGCCAGCGATGCGAGGGGAAATGGATGATTGACCGGCTTTGTCGGGAACAGCAGCAATGCTGGTATCAGCCGTTGGCTCGAAAATTATGGCCGCATAATGACCACCGGGCAGAGCGTTCTTCGGGGTGGTGATTTTGATCTGCATCTCTACCTTGCCTTGGGCGGGGACGGCCAGGCGATCATAAGGGAGTCTAAACCAAGTCGCGGCCGCATATTTAGAAGGCAGCGCCAACTTGTTCTCAAGGAATTGAGGCTTGCCGTCAGCACTTGTGACAATAAAATTGGCCACAGAGAGTGATCCCACAACGGGAGATGTTCCAGTATTCATCAGTTTTAGAATGATATTGGTGGACTCTCCGGGTTTGAGGTCGTGCTGTTGGCGAGCCGGAGCAATGGTCAGGGCAGTGGCGTTCTGGGCAAAGGCGGGAATAGGTCCCATAAGACTTATAAGACCCACAAGACTTATGATTGTGAGGAGGAGGGCAGTTTTTTTCATGGTTCTTGATGTATTTTAAAAGACAGCGGTGGCGGTATATCTCACCTTGTTGAAATAATAACCAGAAGGTTGGGTAGCGGTGACATCAATGCGATAGCAAACGTAAACTTGAGAGGTATCCACCGGTCCAGCGTTGGTCATGATAGTCACAGCAGCTTCAGGGGTTTCGGCATCGGGGATTTGTTTGGCATTGAAGTTTGCGGCTGAATCATCAAACTCAAAGGAAGCTTCACTCGCCGTCACCTCTTCCAAAGAGTAACCGAGGCCAGGATAACTAGTGGGGCTTGAGGTCCAATCACGCAGGGTCGTTTGGTCACAGCCGGCAGCACTACAGGTGGTGTCCTGAATACAACTGACCGACTCTCCCGCAGAGGCACCGGTACAAGTAACGCCGTCCTTCCCCATCTGGTCGTTTTCAATGATGGTGACGGCATAGCCGCCGTCAGCATTGGTACTGACCGTCAGAAGTTGTGAGGTATTATGAGTAGCCGCAAGATAAGTCGGAGAAATCGTTCCCCAAGGCACAGAGTAGGCGGTCGTATCCGGACTACTGGCAGTTCGGGTGATTCCGCAAGTGCCGGTAGTTCCAGCATCGGCGGTGACTCCAGCGACAGAAAAAGAGAGGGTTTCGTCGATGGTAGCGGAGACGAGAACTCCTTCAATTGGGGCGACGGTGATGTCGGTGGTATCGAGAATAACACCAGCACCAGCCGGATCTCCATCATAGGTCGAAACGGTCCACTGATAGACATCGGCTGTCCCCGCCGTGTGTCCGGAAGAAATTGCGGCGGGATTGACCAGTCCGGGAGAGGCGTCTATGGCGACGGTGACGGTACCGGCAGTGCAGGCAGCCGTAGTAGTGGCATCAATGAAATGACTGGAGCCTGAGCCTGCTGTGATAGTTTCGGTCGCATTCCAGGAACAGCCGGTTCCCCCGGAAACGGTGATATCGGCAGCGGCTATGCTATTAAGATCCCAACCACTGAGCGCGATCGAAGCTCCAGTATCTGGGGCACCATCATTGCCACCACTAGCCGGATCAGGAATAGTGATACGAATGTAACCGTTAGCAGGAATCTGGCTAGCGAGAGTGAAGGCGACGGTAACGGCACCGGATTGAGTGGCATAGACATTCTGACCAGCGGCCGCCCCAACGGTGAGAGGGGTGTTCAGGGCAAAGGTGTCGGAGTCGACAATTCTAGCAACGGTTCGACCGCCATTGACACCGACAGAGACCCCGTCATTGGGGAAGAGGTGACTGGTATTATTGTCGGAATTACCCGAAGTGGCGATATCAATAGTGGAGTCGGCGGCGGCGTGGGTGCCGGTAGTCTTGGCAAAGTAGGAGAGACGGGAGTTACTCAGAGTGACAGAGGCGGAAGTCAGAGCGGCTGATTTTACCAACCTTGGCTTCACCAAAACAAAAACAGACACCACAAGAACCAAAAAAAGAAGGGCGATTAACTTCTTATCAATAAATCTCATCTCTGAATGTATTTATGAACTTTATACAATTCCCTGTCAAGTCCCATTTTCTTCTCCACCGCCACCCACAAAGACAAAAAATAATTAGGGGGATTTCTCATCTCAACAGAAATCTAAGTCTCATCGCCGCTTCTATATCCAATGCCTCGCGAAATATCTTCTCCCGTCGTTCTCGATCCACCCCCTTCCCTTCGACCAAGAACTTCATCAAACCTATCGTGTTATTCGGACAAAAAGTTGTTGTGCCAATTCGAAACGGCACTTCCCACTCAAAATCTCCGATCATCACGGTCGTAGCGGGAACTACCACCGGCATCGAGAAATCGCCGTCTTCAAGTTTCATCAACCAAAACGACAAAGTTTCCCCTATATCCACCGGCACGCAGTATTCAAACCGATTACTATCTAGAATATCATCCCTCATTATCGCCGGCCAATTTCTCAAACCATTAATTCTATCAAGCCAGATTCCTCCATCGTCTCTCCACTTGTTATCTTCATATTTCAAGAAAACTCCGGAATGATTAGACAAACGAGACTTTAGAGCCTGAATTTTTAGGGAGAATCTATCCTCATCGTGTTCCCTTTCTGAAACTTCAAGACAAAATGGTCTAAACCTCCTACCCCCGGGAAGCTCCCATTCCAGACTTCAAAACCACCCTCAGTCGACTCAATATAATGGTAGTCTTTCTGTAATTGCACCAAAACCTTATCCTCAAAATAATCAGCCGGATGTCCCTCAAAATACTCACTAATCCACGAACCAAGCTCGGCCGTTTTATTCATAGCTCGTTTATATCACAAAGTTATGAGCTAGGCGATCACTCCTCCACCCAAAAGCTCTCCCTCCTCACTATAAAATACCGCCGACTGCCCCGGCGCCACACCTCTTTGAGGCTCAAATAACTTTACCTCGTACTCTCCCCCTAAATTAGGGGGAGAAGCCTCGCTATTGCGAGGAGAGGGGGTAATTTCTGCCGCTATTAGCTTCCCCCCATGCCTGATTCTTACGTGACACTGTGTCACAGTGTCACTTTTCCCCATCCAATTCACCTCCCCTACCTCAAACCTTTGTCTCTCGGTTTCCTTCCCCACCCCCACCACCAACTCATTTTTCTCGGCGTCCTTGTTAATCACATAAAACACAGGCGTTGCGTCTCCCTTTTGAGTTTTTGAGTTTTTGTCACGCGAAGCGTGATCTGGCTTTGCCAGAAGTTTTTGAATTTTTGGGTCAATCGTCCACCCCCCCCGCTGCCCAACCGTATAAAACCAAACCCCATCGTGAGTCCCTATCACTTCACCAGAAATATTTTTTACCTCACCCATCTTTTTCTGCAATCGACGGGCTAAGAATTTTCGTGCCTCGACATTCCCCACAAAACAAATTCCCTGCGAGTCCGGCCTCCCCGCCACCGACAAACCTTGCCTGCCGGCAGGCAAGGCTGCCTTCAGCGCGATCTTTCTCACTTCATTTTTCTCCAAGTCTCCCAAAGGAAACAAAACATGTTTCAACTCTTTTTGTGTTAACTTCCAAAGAAAATAAGTTTGGTCTTTGTGTCTATCAGCCGGTATAAACAATCTCGTAGGGGCAGGCCCCCGTGTCTGCCCGGTATTTTCATCCAGTGTCTGCCCGGTATTTTCATCCAGTGTCTGCCCGATCTTCGCATAATGCCCAGTGGCTATGAAGTCAAATCCATTTTGAAGGGCCCAATCGAGAAACAGTCCGAATTTAATTTCACTGTTGCACATTACGTCCGGATTCGGCGTCCTGCCCGCCTCATACTCGCGATAGAAATAATCCACCACTCGCAAGTTATATTCCTCCGAAAAATCCAGCGTCACAAAAGGTATGTCTAACTCCAACGCCGTTTTCAGAGCAAACTTTTTATCTTCATCCGCCCGACAACCATTCTTTTTCACCCATTCTTTTCTCAAGGACTCCTTCTCTTCCACCGAATACTGACTACTGGCTACTAGATATTCTTCCTTTGGAGGCCAGCAATACAAATGTACTCCCACCACCTCACACCCCGCTTCCTTCAAAAGCAAAGCCGTCACCGCCGAATCCACTCCGCCGGATATCCCAACGGCCACTCTAATTTTAGCCCGATTCATGGGCTAATTCTACCACACTGGATTTGGAATTATATAGTTGTGAGATAATACAGCCATGAAAATCGTCCTTCTTTCCACCATCGGCCCAAACTTCAAAATTGATCGGGTAGTATCGGAGGCCAAGGCACTAGGACATGTTTGTTCCCACGTTTCCATTGGCGACATTGACCTTCAGATCAAAGATAACCAGCTTGTCCTCCCCGGAATCACTGACATTGACTCAGATACTGATGTCGTCATTTTTCATAGCATTTTCTCATCAGTCAAAAACACTATTTCTCTGGTCAGACATTTTAGAAAAAAAGGCATTAAAGTTTTCGACAATAATTACGGGCAAATATATTATTCGATCAACAAGGTCGCTGACCTGACAAAACTCTCCCTAGAAAACTTCCCTCTGCCCGACAGTTTTCACACCAGATCCTACAACGATTTTCCCTCTCTCTGCGCAAAGATCGGCTATCCGATCATCATCAAGCCGATCAAAACCGGCAAGGGTAGGGGCATTGAAAAACTCGAAGACCCGAAGCAACTTTCAGAATTTATCAAAAAAGCAAATGACGAAGAACGTTCTGCCGGCTATTACCTTATCCAGGAATTTATTCCTTACGAGAAAGATCTACGAGTTCTCATTATCGGCGACCATGTTTATGCTATGAGGCGCACCCCCAGACCCGGAGATTTCCGCGCCAATTTCTCCCTCGGGGGCACCGTCGAAATTATTACTCCCGATGAAGAAACCAAGGAGTTAGCCAAAAGAGCTCTCCATTGTATCGGTCTTTCCATTGGCGGCGTTGACGTTTTGATTACTCCGGAAGGAAAAAGATATATTTTGGAAGTCAATCATAATCCGGGAATAGAGGGGATCGAATCAGCCACCGACGAAAACATCGCCCGCACCTACCTCGAACACGCAATTTCGTCCGCAAAATAATCAGGCAGGTGCCAACCACTCAACTTTGACGCCATCTTTATTAGTCTGTTTATTAATCAGGCTTCTTATCTCTACCTCAGCCCCGTCCGAATCCACACTCGAGTTAAACCCAGGACTTTCAGAGTCAGGGGGCTCCCACGAATCGCCATCTTCCAAAGAGTATTCTCCCTTCCCACCCTTCTCCACTTCCCCACCAACCAAAAATATTCTGCCATCAGTATTACCTAATCCCCAAGCCTTTTTCGATCCGTCATACTCCAAACCTTCAAATCTCGAAAGTAACTTCGGTTTTTCTACATATATCGTGTGACCATCAGCTCCTTCAGGATCAGATTCAGAGTCACCCGAAAAGGCCACTCTTGTAGATTCTCCATTGGCAAATGTAATTTTTGCTTGCCAAAAAGCAAACCCATCCTTTTTTTCTTGCACCAATCTTTTTGTCTCATCCCCCAACCAATCCAAAGGATCTCCCAACGAGACTCCAGTTTCCCCTCTTACCGTCAATGTCCGATCATCAGCCATATTGCCAGTATATCCAACTCCGCACATTAGTTCAAAAACCTCTTGAACCACAATTTTTGACTTGGCAAAAACAGTTTGATCTATTACCCCCGCATGAATAAGGTCTGGCAGGTGTTCATAAGTCACATAACCACAAATCCCCATCGAAAGAAAATCCAAAGCACTCTTTCCTCCACCGCCCCTGTCACAAATCTGCTTGAGATGATCGTAAAGCGCCAACGACGCAACGTCATATCGGTCCTCTGCCTCGCCACCTTCCAATCTTTTCGCCGCCTTGGCAGCAACAAGAGGCAAAACCTCCTCTATCGTTGGCACCTTCCCAGAAACTTCCCACATTTTCTGTGCAATTATTCCCGACAGCATCCCCACTGACTCTGACCCGGTGAGATTTGACCCAACCTGCGGACCATAAGCGGCCACATTCCCACGTCTAGGCAACTTATCGCTCCACTCAATATTTTCCCAAAGACATCTATTAGCCCAGACCCTGATTTCGTGGGCCACCTCGTGAGCCATACCTCTGACAAACCGTCTCCACTTCATTGGCTTTTCCGAATTAAACATCGGTAGTAAAATTTGCGACAAAACCCTCGGCCCCCCTTCTTCGTGGCGAAGATAGCCACCTTCGACTTTGTCCGCCAAGACATAATTACCGGAAGAATCTTTAATCGGCGACTTAGACTTGTGTTTATATCCGCTCATGTTTGTTTCCAAGCCAAATGACCTTTTTTCTCTGATTTTTCCCGACACAGCTCTCCTTCTGTAGTCCAGATTGGAAAACATCCCCACTGAGCGCAAACTCCTCTCGATCTGGGAAAGAACCGACCTCGTCGCCTCCTTAGTCATCCATTCATATTCCGACTTATCTCCCGTCATCACCTCATCGTTAGACGTGCTATCTTGAGGCTTAATGGCATTCGTTTCCTGAATCAATTTTTCGACTTCCATCTTATCTTCTTCACTGATCTTCGTCTCAGTCGCCAAAACTGATGCCCATCCTCCACCACCATCTTCCCGCCCCTCCACACCATTAAGGAAACCAACTACCAGATCAGCTTCCGCGTCTGTCCAAAAAACAGACCTGGGTTCACTTCTCTCCACCTCCAGTTTTTCTGGATAGACTGGCAAACCATCTTTTATTACTTCAGTCATTATTTTTTGTTATCTATCATCAAATAAAGCACGTTTCGGTGCTCGGAACGGGCGAATTTGTGGCCAAAACCATGAATCCAAGCGTTATGAGTGTCCACCAGGAAGTTACCTGAGACAGATAGCGATCTCTCCGTTTCTCCATCAATAATGCCTTCCAAGCCTGATTTGTAGTCTAAGATTTGGCAGCACACGATAAATTCGAACTTCATGTCCAATGAAATCCGAAAGTAACTGTCTCGGATTATTTGCTCCATTCGTTTCACCGCTCTCATACAAGTTTCAGCATCGGACAGATTTTTTTTGGTATAGAAACAAGTCTCCCCGATAATTAGATGGCTCAGAAAATAAAACTCGCGCTTTATGATTTCCCTATCAACTTTTATTTTGACTGTCTCTGATAGATCAAAGAGCTTCTTCGTATCAATTTTTATCTTTAAGTATTCACCAACCAGATAAAAAAAGTTGGTTGCTCCGCTACTTAGGATTTTAATTGCTTCATTGTCTTCCAATACCGTTTGATATAGGCGAAGGATCTCGGTTTTTGGCGCTACCAACTCAATATCAGTCGAAACATCCTCGCCATAAATTTTCTTTGCCATTAACCACCAAAATAATATGCTCGAATATTTAAGTAGTTTTGGATACTTTTGATAATGAGCCTTCCGCAGTGTTAGCGGGTCATCTTTGTGTGCCGTCGTTGTCGTCAGATCTTTTATCCTTTTATCTATGTCTCCCTTCCCCAGATACCAATTCTTCAAACTGTCTAATTTTAACCTAGCGACTGAATCATGGTTGTAAAGCCAAAGTCGTGACCAGTAATGAAAGGCTTGGTGATTAGGCAAAAATTCGGAGAATCGATTGTAGTAGTTCGAGATCTGAGCAGGTAGTTTTATTGTGTTCTTCTCGGACAGAGATACAACAAAATCAATTACCTTTTCCGCCACATTGACGCCGGTGGCAGCGGAAAAACCCTGCCACTGGGGCACAGAGTTTATTTCCATGAATCGATAGATGTTTTCTTCCTGATCGAAAATAAAATCCACTCCGCAAAACTGCAGACGGAATTTAGAGGCCAGACTTACCGCTTTATTTTTCAAATCGCCAGCTTCCGGCAAATCTTTCATATCCAGCGCCGTTCCCCCTAAGGAAATATTATTTCTGAATTCATCACTCCCTTTTGTTCTTTTAATAATTCCCAAGGCGATCCCTCCCAATACCAGCACTCGGAAATCACCATCATTTTTGACAAAATTTTGAAAAATATAATCTTTAAAATTAATCTTATATTCTGCGATTTGATTGACCGAAGTAATTTTAAAAACCCCTTCGCCACGAGCAGAGAGGTTTTTCTTGGCTACAAACGGATATTTCAAAAACCCTTTTTTGATTGATTCATTTAAGCCTTTAATTCCCCGAAATTGATAGGTTGGTATGCCGGTGATTGTCCGCAATGGGTTCACCAGTTTCTGCTGGTAGAACTTAAATGGCACCAGGGGATTCGTGCCTATCACCTCGTTAAAAATATTTTTTTTTGAAGAAACTGCGTTTATGAATACCGTTCTCGATAACGGCATGGGTAGGGAGGACGATCGCCAGAGAACGACCTCACCCAATTTATCAATTGTTCCTGCCAACCCGTTCAAGCTCTTCACATTAATTACCTCAACCGTTACCCCCCTCTTTTCGCCTTCACTCACCAACTGATCCGTGTGCCAAGTGGTTGATCGGGCGATAATACTTAGTTTCATTCTTTTACTTTTTATTGTTTTGAGTTCTCGAGTTTTTGATTTTTTGAGTTTTCTATCTTGTTATCAAACTCATATCTCACCGGATCGATGAGAAAACCGCGCAGGTCCCGCCGACCAATGAGGACCTTTCTTCGCAAATGCTTTCTGTCCGAGAGACCGGCGCGTCCCACCACCTTCCTCCCACCGAGCCAATAGACCAGCCTAATCAATTTCCTTTTTTCTCTCCCAAGCGCACTTTTAAATTCTTTCTCCCACAAAACATTGTCCGGGGACAATAGCCCCAGTTCCTTTGCAAATTCCTTATCGATCGAAGTACTGTAGGCACCAGTGTCGAGTTTGGCCAGCGCACTCACTTTTTTCTTATCATGGTTCAATACGAAAACAGTCTCCAGATTTCGTATCACCACTTGACCTTCCAAAGTTCGCTTCACTCTTCCGGCAAATCGGCTGGCAAACAAAGTCCTCGCCACCGTCACTCCCTGATCGACATTTTCAATCTCCAATCCTTCGATTCTCTCCAATCTTTTCTTCAAACCGGCGTGGTTGGCCAATTGGATCGATAAACCCGGCTGATCATTCAATTCCAGCACCAAAGGCCCTTTTTCTTTGTCGATCAAAAAGTCGACCGACAAAAATGACAACTTCGAAGCCACCTGTGTCTCTACTGCCAATTTTAGAATTTTACTCCACTCTGGAATCGCGATGCCATTCACCTTTTTATTTGAATCGGAAAAGAAACGAATTGGGGCATCCTTACAAACACCATAAGTAGTGATCCCCGTCGCCATATCAATTCCGAGTCCAACCGCTCCCTGGTGCAAATTCGCCTTCCCCCCGGACTCCTCGGTCGGCAGACGAAGCATCGCCATCACCGGGACTTTGTTATGTACGATCACCCGCACGTCAGGCGTTCCGCCAATCGCTAGTTTTCGAAAGCTTGGATGAATCTTAACCCTTTCTTCAATCATGGCAATATCTGGTAAATCATTTCGGCTATACCGTCCTTCTATTATGTCCAAAGCGTGTAGTTTCAAATCATTAATTTGTGCCAATTTCCCCCCCGCCAGTACCCACTTATTAACATCTTTCAATTTCTTTCGCACTACCAATACTCCTTGTCCACCCAAACCTTGTACTGGCTTGATGACAAAACTTCCAAAGAGAGATAGCCAGTCGAACTTTTCCACCGCTTTTCTGCTCTTGAGTTTGGCCAAGAGCTTTGGGTGCGGTATCTCTGCCTTCCGCAACATCCGTTTTGTCAGGAGTTTGTCGTCAGCCCGTCTCCGAGCGCTTTTTTTGTTAAGTCGTAGAAAGTCAGCCGACCTAGCATTGATTCCCAAAATATCCTTCAGTTGTGCCATTTGCTATTTGTCAATTAGCTTCCTAAAACGCCAGATCTCAGAAAGACGCAAACCCTTGTAGCTTCCGATCAAAAAATCCAAGCCAAGGATCGTCAAAACGGCGATCTCAGGATTTAGGAGCACCCATTCCTGTATCGCTACAGTTCCCATTACCTGTGAAGCCACGATGGCGATTGCGATCGTTTCGGCAGTCATCAGGGCCGCGGTTTGCCAAGTTCGGGTAATTTGAGCCTCGATGTTGCTTTCCGCCAACATTATAAATAGCAGTACCGGATAAATTCCTAAGCCCACCAGTCGATCCAATGACAAAGCTGGAGAAAAGATTAATAGCACCAACACCGCCATCACCACTACCCAAATTAAGACTGCCATTCTCGGTAAATATGGCAGCCTTGCCTTGTTAACGCCATATCTTGCCGCTATCGCCGCCAAAACAATCGCCAGAAACAAGACCAAACCGGCCAAGATACCGGTCGATAGGAAGGCCACCGAGACCAACGCCGGGATAAATATTCCAAACCCATTCAGTCCAATCACCTGCCGACTAAAGGCGACCAAGGCCGCCGTCAGAGGAAATAGTAGAAGTAAAACAATGGTATTAACCGATACACCGCGATTAACCGCGTTCTTAATCCCCGCCTTCAGCGGGTTTAGCCAAACTGGATCTGTCATTCCGAGCGAAGTCGAGGAATCTCTTTCAAGTATCATTTCAACACCAGCCGCCCTCGCCGTCTCCCCACCGGAAGTCACCAACAGCGCCATACCGGATGCAAGCGCAAAAAGTAAAATAGACAGCACCACCAATCCCTTTCTCATACTGCGTATTATACCTTTTACTTCAGTCCTGCGTCCACCGCCGCCTGCATATCCTTAAAGCCATATGCCCCGACAAAGGGCGTCGTATTCACGAAGAAATGGGGCGTCCCCGAAAAGCCCATCTTCGTCGCCACTCCCATATCTGCCGCAATTCGACCGTCATACTTACCGCCCTCAAGGCAACTCTTCATGTCATTGACATTCATTTGATCTCTAAAGAACTCAGCCAACTTGCCCGAATTCGCCTTATCGTTCTTGACGGTGTTATTGATCAATTCATAACCCTCACTCGTCATCAATCTGTCATGAATTTGCCAGAACTTTCCTTTTTCAAAAGCACAATATAGTGCCTTGGTCGCCAGCTCGCCATTACCATGACCATTGGCATACATCCAGACAAACGCGGCCTTCCCCTGATCCACTAGTTTTTTCATCTCGGGAACCGGTGCAACGTATGTTCCCCCATCTGCGATCAAGGTAAACTGAGTCCCCATCTGTTTATTCAACGAACCATTCAGCCCTCCGGCTACATGACAAAAAGGGCAGCTCGGATCAGAAAACTCGACAAAAATAAGTTTCGAATTCTTATTTCCAAAAGTGATGTTGTTTTTGTCACCGAGTAGGTCCTTTATCTGCGCCGTGGTCACTTCAGGGGGCGCTTTTTGTTGTTGCTGTGCCGGGGCTGCCGCCTGCTGCCCCCCCGCGGCGGCGGGGCTACCCTTCAGATACTCGACCTGCGCCGATAGTCGACCGATTAGAAACGATGCCCCTATTAATAGTATGACCAAAACTACGCTGTAATTAATCTTTGGTAGTTTGCGCACCTTCTCCATCAACAACTCCGTGTTGATGATTTTATTTGTATTTGTGGTTGATTTTCTTATTGTTGCCATTCGATACATCCTACTAGAGTCTTAATCACCCGTCAATACAAAGTTATTGATTCTTTTCTTTTTAAAAAAAGCTACGGTTCTCATTCTCTTATCAGAATACCAATCGGCCTCTCCCCACTCAGGAGCCCACGAATGTTCCCTAATTAACCTCATATCAAAATCTTTTGCTATAGTCTGCAAATCATCCATGTCAAACGAGACGTAGACCGACCCTGAAAACATTGCGTTTGCCAAATTTTTCAATACTGGGGGCTTAGATAGGTCGCTGGTAATACACAAAACACCACCCGGAACCAACACTCTCGTCACTTCAGCAACGAATTTTCGTTTATCCAATACATGGACGAGGCCGTCCTTCACATGCACTCCCGCAAACGTAAGTGATTTGAAAGGCAACTCCCACATATTCCCCTGGACATTTTTCAAAGCATCGTTAGACAGATCAAACCTGACTGTCTTAATCCCGAGCTTCTCCAAATAATCAGCCTGCCCTCCTAAACCAGATGCCAAATCTAATACAGGTTCTTTCAGTCTTTCCTTGGATAGATGCGACTTCAGTTCATCAAGTATCGGCTCGTATGAGGGGAGTTTTCTATCAACCAAATCATAATTACCGAACCAACCACTACCTTTGAAACCATATGCCTTCTTTCCTTTAGCCAATACCATTTTATCAATTAGTCGATCTAACCCCATTTTGATGTTCTTTTCTACTTCATTACAAAATTAATAATTTTCCCCGGCACAAACACCACTTCGTACTTTTTCCCCTCAATCCACTTTTTCACTTTTTCGTCTGACACAGCAATTTTTTCGACTTCATTCTTGATACAAGATACGTAATTCGTAATACGTAATACATTTCTAGTTTTCCCCTCCACCTGAACCACCAAATTAACTTCCTCATCAACTATCTTTTTTATTTGTGGCCAAGATGATAAATGAATCGATTCATTGTTACCTAATTGTCGCCATAGCTCTTCTGTCATAAATGGCGCCATCGGTGCCAGCGCCAACACCAATCGCGATAGATCGGCAGCAGATAAACCAGACATGCAATCACTCCAAGAATTAGCAAACTTCATCAACGCCGCCACCGCTGTATTAAATTTTAACGCCACGATATCCTCACCCACCTTGGCTATCACCCGATTTAATTCCGTCATCAATTTCTGGTCAGAAGTTTTCCATTTATTTTCGATATCCCGTCGAGCCAAATTCCAAACCTTTTCGACAAACCGACGACAGCCGATAAGAGACCGTTCGCTCCACGAAATTGCTTGATCCCAAGGCCCCATAAACAGCTCATAAACTCTGACTGCGTCCGCGCCATATATACCCACCACCTCGTCCGGGTTAATCACATTTCCCAAGCTCTTGCTCATCTTCTTGCCATCAGCCGCCAAGACCATTCCCACCGACCGCAGACGCAAAAAAGGTTCCGAAAAATTAATTAGACCCAAGTCCTTAAATGTTTTCGTCCAAAAACGTGCATAGAGTAGATGGAGCACCGCATGTTCCGCCCCACCCAAATACCAGTCCACCGGCAGCCAATCACGCATCGCTTTTTCCGACCAGGCCTCTTTGTCATTATGCGGATCGGCAAAGCGTAAGAAATACCAACAGCTCCCCGCCCAGTTTGGCATGGTATCCGTCTCCCGTCTGGCCGGTCCTCCACAATTAGGACAAGTTGTTTCTACCCACTCTTTAATTCGTGAAAGTGGCGATTGCCCTGTATCCGTCGGCTCATACGACTCCAAATATGGCAGTGTTAATGGTAGTTGGTCCTCCGACAAGGGCACAACACCGTTTTCATCACCACATTTAGAACAATAGACCAACGGAAATGGTTCCCCCCAATATCTTTGCCGGCTAAACACCCAATCACGCAAATGGTAGGTAACACATTTTTCCGCTTCAAACTCCCCCAATTCTCCCGAGCCAAAGGGCAACCCCATTTTGCTAGCAAATTCTCTATCGCGATCATCATGAGCTGGTACCCCCATAATTGCTCCTGTTCCGTAGTCGGCCATGATATAGTCAGCTTCCCAAACAGGAATCTCTTTACCAGTCGCCGGATTGACCACCTTCTTACCCGTATCCTTATTTTCCTTACCCGCGACTGCCAAAAAAGTAGCTCCGCACACCGTTTCCGGCCGAGTGGTAAATACCTCGATATCTCCAAACTTAATTTTGAAACCTTCTTTCTTCCCGATCCAGTTTTTCTGCATTTCCAAAATCCCCTTGGGCCAATCAAGTTCCTTTGATTCGAGATCGGCAAGCAATCGATCGGCATAATCAGTAATCCGCATGTTCCACTGTGGCAATAATTTCTGGGTCACCGCCGTGCCGCATCTTTCATGAGTTCCGTCTGCTTGGACTTCTTCATTTGCCAAACCGGTCTTACAAAAAGGACACCAGTTAATCGGGACCTCTTTTCGATAGATCAATCTCTCTCCTTTATCATTTTTAATCGAATAAAGTTTCAGGAAAAACCACTGTGTCCACTTGTAATAAGCTGGATCTGTGGTTGAAAACTCTCTTTCCCAATCATAGGACCATCCCAACATCATCATCTGGCGTTTGAAATTTGCCTCATTGTGCGGCACCATATCCATTGGATTTTTTTTCGCCTTAATCGCCGCATTTTCCGCCGGCAAGCCAAAGGAATCCCAACCCATTGGCATCAAAACATCGTATCCCTTCATTCGCTGGTAACGGCCGATCACATCAACGGCTGTAAAAATCCGGCCGTGGCCGGTGTGCAGACCCTCACCCGATGGATAAGGAAACATTCCCAAGACATAAGACTTAGGCCTATTACTTCTCTTTGGAGTAATATACGTCTTTTCCTTTTCCCAAACTTCAATCCATTTTTTTTCGATCTCAGAAGGATTATATATAATTCCTGTTTTCGGTTCAGCCATGGAGCAATTTTACTACAAATAAATATTCATCATCCCTGAAGCGGGAGCGTCAAATTTTCTTGTCGAATACTACGAGAAAGTGAGTTTGCCGGCGAGCTTGACGAGCCAGGTCATAACGAACATAAATGAGACATGAAAATTTAGCGAGCCTGAAGGGCGTGCTTTCTTAGGTTCAGTTCTTTGCACGAGCAAAGAACGAACAAAAAAACCAAAAATGACAAAATTATGATAAATTTAGTTTATGCCTGAATTCGCCGGAAAAGTTGTTAGCAACGCTCTTATCTCCCTTCGTTTCCCCGAAGGCGGCAAACTCAATTTCCTCAAGTGCCATCCGGGTCAGATCGTGAAGAGAGGCGATCTGCTCGCCTCTCTCGACCCGAAACCGGTTCAGACACAACTGGACATTGAGCTAGCTGACTTCCGCCGCGTCCGCGCTGAGTTTGATCAGCTCACCCGCCAAATTCCAACAGCCAAAACCGAAGACGAGAAAACGAAGAAGGGAATCGCCCAGAGCAAGCTCGACGTCTCAGTCAAGACGGTCGAGAAATACAAACTCCAGCTCGACGACCTGAATCTCTACTCCCCCGCTGACGCGGTCATTATCGATTCTGGTGGTCTGATCGAGGGCATAAACATCACCCCGTCGGGCTTTCCCATCATTTTGGCCCCACTCGATTCCGCCGTTTTCGAATGTCTTGTCTCCGAAGATAATTTTTACCAGCTCCAACCCAACCAAAAAGCCAAGGTTTCACTCAAGAGTGGCTTTTCCATCGACTCAGAGGTTATCTATCTCTCACCGGAAAGCACCGGCAATGACAATACTTTCGCCGTCTGGTTCAAACTTCCCCGGCTGGACCTCGCCAACTTCCGCCTAGGTACATCCGGCAAAGTTTCCCTGTGACACTGCATCAAATTTGCCCAATTTGACCAATTAGACCAATCCCCCGATAATAGCCTTAGTGCAAACCGTCACCAATGGAGTCCTGACAAATTACGAGGTCGTCAACCCAAAAGCCAAATCGCGAGTCGTCATCCTCCACGGCTGGCGTCAAAACGCCGCCCTCTGGCTACCCTTAGTCAAACTTCTTTCCGAAGACAATTGTTACTATCTTCTGGATCTACCCGGATTCGGGGGAACGGGAGACTTGGCCGCAAACTCCAATGTTCCCGAATACACCACCTTTGTAAAAAATTTCACCGACAAATTAAAACTCAAAAACTTTGTTTTACTCGGCCATTCTTTTGGTGGTCAGGTCGCCAGTGATTTCGCCATCAAATATCCAAAACTAGTCAACCGCTTAGTATTAGTTGACGCCGCCGTCATTCGCCACGAAACTCCAATAACTACTCTAATCAAATCCCTTGCCAAATTTTTCAAACCAATCAGTCAAATTCTTCCAATTAGTCTAATTAGTCAAATCCACGAAAAAATAGCTCACGACTATTCTCATTCCAATGACTATCAAAAGTCAGTTCTCCGACAAATCATAAATTATGACCTTAGTCCCAAACTTCATTTAATCAAAGTGTCTACCGAAATCATCTGGGGCAGTAAAGACAAAGTCATTCCCTATGTGGGAAAGTATTTAGTCGAAAACATTCCCGACGCCAGACTCCACGTCATTTACGGCACCGGCCATTCACCCCATCTCACCCACCCCCAAAAACTAGCAGACATTTTATGCAAAATCCTCTAAAATCCCAACTCCACATTCTCCAGCTCGAAGGTTACGACTGGAAACGATTTGCCCGGTGGTGGCTCAGTCACCCCTTTACTTTTTCCACCAGCCAGAAGAAACCCCTCGTTTACACTTTCAAAGCCAAACTAATTTTAACGGTCACCATCATATTATTCATTCTTCCCCTCTTTCTCCGCCCCCCCTACTTAATACTTACTACTTTCTACTTAATACTTATTTTCGAGCCCTTTCCTCTACTATTTCTCTCACTGGTGATCATCAAACCCTACGAATTTACCCGTCGTTTTCTCACCAAGGAAACCTGTCGCAGGAGCGTTCTCGAACACCCCCACCTCACCGTCATCGGCATCACCGGCTCCTATGGCAAGACCAGCACCAAGGACTTCCTCTTCGAAATCCTCAGCCGAGAGAATCAAACTCTGAAAACCCCCGAAAGTTACAACACCGTTTTTGGTATCGCCAAAGTGGTCGAGACGCAATTACATAGTAAGCTCAATTACTTTATTTGCGAAATGGGCGCCTACGTTAGAGGTGAGATCAAAGAGCTCACCCACATGGTCCCTCCCAATTACGCCATTCTCACCGCCATCGGTAGTCAGCACCTCGAAAGATTCAAGTCCCTCGAAAATACGACTCTGGCGAAGTTCGAGCTCATCGACACCGTCAAACCGGAAAATGCTCTCGTCAATCTTGACAATAAATTTATTTCCAATCAGCTCGAACTTCCGGATTACCAAGGAGTCAAAACTTATTCCTTTATAGATCCCCGCGCCGATTTTTTCGTCAAGTCTCACCATCTCACGACTTCAGGGTCCAACCTTGAAGTCGTCCATCAAAGCAAAACCTATCACTTTGAGACAAAATTATTCGGGACCAGCAATCTAGAAAATCTGATCGCCGCCATTGGCATAGCCTTCATGCTCGGACTCGACTCAAAAATTATCCAGAGTTCAGTTGCCCAGATTACCCCCTCTCCACACAGGCTCCAATTAATCTCCCTCGGAAAATGTATCCTCATCGACAACGCTTACAGTAGCAACAAAACCGGTTTTACAAAAATCATCGCCGACCTTACGACTCTTCCAGGGAAAAAAGCTCTCATCACTCCGGGTATTATCGAACTTGGAGACCACACCGCCGTCATTCACGAAAAAATTGGCCGGAAAGCCGCCGGAGTCTTTGATCGGATTATTTTGGTTGGCCACTCGGAAAGGACCGAAAATCTGGCCCGGGGTATCGGCCAAAAAGTTAAGATTGATTATTTGGCCAACAATTCCTCTGTCTGGCCGACCATCGATGCCCTAGCCAAAACCTACGACTGGATATTACTAGAGAACGATTTACCAGATAACTTCTAACCCATTTCCCCTCGCCCATTTTTTCCTTTTATCCCACCTGTCGCAAACGATGAGAGGATATTGGTCTCAAACGACCGAATTAATCTCTGCTTCGCCTCCCAATCGGAAATAGCCAGATCGACGAGTCGGGAAACAAGCTTGGGGAAAGGCAGATTAGTTTTCTCCCAAAGATAGAAGGCAAGCGACCCGGGCATAGTATTTATTTCATTGAAGTAGACCACGCCTTTTTTATCAACCAAGAAATCAACTCTGGCAATCCCCTTACCGCCAATGCAACGGAAGAATTTTAGGGCATTTTCCTCCACTTCTTTTATTATCTTCTGGTCCACTTTCGCCGGGACATATCTCTTGGCGCTGGCCATACCTCGACCTTTTCCCGCTTCTCCGACATACTTGTCGTCAAACGAAAGAACGTCTCCGCTCGCCACCGGCTGTTCCGTCACCGACAATTCATAAGGATCATTTCCGATGATGGCAATATTCACCTCCTGTGGGTCATCAATCGCCTCCTCGATCATCACCCGATTGTCATAACAAAAGGCGACTTCAAGGGCGTCAGCCAAATCGGCTTTTTTATCGACTTTGGACAGACCAATACTCGAACCCAGTCCAATTGGTTTTACAAACACGGGTAGTTTTATTCCGATTAGATCAGGTGCTTCACCCTTGGTGACCAACACATCCTTAATTACTTTTATCCCCAACGACTCCGCCACTTTCTTGGCCACAAATTTATCAATCTTCACTCCGCTCGCTGTCACTCCACAGCCCACATAGGGAATGTTGGCTAGCTCAAACAGACCCTGTAACGTCCCATCCTCGCCATTCTTTCCATGAATCACCGGGAAAATTACCTCTGGCTGAACTTCGCTTGGGAAAAAACCCAAAAATCCCTTCGAAAGTAGTCCAAAGTTACGGTCAGGCGAGAAAATCACTCTCTTACCCTGTCTTTCAATTTTTACGAGGTCTTTATAGGTATCCGGTTTCAAATAGTCGTCTTTACCCAGAAACCAGTTACCATCTTTACTGATATAAACCGGCATGACAGAGTGACCGGAAGCCGCAAGGGCATTCATTACCTGCAAAGCCGTGATCACTGCCACTTCATGCTCCGGACTCACCCCGCCATACACTACCATCACATTTTTCGTCTTCATATAAATATTTTACATTGTCTCAATCTTTGCCCCCAGCTTTTTATAGACCTCAATAATATTCGGATAGCGTCGTTTTAGAATCTCAGTTCCATGAACGATCGTTACTGCCGGATCTGCCAAAGCCGCCAGAAACACCGCCTTTACCGACTGGATCACACTCGGAGGTGTCACCTCACCGCCCCGAAACGTTACCGGACCGTTGATGATAATTCTCTGGGTATCGATCATAAAAATATCTGCCCCCATCGCATTCAATTCTCTGACGAAGTCGAGTCCCGATTCGTACATCCAGTTTTGGATCAGGAGTCGTCCGGCCGATTTACTAGCTAAGACTGCGATTGGTGGAAGCGCGTCTACCGGAAATCCCGGCCATGGTCGGGGGGTGAACTTGGGTAAATTTGGCGCCGCCAAAGGAAATCCCGACTTGTTCACATCAATGATTAAGCCTTTCTTCCCCCTTTTGACAATCAAATCTTTGCCCTTCCGGCTAACCACGATGTTGAACATTGAATACCAATTGATCATGCCGTCAACGATATCCGGAATATTGGCCCCCTTAATCTTTATTTCTCCATTCGTCACTGCCGCCGCCACGATATAGCCGGCAATGTCGATAGCATCGGGCCGGGGGACAAACACCCCCTTGCCCAAAGTCTTTTTTCCTTTTACGACCAATCTATTCGAACCAATACCGGAAATTGACGCCCCCATCTGGCTAAGCAATTTTAACAAATCGGTCACATGCGGCTCGCTCGCCGCGTCAAATAGCTCAACTTCGGATTTAATTCCAGCCGCATACATGACAAAATTTTCCGTCGCCGTCACGCTCGCCTCGATCTGCCAAACCGTATATTTTTTAGCCTTGACTCTTGGTGCCCGGAATCGGACATACTTCCCCATTCGTTCGACCTCCACCCCTGTTTTTTGAAACACATTCGTATGAGCCTCGATCGAACGCATCCCCAAATCACATCCTCCCGGAAGCGGCACTTCGGCAATTCCAAATCTAGCTAGCAATGGTCCGACGAAGTTCAACGACGCCCGAAAAGATCCGCCCAATTCCTCGTCAACGTGATACGAGTCCAGATTTTTGCAGTTGATTTTTAGCTCTCCAGCCACACTATCGGTGACTTCCCCCCCCAGTTTTTGAATGATCGCACACAGTTTTTGAATATCGCTAGTCTTTGGAACGTTTTTGTAGACGATCGTCTTATTCGACAACAGCGACGCTGGTATCACCGCCATCATCGCGTTCTTGTTGGCGATCGGCGTCACCTCCCCCACGAGCCTCCTGCCTCCGGTCACTTTGATTGTCTCCACCATTCCTAATACTCTACCAGATCGAGTCAAATTCAATTCAAATAATCGCTCTTGACATAATTATGTCATAATGTTACTATCAAGATTATGAACAACGTTCGTACCACCGTTTACCTACCCCAAAGGCTCATCGGTCGAGCCAAGGTAGAGGCAGCCAAAAGAGGAACCAGTGTCACCAATCTCGTTGCCGAAGGACTCACTAAAAGCCTCGGAAAGACATCAACCGAATCAATCATCAACGATTTCAGAGAGAAACCAATCGATCTCCCCTTTGGAGAGTATCTTTGGGCACTAAAACACCCCGGAGAACTACGCAAAGAAGGTTATCGACTCACGATTGAAGGCAACGAATTTACCAAAGAACCTCTAGTTAGGCTAACAGATTATGGTGTGACCAACAGCTCCTATGAAGCCGAAAACTACTCCGGTGTCGATGCAAACAGACTAATGGGAGAAGAACTCCACCTTAGTCAACACATTTATGTTAGAAGGTCAATTGCCGAAAGTCTAGTCAAAATTGACATGAGACTTAGACAAGAAGGAGTTTTTCTTTATGTCAGAAGTGGCTTTCGTCATCCAAGAATTCAAAATCTCGCTTATTTACTCGACGCCGCCAAACACGGAGTCGACCACGCTAATTATCTTTATGCTCAACCGTATGAATTAATTGGAACTGAGTCAGTTTTCCCCCACGCCACCGGTGGAGTTGTCGACGTCGAAATCTGGCAAAACGAAGCCAGATTAGTCGTTGGTGAGGAAGGTGCTCCAATTGGTGCCTGGGATTTAGAAATTCTCTTTTCCAAAGATTCCAAAGCAAAGGAGGTCAAACAAGAACTGATGAAAAAAATAAACCTAAAAAAAGTCCCCACACACTGGGAGGGCGCTATGAAAAACAGACGGCTTATCTATCACTTGATGAGAAGCGAGGGTTTCTATCCTTCCGGTGAGTTTTGGCATTGGGGGAGAGGTGACCAGCTCTCTTATGCCACAGCAAAGATGATGGGTGAGAAATCATACCGCCCCTGGTACGGTGAGGCAAAATTTGCAAATTAACCATGCCGCTGTACCTAGGCGTCCTGATTTTAAGTTTTATTCTGACTTTGGTCTCTTGTATCCCGTTTATAGATTTTCTATATAAAAATAGATTCATTAGAAAAAAAGAAACGGAGGAAAAAAGGACAAATGGGACCAAGGAGTTCAAGCTGATCAGAGCAAAACACGCCCACAAGGCTGGCACTCCAACTGGTTTAGGTCTTCTTCTTCTAATGCTGATTCCTTTGCTGTTCGGAGCATTATTCCCCCTACTCGTACCTCACCAATCTTCCAATTTGTTCAGCAACTTCCCTATCCGAATGGAATTGATCGTAATTTTTACCACTTTTTTTGGTTTCGGGTTAATTGGCTTATACGATGACCTCGTCAAAGTTTTTGGTTATTCGGTTACCCTCCATTTTGGTCTGCGTCGTCGGCGCAAATTCGCTCTTCAATGTCTCGTCGCCCTTATCGTCAGCAGTGAACTCTACTGGGGACTGGGAATCAATTTCCTCCATATCCCCATACTCGGCACCCTCTATCTTGGTTGGTTATATCTACCTTTAACGGCACTTCTGATCGCCACCTTTGCCAATGCTTTTGACATTACCTCCGGGCTTGATGGTTTGGGAGAGGGCCTCCTCATTATCTGCCTGTTTGCCTTCTTGCTAATTGCCTACACCCGACTTGATCACGTTTCTCTTCTATTCATCGCTATTTGGCTTGGTGCCTTAATCGGCGTGACTTACTTCACCGTCCACCCCGCGCGAGCTTTCTTGGGAAATGCCTCAGGCCTCGCCTTTGGTTCGACCTTAGCGATTCTTGGATTAATTTCCGGAAAGATCTTTCCATTGTTAATCGTCGGCGGTATATTCATGATCGAAATCGGAAGTAGTTTTTTACAAATAGTCGGTAAAAATATCTTCAAAAAACGGATCTTCCCTATTGCTCCGATCCATCATTGGCTGGAATTAATCGGCTGGGAGGAATCAAAAATCGTTATTAGAACTTGGTTGGCCGGATTAATCCTAGCAATTTTAGGACTATGTTTAGCTTTAATGTAAACCGGGCAAAACGCCGATTCCAGAGACTAATCAACTACTACCATTTAGTTGTCGGTTGGTTTCTTGTCGCGACTAGTGGCTGGCCAAGTAAATATTTAACTGTCATCGGTGTGACCGGGACGGACGGAAAAACCACCACCAGTCATCTGATTTACGAATTTCTTAAACGGAGCAAAATAAAAGTAGCTCTCATTTCAAGCGTTGGGGCATTTGTTGGCAACAAAAAAATTGATACCGGCTTCCACGTTACCAACCCAGACTCTCGCTCTCTTCAACCACTGCTTCGGAAAATAAAAGGGCTCGGGTTTACCCACGTTGTTCTAGAAATAACTTCTCACGGGCTCGATCAAAATCGGCTAGTCGGTATCTGGTTTGAAACAGCCGTGGTAACCAACGTCACCTCGGAGCACTTAGACTATCACGGTTCTTTTGAAAACTACCGCAATACGAAAATGAAGCTCTTTCATCAGACTAAATACGCCGTCTTAAATCGAGACGACCCCTCATTTAATTATTTCAAGGGTAGTGCCAAGAAGGCAAAAATTATTTCCTATACCAAGTCAAAAACAACAAATACCAGCCCCTTTTTAATAGGTTCATACAATCTTTACAACATCGCAGCCGCGACTTCTGTAGCGAAAATATATGGTGTCTCAAACGTGGTCATCAAAGAAGTCATCAAAACTTTCAAGGGTGTCACTGGTCGCCGCGAAGAAATTAAGTTAGGACAAAAATTTCGTGTCATTATCGACTTTGCCCACACCCCAAACGCCCTAAGTCAGTTACTGATCCAACTCAACAAAGAACTACCCAAAAACAAAAACCTGATCCTCGTTTTCGGTTGCGCCGGTCTCCGTGATCACCAAAAACGACCATTGATGGGAAGGATCGCTCATCAATTAGCCAGCTTAGTCATCATCACTGCCGAAGATCCGAGAACAGAAAGAGTCGCCGACATTTTCCGACAGATTACCTCAAGAACACCCTCCCCAAGCCCAAAAATAATCCGGAAAGATGATAGACAAAAAGCAATAAATTTGGCTGTAAGACTTGCCAAAATCAACGATATTGTAGTCATCACCGGGAAGGGTCACGAGAAATCAATCTGCTTTGGTACAGCCGAATTTCCCTGGTCGGACCAGAAGGCCGTCAAAAAAGCCATCTTTACTGGCAGCTGATGACTGATAGCTGTAAACTGACACTATGTTCGCCTCCATCATCAGAATCGCTCTTCTGGCCGGCCTTGTCTTTGGCGGCTACAAACTTTACCCTCACATCAAGCCTTCCTTACAACCCTTTCTATCCAACCCAGCCGTCTTAGGCACCCAGGCTCTTGATCCCGTCATAAAAACAGCCAATAACCTCCTCCCCGAAAACCTCAAAATCCCCACGAACAAACCCGCTAGCGATGCCGCCCCAGCCAATTCATCGTCTGAAACCAATCAGTCGAATTCTACTAATTTGTCCAATCTGACCAATTCTGTCATTGACGAGGTCAAGCAAAAAGCAGGGCAAGCCGCCCAAACTCAAATTGACGCCGTCAAAAAAGAAACCAGCAACGCTTTCTGCACCACCCTCGTCGAAACCATCAAGAAACAATGCGGTTTAAATAATTAAACTACCAGCACCTCGGAATATCTGCCATCCTTCCCGAGTTCTTCTCGCAACGCCTCTTCCTGTTCCCTTCCCAATCCCCGAATCACAATTCGAATCTCAAATATATCACCATCATAGTGGTTAACATTTCTAACAATATTTCCCCCTAGACTTGAAATTAGCGTCGTCAAATGTGCCAAAATCCATGTCTCATTTCTTCCGTGCACCAATATCGTTGTCAACCCCAGCGTTTCCTTGTTAACCTTTCCATGATCAAGAACAGCATCAAGTCTCTTTTCATCAATCTCACCCGCCCCGATGGCAAAAAGAAGCTCGCCTGTTGTTCTACACCCAAGCTCTGACAATCTCGGGGTTATCTCATTGCGGATATCCTCAAAAGTCAGCACCCCTCTCTTAGAGAGCAGATTTCTCGCCATCAAAACGCCCCTCGCAACCGTATTTTCGTACTCCGCTCTTTGAACTCCGTCTTTCAAAATTCTTCTCGTCTTTGGCATAGCTGTTGTCGTCCAACTTCTATCTTTCAGATAAGCCCCAACTCTATCAGCTACCACCCTAACCACACTGGCGTGAGGAACTTGGTTGCTCGGCAGATAGTTTTTCTCATCGACAATTATCGCCGTCATCCTTTTAACTAGTTCCGGGTTTATCGCCGTCGCCACGTCCCAGCCGGTCGCCGCCAACGGTAGCACTCGAATCTCGCCATCAGGAGTGAAAACTATTTTCATTCTAAATCCGGACAAATCCTCTACCCCATTTCTAATTAGACTCACCACCCCCCAGTTATTAAACTCTTCCATTTCTCTGGTCATTATCACGATTTCAACCGCCCCGAAACCCAGATCGACCACCTCCTTTAGAGCCTTGTAACCATTATCGGCCGGATACGCAATCATATCCACCGCCCGGCTGGAATCCAATCTATATCCCAATTTTCGCCTTAATACTCCCAACATCCGATAGCAATCATCCAGCGTATCGACAGTAACCCCGATACTCATCACGTCACTCACTTCTTCATAGCCGCTTTCACTCATCAGCCGATTCATCTTTCTCCTCTTTTGATCTATCTGTCGCAAACCAGCCAACCTGTGACCAATCAAACAATCTATCTCTGCTCCATCAGCAAAGCCCTGGATCATGTTCTGCAATCCCTGAATATAACCCTCATTTCTTCGCAAATCCCGATCCATCATGCCTTTTACCTCTTCAAACCTCTTTGGGAATCGGAAGGGAAACGCCGCATCCTTGAGAATCCTCATTACTTCCCACATTCCCAAGGCCTCGGCCAATCTGGCGTAAATCTCCTCTGTCTCCCAAGCTTTCGGTCCCTGCTTTTCCAACGGCATACCACCCAAAGTCTCCATATTGTGAATTCTGTCGGCCAACTTTAGGATCACCACTCGTGGGTCGACAAAATATCCTTCCAAAACCTTTTTTATCGTTTCATGGTCGCTTCCCTCCAACCCCTCCGATTTAAATTTAGACACCCCATCGACCAAAAAGGCTACTTCCTCCCCGAACATCTTTCGGATATCCGCCAAAGTCAGCTCGGTATCCTCCACCGCGTCATGAAGCAAGGCCGCACAGATCAAGTCTTCGACGAACCGGCTCTCTTTGACAAAAACCCAGGACTCGATAATTCCCGCCACTGCTACACAATGGTTGAAATACGGCTCACCGGTAGTTTTTCTAGTCTGTCCCTCATGAGCCTTTTGTCCAACTTCAAAAGCTTTCTGAATCCTCTCGGACCAAAACGGAAACTCCTCCCTACTCCTCGGATACTTGAGTTCTTCCTGTCTTGCCATCTTGGCAACAGATTCTACTACAAATACTTCGACCTTGTTATTCTCCTCTAGACTAGAGGAGAAATGCCTGTATTCAGACAAAGAGGAGTTCTTGCGTCATTGCGAGGGGCTTCGCCTCGAAGCAATCCATCTGGATCGCCGCGGTCATTTCATTCCCTCGCGATGACATTCTTTCTCATCGGTGGAAACAACACCCCCTCCCGGCCGGAAATATCTTCAAGGTTCCAGAACAAACTCTCTGAATGACCCCAGCCGCAAGTAGGCGGCATGCCATATTCAAGCATTTCCACAAAATCTGAATCCATCATTTGACTTTCTTCGTCACCTCCTTCACGGGCTTTTTGTTGAACTTCGAATCGAGATCTTTGGTCGACAGGATCATTTAGCTCTGAATATCCGTTACCAAGCTCCGTACCGGCTATGATTACATGAAAACGCTCAGTTATCTCAGGATCTTCAGTTTTACTTTTTGCCAACGGTGACATGAACTTCGGCTCATTAATTAGAAAGGCCGGACCGGCAATTTCTTTCCGAATCAGCTTCCAGAGGTTGTCAATCAATCTCGCCCGATTGATGTCCCCCGCCAGTTTCAATCCCTTCGCCTTGACTACCTTCATCATCGCCCCATCGGTACTTCTAAAGATATCAATTCCCAACTTTTCTTTAATCACTATGGCATAATCTATTTCTCCCCATTCATCCGCCAAATCGTAAGTCATACCTCGACTAGTAAATTTCGTTCGTCCATAGACTTCCTTGACAATATAACGGTACATTTCCTTAATAAACTCCATACCCATTTTGTAATCAGCATAAGCCCAATACCACTCCAACTGATAATATTCTGGCATATGATTATCATCCATTCCTTCATTTCGAAAATTGGGTGCCAAGGTATATATCTTTTCAAACCCTGCGGCCAATAGTCTTTTCTGGTGAAGTTCGGTTGATATCCGCAAATAAAAGTCCTGGTCGAGTGAGTTCATGTGGGTGACAAATGGCCTAGCATCAGCTCCACCAGTAGTGCTCTCCAATACAGGCGTTTCCACTTCGATAAAACCATGTTCCTTCATAAACTTTCTGCTAACCTCCCAAAATCTCGCCTTTCGTTCGAATCTTTCTTTCTTTTCTGGATTCATCAACAAATCGAGATATCTCTTCCGAAAGGCAGTCTCCGCATCTTTTAGTCCTACCCATTTCTCCGGCAAGGGTCGTAGCGATTTTGTCAGCAACTTTATTTGTTTTACCAGCACTGAAATTTCCTCGGTTTTGGTTTTGACTATTTCTCCAAAGACTTGAACAAAATCCCCAACATCCAGAAGATGAAGATCGCCAAATCCGATCGTCTGCTTTGTTTTATTCGTTGGTTCCAATTCATCCCCTCGAATGAATAGTTGAATCTTTCCCGATTGGTCGAGGATCTGGCCAAAAATTAGTTTGCCATGTTCTCGCCAAGCAATGATTCTTCCAGTCAAATAAAAACTTTTCCCTTCGTATTTAGCGAAGTTATTGACCACCTCTCCATTGGCGATATCTTTTTGGCTTCTCCCCGGAAACAGCTCGATCCCCAGAGCCGTCAGTCCCTCCATCTTCTTCCTCCGATCCGCCATAATCTCATCTATTCTTGAAGCCATATTGATATTCTACCCTGTTTCCCTCCTCTAGATTAGAGGAGGGATGTTCGTACTCGAACTGGGTGGAGTACTGCGGAGAGTGAGACCTCCCCTGCAAGGCCTGGCCTTGCAGGCCAATTATTAAGTAAAAACAAATTTCAGTATTGACCTCATATCTGGATCGCTGACATAGAAGTTTGACTTATCTTCGATATGTGATCTCCTGACGACACCACCAAAACCGATAAATCTATCAACCACATCTTGAGTATCCAAATCTGTACTTCCGTCACCTATGAAGCAAATTCGTCCGAGTTGTGCTTTATATTTTTCGATCATAACTTTTTTTCCTCCGCTATTAGACAGTGGATGGTTAGGATCGAATGACAAAAATGCTCCCTCTGGTTTGTGAGTAATCGTATTTGTAACTACATTTTCCGGCTTGATACCTAAATATTTTGCTAAAATACCCACCCCCGGTTGGAAATTACCCGTCATGATCCAAACTGATATATCGTTCTGTTTTAGAATATTTATCGTTTCAGGGACGCCAACCACTATATTTTTTACGTACGCTTTCCCCATCTTCACGAGGTCAGAAATCGATGGGGAAATAACCGCCATCTTATCCATCATTGCTTCCCGCATTGAAATATCCCCATTCATGGCAAATTTAGTTATCGCAGAAACCTCTCTTTCTTTTCCCTTTAATGAAGCCAAATAATCTAGCCCTTCGATAGACACCAGTGTACTATCGACATCAAAAACCACCGTATCAAACTTCATCCTACCCACCTCCTTGTGCCTTTTCCTCAATTTCTTTTTTGATCCTCCCAATGAAAGCTGGTAGCTCCATCACCCCCAGATCTCTTTGGCCTTGATGTCGCACCGAAACTTTGTTTTCAGCGGCCTCTTTCTCCCCCACAACCAGCATATATGGGATTTTTTTTGCTTCGGTGTTTCTAATTTTCTTTCCCAGACTATCAGCGTCTGTCACCAATTCGACCCGAACACCGTTTGCCTTTAGTTCCGAATTAATCTTTTCAGAATATTCCGTGACTTTTTCGGAAACAGGCAAAATCGATACTTGAGTTGGTGCCAACCAAAGCGGAAAGACACCAGCATAATGCTCGATCAGTACCATCATAAATCGCTCTGGTGAGCCAACTATCGCTCGATGAATCATCACCGGTACCTTTGATGAACCATCCTTATCAGTATAGGTCAAACCAAATCTAGCCGGTTGAACCATGTCGATCTGAACAGTAGACAACTGCCATTCACGACCCAACGCATCCGTTGCCATCAAGTCCATCTTCGGACCATAAAAGGCCGCTTCGCCGGGACCATCATAGTACTCGATATTATTTCTTTTCATAATTTCGACCGCCCAAGATTCCAATTTGTCCCAAACTTTCGGGTCTCCCAAATATTTTTCCGGGTGAGAAGTATCTCTGGTCGACAGACGATATCGGTACTTGAAACCAAAAGTCTCCATCACCTTTTTTGTCATCATCAAGGCTTTATCCACCTCTTCATCCACTTGGTCCTCACGACAGAAAACGTGACAATCATCCTGAGAAAAGCTTCGCACCCGAGCCAAACCAGACAATTCACCCGGCTTTTCATCTCGGTAAAGCATGGCAAAATCCGTCAATCGAAGCGGCAGTTCACGATAGCTTCTTGGTCGGCTCGCATAAATTTGTGTGTGTTGAGGACAGTTCATCGGTTTCAGGAAAAATTCCTCATCACTGTAATTGCTAACGACCTGAAACATATCCCCTTTGTATTTGTCATAGTGGCCGCTGGTTTTAAAAAGTTCCGCCTTGGCTATCTGGGGCGTCCACACCTGCGTGTACCCTTGTACCGATTGCAGTGATTCGATGTATTCCGTAAGACTTCTCCTCACAAATGCCCCCCTTGGGGTATAAAGTGGCAACCCGGGGCCCACCAAATCAGAAAAAGTGAACAGATCCAGCTCGCGGCCAAGTTTTCGGTGGTCTCTTTTTTTCGCTTCATCTATCTGCCATAGATACTTATCCAGTTCCTCTTTAGATCCAAACGCTGTACCATAAAGCCGAGTCAACATTTTATTTTTCTCATCTCCATGCCAATAAGCGCCGGCAACCGACAAAAGTT
>CAZDXN010000007.1:0-41552 GCA_964509695.1 uncultured Pseudomonadales bacterium | reverse complement strand
TCAACGGGAATTTCAGCTTTGCATTTGGGGCAGACGATTATTGAAGAACTCATGAAGTGATTCTACCCCATTCGACTTCGCTCAGGGCAGGCCAGCTAACTGGCTCCCCCACCGCCACCGCCTCCACCGCCTCCACCGCCTCCAGAAAAGCCACCAGAAGAACCAACACCGACGGCTCCGACTGAACTAATTGAGTTGGAGATTGTATTCAAATTGCTGGCGAGGGAATCAATTCCCGAGACTCCTCCATTTCCGGAGTTGGTGTAAAGATAGAGAGTCGAGTTGGCGTAACTTCCTTTGTCTCTTAAGGGTAGTTGGGCCAAGGCCTTGACGGAAATTCCGAGAGCCGCGCCGTAGACCAAGTATTTCTCCCAGAGAATGATTGAGTCGAGGGGATATTTTTTGGTGACAGAGTACTTCTTGAGATAGTTTTTGAAGGCGCGCCACTGAGCGTGGGCCATGAGTCCTGCCGGAGTCTGTTTGTCCATGGCCTGAACGATTAGGCCGCCAATAAAGAGGGCGAGGAGGCTAAGAATTCCTGAGATAATAAAGATAGTGGTAATAATACGGTTACTAAATAAACTAGTAGGAATGAAACGAATGGCAAAAAGGGAGATGAACAAGAAGACTCCGAAGATAATGAGTTCCTTTTTGAAGACTTGTTGTAATTTGTGAGAGTTCCTGTCTAATAGTCCGGCTTTGATAAGTTTGATTTCAACCCGTTTGGGGAAGTCTTCCCAAAAAGTCCTTACCTTCGTGGGGTGATTTCGTAACTCAGAGACAATCATTGAGACTGCAATAGACCCCGGGAGATTGAGTCCGACAAACTCCAAAAGGTCTTTCTCGAGGGAAGTCATTTCAACTTTTTCTGCGGTGAGAGTGATAATTATTTCAGGAGCTCTGGGGAGGATACCAAGTAATAGTGGCTTTTTGATTGTTTCAATTTTTAAGATTTTTCTTCTGGCTAGATCAAGAATGGTGGCGGTGATGGCTTTGGGGTTGGGTTTAAAGTCCGGATTCAATAGGGCGTTGACCAGAATCGGATCCAGATCCGAAGGTGGTTCATGAAGAGAATCGGCCAGATTGACCGCCGGGAGTCTGCCGTCACGACCAAACTTCCACCAAAGGAAGAGCCATCTGATAATTCGACCAAGGGCAAAAAGATTGTAGATCGTGAGTAGACCGCCGATGACAATTCCCCCCAGAAAGCCGGCGGCAGATTTGACGGCTGTTTTTTTGGCGTAGGAGCTTTCCTGATCGAGAATTTGCTGTTTGGTCAAACTGCCTGTCTGGGCAAGAGTGGCATAGACCAACTTGGGGAAGATAACCCGAGCCTCAAAAAAAGTATTCGGGGAAAGATTGCTGGCGGAAAGGGTAACTTCTTGATTGTTGGGAATACTGACTTTGCCGTTTAGCGGACCGTGGCCGAAGGCGGCAATCTCTTTGTCCGGAGCCGGTGAAGGAAGGATTATCCGAGCCGTGACCGAAGCGACGCCTTTGTCCCATTTGTCGCCAATCAGCTGCCAGTAAAATTCGGAAACATCCTGTTCGTTGATGATGGCGTTGTTTATGGTATAGCGAATGACAAATGTCCTGGATACATTTAGAGCCTGAAAATGCCAAGAGATGGAATGCTTCCCGGTCGAATCTTGGACATAATAAGTATTGGGTAAACTACTTGAACTTTTGCGGTAGCCGTCGACTGAGTCGTTGGTAATAATATAGTCGCGACACGCACCCGAAAGAGGCAGACACTTGGCCTTGGTATCAAAGTCGATATAGGCATTGGAGTATGAGCCGTCAAACTGGTAGGTACGCGTCTCGGTGATATCAGCAGAGCCGTTTGATTTGAGTCTAACTTGGAAATCGGCGCTAGTGATGGAGTAGTCTTTGGCCTCGACCCTGGCAGGACGAATGCCGATAGTCAAACTGGTCAGGAAAACCGCAAGAAGGATTTTTCTTAGGCTCATGACCCAATTCTATCAGGCGGTTCGAGAGACTTCTCTGAGCTTGGCGAGATTTTCGCGGATCTGACGTTTGACCTGATCGCGGAGGACAATAACGCCGTGTAAAAGGTCGGGGCTGGTGTGGCGGGCGTAAATCTTGGCGAACGGAACCTTTTCCATATCAAACTTCATTTCGTAGCTACCGCGAAGGTTCTTGTGAATGCTAAGACTGGCCACTTTCAAATCCTCGCTCATGCTTTTCAAATACTTGTCGATGACCGAAGTGAATTTGGTCAGAAGGCGAGCCTTGTAACCGTCCGAGAACTTAACGTTGCTGTCGACGAGTTCGATTTGCATTCTTTTATATAACTGGTAATAGTTATATTGTACTGGGTAAAAGCAAGAAGAACCTGAATAAATGGGTTAGACTGGGGAGATGGCCAAAATTGAGATTAATCCAAAGTTCAAGGAAGCGCTCCAATTGTTGGAGCATTCGAGTCAGAATCTTTTCATCACTGGGAGGGCCGGAACGGGAAAGTCGACGCTGTTGGAATATTTCCGGGGACAAACGAGGCAGAATCTGGCCGTACTGGCGCCAACCGGAGTGGCGGCGATTAATGTCCGCGGTCAGACGATCCATTCTTTTTTTGGATTCAAACCGGACATCACGATTGAGAAGGCCAAGGCCGTCCACGTCAGAGCCGAGAAAAGAGAGCTCTACAAGAAGTTGGATGTCTTGATCATCGACGAAATTTCGATGGTGAGGGCGGACCTGCTTGACTGCGTCGATGCCTTCCTGAGGCAAAACGGTAAACAACGTCGCAAGCCTTTCGGAGGAATTCGGGTAGTGTTTCTGGGGGATCTTTACCAACTACCGCCGGTGGTCACCCGCGAGGAGACCGAACTTTTTCAATCACAATACCGGAGCCCGTATTTCTTTGATGCCAAGTCAATGGAAGAATTTCCCCTGACAATCGTCGAACTTGAGACTATTTACCGCCAAAGTGATCCCAATTTTATTTCTCTTTTGAACGCAGTTCGAAGCGGAATCATTGATGATGATCAGCTAGAAAGGTTGAATTCAAGGCACGATCCGTTTTTTGTTCCACCAGTGAATCAGTTTTATTTGCGGCTGACGACGACCAATGCCAAGGCGGAAATGATAAATCAACGGGAAATTGAGCAATCTTTGGGGAAAGTGACAGTTTTCGACGGCATTACCACCGGACAGTTTGATAATCGGGCTCTCCCCGCTCCAGCCGGGCTCCAGCTGAAAACTGGCGCTCAAGTGATGCTCGTTTCCAATGACCGAGCGAGGCGCTGGGTCAACGGAACCATGGGAAAAATTGAGAAAATCTCTGAGTCGGCAGGGTTTAACAAAATCATTTTCGTTCGGTTGGATTCCGGCGAGATCGTCGAGGTAACTCCCTTCACTTGGGAAATGTTTCGTTTTGTCCTCCGGGAAGACAATGGCAAGATCGACTCCCAGTCGGTGGGAAGCTATACCCAGTATCCCCTGATTCTGGCTTGGGCGGTGACGATTCACAAAGCTCAGGGCAAAACCTTTGACCGGGTGATTGTAGATTTTGACCGTGGTACCTTTGCTCACGGCCAAGCCTACGTCGCATTGAGTCGGGTCACTTCTCTAACAGGTTTAGTTCTGACCCAACCGCTTCAATCTCGACATTTGATTTTGGATAGACGGGTGGTTGATTTTTTAAATAATTTTGGAGAGCGGAGGGTGGTGGAGGATCTAACCCTTGATTTGTAAAACTGAGGAAATTTTTTGTTTGTCGTTATTCTTGATGATTTTGACCATACCGACAAACCTTTTCGCTTTGGTGGTACAGAAAAAGTCCCGGCAAACCTTTGGCCGATCAGCGTGAATACGGCATTCATTACCTTCCAAATAAATACAGCTGCCATCTTTTTTTTGGGCTAGCAGATTGGCTCCACATTTCTTGGCTTCAATAAAATCGCCGAGGAGACCAAATTCCTCAAACATAGTTTGATATTTCCCCGACTGGTATTCCTCTTTGGAGAGGTTGATGGGAAAAAGCCGACAGCAGAGGCCGCAACCATTACACGAATTCGCCATGCCTGACTATACCAGTTTTTCACACCTCATTGTTTTTCTATGTTTGAGTGGCAATTGCCAGAGCGGACAAAGCCGGCTTTGATCGCCTCGGCTTCGGTGCAGAACCACTGATCACCTTGGTCCTTTTGAAGAACCGTGGTTGGGTAACTTTGACAGCCCGGAAGAGTGTAAATTTTGTCGGAGTTCCCATGTCGAACGTTTCCTATGATGTCACAACCTGGTTTATCTGGCTTTGTGGACAAACATTTCTCGCTATATATACCGAGTTTGTGATCAATGGCATATTGACTAGCTATTCCCAACTTTTCTTTTTCCGGCCCGGTTCTCTTTTCGATTCTGACCCAACCTGAGCGAAGCATGGCTTCATTTACCAATCCTTCTGGAGTATAGACTAAGGCGATAAAGCGTTTGTAAGAATCCAGCATATCGATTCTGAGATAAAGTGGTTTGCCAGAAATTAATTTCGTTAGTTCTTCGGTGGCTTCTTTTGAACCACACCTGCCGGTTTCTGGGGCATTCATGTCAGCCATACGAATCAAAATATCACTTTTTGTGAGAAATGTATCGCCATCAATAATATGGGTGGCAATATCTGTGGGAACCTGGGTCTTGAATTTACCAGTGGAGATCGTCCACCAGCCCGCGGCTGAGGCAATAGCTGTGGCTGCAATAGCAATGGCGACAAATTTTTTCTTGGCAGGCCCCTTGATCGATTTTTTCACTCTGGGTTTGAAAGGAAACTATTTAATGAATTAAGTCCAGTTGTCGTGTTAAATAGAAAAATATTTTTACATACCGGGTCATAGTCTTTCATTCCCATATCTGAAGTGATTAGACATGAATTTTCCTGATTACACGCAATCGAGGCTATTAGTAAATCGTTTGATCGCACCCTCGTTTTATTTGTCTTGTTCAGAATCAATTGTTGGGTGTGTTTGGCTAACTTGAGGATGTTAGTTTCCGTTATGGCCAGATTAATCACCTCATCTATCATCATTAGATTATTTAGTTTTGTCTTTGCCTGCTGATAAGATACGCCGTTTTTCAGGAGTACGAAAAGTGTTTCGTAAAATACGGTTGAGGGAATGATTGCGCGGACTTTTGGGCTGTGTGAAATAATGATTCTAAATACCTCAAGGGCAGATTGATGATGTACGTCGGTTGTGTCTAGGAGTGAGATAACAAAGGATGAATCTTCGACAATGTATTTCACATTACTTTACCGCAGGATAGAATTTTTTCCACTCATCACCGTATCTCATCTTATAGAGTTCTTTGCTGGCATTTCCCTGTCCAGAAGAATTCTTGGTGATCAAGATTTTTTTTAGTATTCTGTCTATTGTCTCTTTCCCCTTTGTATTTTTACTGGCCATAACCTTACTATACTAAATTTGTCAAGCTAACTCCATCGTGATGATCTGTTTCAACAGATTAGAGGCAAATAGATCTAAATTCTTGTAGTCTTTGGTAATAATGGTTTTCACCCCAAGTTTTAATAGGTCAAGATTGTACTGAGGCACTGAAGAAATTCCGATTATTTTGTCAGGCCCGAATTTCTTGATATCCAAGGCGTGAAAGGAACCTCCCAAGGCACAGTCTCGATCAAGAAGAATGAGATCAAAATTCATATCACTCGGATTGACAAACTTTTCGACTTGCTCGTAGGTAGAAAGGACAATCGGAGCAAAATCGATTTTCGTTTCGGTGAGAACCCGGAAAATTATCGCCAATGTTTCGAGATCATCTTCAAGAATGAGTATTGATTTCATATATTTATTTGTCCAGGATGTTATTAATTTTCATTGCGCTTAGCAATTATTTTTGCTCTATTTAGTCCCAACTTCGAACATAATGGATTTGTTATTTTTTCTTATTCTTCTTGGGGACCATTCGCCCCTCAAAAAAACGGTGCTCGCATTGAAGAAAATTATAGAGCTTTAAAGTAGCGACGTTCACAGTATTAATTTCAAACGCTTTTTTAATTTATCTATTGTTTCAGAATTTATTATTTCATCCCCTTTCATACCAGTCGAGTTCGATAATCTAATCAATAAGACAGATGACTCTCGAACATCTTCTCTTTTTATCAATAGGCCAAGAATACTAAAGAAATATGACCATGGAATAGCCAAATATTTTGACTCTAACTGACAACTTAAATCACGCATATCACCAGATGACCAAACTATTCGATCCTCACTAACACCAGAATTGGTGATTATATTTGAATGAAACTTAACTTTATGACTGATCTCACCAAGGGTTATCTTAAAGTCATTAATCGGCTTGATAAAAAATGTTTGTACGACTTGACCTAAAACATAGATACTTGTTCCTGATACTACGGTCCAAAATATTTCCATAGATATTATCGGTTTACTAAGCCAAAAAAACTCATATTTGGTGAAACCGACGTATGGGGCAAGATGACATATTTCCATGGCTTTCCTCGGTTAACAGCGTTGAATTTAGTCGCTGCTTCACAATACTTTTTACCAGCTTCAGCTTTTTCAAGTACCTCGGCGTCGTCAATATCTCTTTCCGCTTTTATTTCAACTAGATAAAGGGTGTCTTTAGTTTCTACAACAAAATCAGGTTCATATCGTTTCGAGTTTCGTTTCCAATACATCTGAAACTGTGAAATTGCAGGTCGTAGCCAGCGGATAACTTCCTTATCGCCTTCGAGTATAGTGACGAAATCCTTTTCAGCTTTGGAATCAAACTTATATAAATTGTGGCATGCTTTTCTAAATCCACCGAACACTTTGGTGGAGATCATATTGGTCGGCGTAATCGTCTCTGTGAAATGATGAATTTTATCGACACTATATTTTGAGAAATTATGTGGTTCTATGCGCGTAAATGGATATACAACTGGCTCTTCATACTCACCTGTTTCCAAAAAGAAGTGTTGTTGTAATTGAGCATAAATAAATTGTCCGATTTCCCGCTTGTGGTAAAGAACAATATTTTTCAAATCCCCTTCACTTCGGTCATTGCCTAACTTGGCGGTAGCTTGTAGGACTATCTTGTGCAACAGTTCGGATTCGCGATCATAATCAACTTCAGGAAAATTAACAAGCTCATTCATAATGATATTGCTGGGGACATCTCGCTCAACACCACGTTCGCTACTTTGCAGCACCTCACTTAAATTCGTTCGGAGAGTACGTCTGACTATTTCTTCTGAAACAGGTTGATAGTTGAGACCTGAAGCATCAAGCTCAAAATCGTGGAAACCTGAGCGCACTTCACTACTTTGTTGAACAAGAATGCGTGGAATAGGGATAGTCTTGGAAATAAGTTCTTCTACGACCTCTTCATATTCTTTTTCTGCAGCAGCCACTAATTGATCCTTAAACAAGTTCTGCTGAGGAGTGTTTTCAATATGTTCAACCATTTTTTGAATAGCAAGTTTTTGTGCCTCACTACTCTTTAGTTCATCGATATTTTTTATTTGGCTCCCAAGCGAACTAACGGCATCCACAATCATTTGTTGGGCATCTAGCTTAAACTCAGCAGTTTTTCTCTCATCCTCACTTTGCAATAGAGCTATTTTTTCGCGCTGTTCGTTAAATGAAGACTGCATGGTAGATGAAGACGTAACAACTTCTTGATCCGCTGGAAGAGCATTTGGGTCGATCTCAATGATGTTCTCCTTCCGTATGATCGAATTAGGATCGTTAGCGGCGTCAACAATAGACTGAAATCGATCATGAGCGATAATCGTCAACTTATCTACTTTTTCTACACCTGTTCGTGCCCCGTATGGCAACCGTAAACCCCTGCCAATCGTTTGTTCGGTCAGTATCTGTGAATTAGCAGCGCGGAGTGGAATAATAGTGTAAAGATTGGTAACATCCCACCCTTCTTTGAGCATGTTAACATGCACGACTATCTCGACCAGATTATCAGACTTTTCTAAAGCAAGTAATTTCTGAACGTTTTCTTCCTTTTCTTCACCCCGCTGGTTTGAATGAATCTCGATGACCTTGCCTTTATATCGACCTTCGAAGAAACGTTCAGACTCGATTGTTGCCCGAATTTCTTTCGCATGATCTGTATCTTTGGCAACAACTAATACAAAAGGACGTACTAATCGATTGCCCGTATCTCTGGAATAAATATCGAGAGCAACTTTGGTATCTTCATGTATGCGAACACCATCCTCGAGTTTAATAAGATCGAGTTCCTTCGGATCATTTCTGTATTGGTCGGGGTTAAAGTTTCTACGAGTTGCTATGGCTGGTTCTTTGACAAACCCGTCTTGAAGCGCTTTGGCTAAAGGATAATCGTAAACTACGTTTTTGAATTTAGCACCGGTTGAATCAATTGGGGTGGCGGTCAACTCCAAACCCAAAATGGGCTTAAGTTCATTGATCGCCTTAAGTCCTGCGTCGGCTCGATAATGGTGTGACTCATCCATCAGTAAAACAAGATCAGGCAATCCAGCAAGATAGTTAAAGTAGGATTCTCCCAGATATTCAGACAATCGTTTTATGCGAGGCTCCCTACCACCACGCACCTCTGAATTGATCTTCGAGATATTAAAGACATTGATACGAACTGTCTCACCAAGCATTTGCTGGTGATGATCATAAGTATCTCCAGTGACAATGCGTGGACCAAATACTGCAAATTCAGATATACCCTTAAACACATACTTTGGATTTTGTGGATTGGACAAATCATCAATCAATTTGTTGTAAATAGTTAGATTAGGAGCTAGCACGAAAAAGTTTTTAATTCCTTTAGCTGAATAGAGGTAAGCAATAAATGCCCCCATTAAGCGAGTTTTACCCACACCGGTAGCTAAAGAAAAACAAACCGAAGGAAATTCGCGTTCAAAATCAGAACAGGTAGGATACAAGACGCGAATTTTTTCTAATTCACTAGCGACGCCAATGTCATTCTTGAGTTCCAAGGTATCTGTTATTTTTTGCAAAATTTCCAAACTATCCGCTTGCGGTTTACGAAGGCTTAATCTGTTCTTGATGGTTTGAGCTTTACTGTTCATCTTGTCCCTCCTCAGATTCTTCCGCCTCAGCTTTAGTTGCTTTGATGATATTCAAATCGTAATTGTCTTTACCAAATTCACACTTCCCAAGGATCATCTGCGGAATTTTCTTGATAGTTATATTTGAGAAATGACTTCCGCTTTCCGGAGCAAACGATTTGGCGCAGATTAATAAACTTTCATTTTCGGTCATTTGTGCATGGATAGCGTCGAGTTGTTCGACTGTTACGAATCCAGTTGTAACAAAGATATAATCAGTTTCAGTTGATTTGCCCTGTTTCCAGTAAACAGCTTCATCTGGTGAATATTTAAATCCTTCGTGCTTACACATTGCAGCGGCCAACATATTGGCATTGTATTGTTCATCAATCACAAAGTTGCCAAAACTATCCTTACGAAGAAGTGATGGCGCAAGATTGTAGAACTTGAAACCACCTCCGCCCTGCCAATCAACTAGTTTTGATATTCCTGATTGATCTGTACCATCTACTACTGATTTTAGCCTGGGAATACAATGTGTATTAGCATGGTTACCAAGCTCAATTCCAATCCACCTTCTGCTAATTTTGTGTGCAACTGCTGATGTTGTTCCAGAACCGAGGAAAGAATCTAAAACAAAATCTCCTTCATTTGTAGACATCTTAATTATTCGCTTAATTAAGGCTTCAGGTTTTTTACTCTTTTTGAAATCAACTCCACCCTCAGCTTCAAGACCTGTTGTTTTTATATCAGTCCACAAATCACCTATTGCTACTGTTAAATATTGATCTGCAAATAAAAGTTTAATACGCGGCTGCTTAGCGTTATCGCTGTAATCAGCTTTAATTAGATACGCTTTTTTCTTTGGGGTTACAATAATGAAATTTGTTTTATCAGTTGATAATTTTTTTGTGTCAGCAATTTGCTTTGCAGAATCAGTAGTTGCCACAGATCTAGCTATCCTCCATGCATTATCATATTTCCATTGTAGTAAATTATTTCCGGTATAAACCTCTTTCAAAGACCGGCAAATAAATTTATTGCAAGTTTCATCGGCTTTATTGATGTCTTCGTCGGTCCTGTTTTCGTCGATGATGATATTTTTTAAATCTTCTATTTCTTCGAAAGATACATTATCAATAAATATTTTATATTCGTCATCCCACTTTTCTTTAGGAATGTTTTCTAACCTCAGTCCTTTTATTCCCCCTTTTTTTGCAAGTATGATATATTCCTTAAGTTTAGGTATACTTCCAGCTTTCTTAGTAGATGCCATTTTTACACCTGTAGCCTCGCTCATTTTTACCACTATTGTCTTTAAATTTCTTTCTCCAGAAAACACCTCAGAGATCAATATAAATAACTTCGCAAATTCGTTGTCATCTATTTGAACCGCCAATAGTCCGTCGTCAGCAAGTAATTTGTAAATAATCTCGAGTCTCGGCTTCATTAGCGATAACCACAATGAATGCTCAATGAAATCATCATATGGCACTCCGGCTGCACCAATGTTGTATGGAGGATCAATATAAATACATTTAATTCTGTTGGTAAAGTCCTGCTCAAGAGCTTTAAGGGCAAGAAGATTATCTCCATGAATAAGCATGTTTTGGGAATTTGGCTCCCCGTATGATTTATTGGGATCTTCTATGAGAATTCTTGGCTCGAGTTTAAGTTCTTCGTCTTTACCGATCCAAGTTAATTCCAGTTTTTGCTTCTTGTTGCTTTTCATACTACAGCCAATTGTATAATGCTAATCTGTTTCTGGGCACAGTGTAACCTAGGTGTTTGCCCCGACACTTTACGTGCAATCGTGTATTTTTATTCCATGACACGATAACGCTGGTTACCTGTTTTTCAAACAGGAGCCTCATAAGGTCAATATCTTGCCATTCCAGCGTACAAACTTCCTGATCTGCACAAACCAAACAAATTAGGAGATTTTTACCGGTCTCTATTTGTCTGAGTTTTGAGATGTCTGATACCGTAAAAGTAAAAGATGAATAGTGTCGACCTTTTCTGCCGACTCTGACATTGGATGTCGATTTTACAAAGACTTTATATGTAATTTGATTGTCAGAAATTTCGTAAGCACTCCACTCAAAAGTGCTACTCTTCTCGAGAAGTTTTACGCTCACTCTTGGACTGCGAATTATTTGACACAAAACTACGCCGTGGTAAAGCTCGAATTTTGAAATTGACATAATTTCTTAACTAAGTTATTTTCCACCGAATGGTAAATAATGGCTCAATATTTGAGTGTTGAGCCAATCGAGCTTCAACTGATTCAAGCAACTTTTCCTTTTTTAATTCTACCTCGTCTTGAGTCTCAAACAATCGCTTTCTCATTTCATTTCGTTTCTTCTCCCAATCTTTAATTTCTCTCTGGGCTTTCAATTTTTCATCAAGACTTATGATCTTTTTTGCGTTAGTCTTTGACATCTTGATACCAATATCAAGCTTACGCAAATCTATTTCTAATCCTTTCTTGACGTCTTCCGCCCAATTATCAAGTTTATCGACCTCATGGTCAAAGAAGCTACCGTTACGCTCGGCGATTTGTGTGGATACGATCTTAACGTATTTATCTTCCAGATCGTCTAACTTATTTTTGTTCTCGTTTGGAATTTGAAGGGGTGTAATAGAGTCTGCGGATAGTTGGAATATTTTCTTGATAATTTCTGGTTCAACAACCTCTCCTGATTCAGTCATGGCTGAGAGAATAATATTGTCTTCCGCTTCGAATGATTCAACAGTAAAGTTGGAAATTTTTAAAACCCCGCTCTTGCCAATGTACGGCTGCAATACAGTTATGATGGCTTGATTGTCGGAATAGTTAAAGACGATTTCTGCTTCTTCGGACTGTTTTGATTTGATATCTGTCATTATCTTTTGGGCGAGTGAGTGCCCGGGGCGGTAGACGTGAGCATCCTCAACATTTTTACCTATTTTGTATGGGCCTGCATCAATTTCCTCATTGGGGAAGGGATTGTTTTTTAAGACAAACGAATATTCATGCTCGGAAAACTCTGCGTTATCACCTAAATAAAATCTTGTTGTATCCCACAACCAGCGGTTGTAGGTATCGAGATACATCGTGCTTTCCCGTAGATTGAGTTTGAGTTTCTCGTGAACCTCCGCATCGAAGTTTTCCAGTAATGTTTGGCGAGTATCCGATAGATTATTCTGGATACTTTCGTCCATTTCTTCCTGAAGTTTATCGAAGGCAGTATTGATTTCCTCTGTCGTTCGACAGTCTTGGTAGATTGCGGCGATACGCTTTTCGAAATCGACGCCTGACTCTATATTTCCCAACACCTCATCGCTGGCGCCAAACACACCCTTAAACAATTTAAACTTCTGATCCAAGAGGTCATAGACACGACTATCAGCAGCGTTTTTCCGATTTACAAAGTTAATAACCACAACATCGTGTTTCTGACCGTACCGGTGACATCTGCCGATCCGTTGTTCGATACGTTGGGGGTTCCACGGTAGATCATAATTGATAACAAGTGAACAAAATTGTAGGTTAACGCCCTCAGCGGCCGCCTCCGTAGCGATCATGATATCGGCCTCATCGTGAAAGTAATCAATGAGCGCAGAACGCATGTCAGCGGTCTTTGAACCAGTAAGTTTGTCTGTATCTTTGTTTTTCTCTAGCCAGTTTTTATATACTTCTTTTGACTTCGGATCATTATTTGACCCGTTAAACAAAACAATCTTATCTTGATATCCGTTTTCCGGCAGTAAAGTTTCTGAAAGGTATCTTTGTGTAATGGTGGACTCGGTAAAAATAATCGCTTTTTGTTTGGCGCCAAGTTCTTTGGTCATCTCAAAACCTTTTTTCAAGGCGATAAGAAGTGCGTCACCTTTTGAATTTGTGAAAATTGCTTTGGCTAAATCTCTAAATTTTTCCAAGTCTTTCTTTTCCTGCTCCATGAGGGGAATATCGTCTTTTGAATATACTTTGGCCTTTTTGCTAGTTTCTTCATCCTCGTCCCCCTCCTCGTCGTCAATCCATTCTTCAGACATGTCCTCAAAGCCCTCGAAGTTTTGGGCTATATCTGTGGTATCAAATTCAGCAGGTGTTGTTTCTAGCTTTTTCTTCGTTTCGTCGATAACTAACCCAAGTTTAATTACCAGATTATTAAGAGTACTAGCGATGGCAAAAGAAGATGATGCCAAAAGCTTCCGCAGGATAAGGGTCATAAGTTGACGCTGACTAGACGGTAGGGCATACAATGTGGGGCGCTGTAAATATTCAGACATCCCGTCATACAACTCGATTTCTTGTTTGGTGGGCACGTAGTCTTGGGTAATCGGTTTTCGTTCTGTATATTTGATATATTCCAGAACCTGTCGACGAAGCGTACGAATACACACCGGTTTTAATCGATTTCGCAAATCGGTAAAAAGTTGATGCTTTGGATCGACGACTTTTTCAATTATGTCTGTGAGAACTTCTTGCTCTCTTGGTGAGTGAGAGTAGTCTGCCTTAAAGCTCTTTAGGTCACCAAACACATGATCATCGATAATACTTACGAGGCCGTAGAGCTCGAGTAAAGAATTTTGTAATGGTGTGGCGGTCAACAGAATTTTGAGAACATCTGACAGCGAATTCTTAATCTCTCGCGCAATTTTGTTACTAGGTTTATAGACGTTGCGAAGTCGATGCGCCTCATCTATGACCGCCAAATCCCACTTGGTTTGCTTAACGTAGGATGCTTTGCCTCTGGCGAAATGGTATGAGCAGATAGTTATCTTATCTTCTTGACTAAAGGGGTTGAGATTACCCTCTTTAATGCACTGGTTAAATGATTTGGTTTCTAATATGACAGAGGGTAAAAAGAATTTTTCCTGCAATTCAGTATTCCATTGCTTACGAAGTGCGGCGGGAACAATCAAAAGGATCTTTCGTTTTCGTTCTGCCCATTTTTGGGATAGGACTAATCCGGCCTCAATTGTTTTACCTAAACCGACTTCATCAGCTAAAATTGCGCCTTTTGATAATGGTGATTTAAAGGCAAAAAGTGCGGCTTCTATTTGATGCGGGTTTAGGTCGACTTGGGCGTTTGAAAGAGTTGACGACAATTTTTCAAGGCTATCAGAAGAGCATCTTTTGGTTAACTCATATGCAAAATATTTGGCATGATATGGGGTGATTTTCATTGTGATAACCTGTCGATGTAATATTGATCTATTTTACTCCATCCTAGGCGGGGTTTTCGTTCCAGAGGACGATTTTGAAGAGGTGGGGGTCGTCGTTTTCATTGCTGACTGCAGCCATCGCACCGGGTCGGTTTTTGGTGCAAGTTTTTTCTATCCAGGCGAGATCCTCCTCATCAACCGTATTTTTGCTGACTCCGTGGAAGATGGTCATGCCGGCAACTTTTTCGATGAGGGTGAATTTTATATTCTTGCCATCTTTGGGTAATTTGATGATACTTACAGTCTGGTTGATTTCTCCGAATCCCTGATTAAGGAAAAATCTACGGACTTGAATTCTGATATATAGACGGGCGATATTAAGTAGCTTCAGGAAAATTTGACTTAGAGTGCTTGGTTTGTTTGCTTTCTTCATTCTGAAGTCAGTATATACCGATCGTGCCTGACGTGGCAGGTATCTTATAATAGTATGGTATACTACCGATATGTTCTACGTTATGTGCCTCATCAGCCGCAAAGCCAACACCCTTTCTACGGGTGATCTTTTGGGTTCTACGGAGGCATAAGTAACATTTTCTGTTCCAGCCTCCGCAAGGAGGCTAAATATTCTTTTCCCCCTTCGGAGTCTGTACCGGCCAAATGAGACTATCTCATGAGTAGTTTCCTGCGGCTGGTACCTTAACACAATCTATGGATAAGGAGATCCGAAATGACCAATAAGCAGGTGTTTATTCTTCTGAAAACCCTTCAGAGTTTTTCGACTGGATGGTTTTTCAGTATTTACGTTCTTTGGCTAATCGCCAACGGACTAAATCTGTTCCAGGCAAATAGCCTAAACGTCATCTACATGAGCGTTACATTCGCTCTGGATGCCTACACTGGCAAGATCGCCGACGTCTTCGGCCAAAGAAAGATTTATGTCTTTGGGATCATTTGCTGGGGAATCAGCTCTTTTGTCAACTCAGCTGGTTCTATCTACCTGGTCTTCGCCGCCTCAGAGATTTTTGCCGCAATTGGCACTGCCTTGATGAGCGAAGCCCTGGAAAGCTGGTTGGCGAATACCTCTGAGGGAGAAGTGGCGGTGGCTTCGGGAATGGCTACGGCTGGCTGGCTGACTGCAATAGTGATGATCCCGAGTGCTGTAATCGGCAGTTGGATCGGTGCCGTCTATGGTATGAAATGGCCGTGGATTATCTCCGGATGCAGTTTCTTGGTGGAGGCGATGATCGCTATTTACTGTCTGAGACGCCGCTCAGAGGGAGCTCACCATCGACTGGCCAGCAAACAAATCGCCATCTTGACAACAGCGAAGGAAATTTGGCGACACTTGAAACTGAGGAGGGTTGTTGTTTTCTCGTTCATCTTCTCTTTGGCGATCGCGCCGTTCAACAACTTTTGGCCGGTGGTGTTGAAAAACTTCGCCGGTGGAGAGACTTGGTGGTTCGGGATGCTCTGGATCCCAATCGCCGGAGCGATGGCGATCGGCTCTGCTCTTAGCGGAAAACCTAAGATGCAACTCTGGACGGTCGCACTACTATGCGGAGCCCCACTGATCCTGCCAACACTGGCTCCGGCATTGATGCCGACACTGGTGATGGTATTCGTCCATGAAATCGGACGGGGAGCAATCCGACCGGTGATCTTCCGTGACTTTAATCGACACGTGAGTGCGGAGAAACGGTCGACAATGAACTCAATCCGATCCAGTGTCGGATACTTGGGAAGCGCGACTGGGCTATTGCTATCGGGTCTGGCGACTTTTCTTGTCCTGCCGACTCAGATCTGGGCGATTAGTGCCTTGATTTTGGTCGGATTGGCCTGGATGGTTCGTCGAAATGACTAAAACATATGCCGGGTGTCATGAGCACCCGGCCAAGTTTTTCCATTGAAAAATGCTATATTGGGGGTATGGTGCGGAGCAAAATGACTAAATCTCAGAAAGAGATTAATGACGTGATGGTTCAGGTCTTGGAACAGGTCATCTTTCCCCGATTCGACCAGCTAGATGAGAAAATTGACGGTGTCAGGACTGAATTGAAAGCTGAAATCCGAGAGGTAAATGAAAAAGTTGAGGTCTTGGATGAGAAGGTTGATTATACGAACCGTCGTCTGGATGTATTGGTTGACGAGTTCAAGGATCACGACAAAAGAATCACAAAACTAGAAGTTCGAGCCGGTTTTGTAGTGAACTGAACCTTCAAGGCTGTATAATTTCGTATTAGCGTGCGAGACGTACAAATTCTAACGAATTTTTCGTTTCAGCAACGTAAAAATACAAAGGATTTTGTACGTTGCGAGATTAGTTAATCGGTATAACGATACCTTCCCAAGGTATAGTGACGGGTTCAATTCCCGTATCTCGCTCAAAAAATATTGATAGAATTGACTAAATATGGTCGGACATAAAATTGCTATTTTTGAGGGTAAGAAGATCCGTCGTCTATGGAATGATAAAGAAGAAAAGTGGTATTTTTCAGTTGTTGATGTTGTGGCCGTACTAACTGGAAGTACTATCCCCCGCAGATACTGGAGTGACTTAAAAATTAAGCTTCAAAAAGAAGGTAGTGAGGTGTACGAAAAAATCGTACAACTGAAAATGCAAGCAGCAGACGGCAAGTATTACCAAACGGATGCGGCAGATACTGAAGTTATGCTTCGAATTATTCAATCAATTCCTTCTCCAAACGCTGAACCATTTAAACTTTGGTTAGCACGAGTAGGCTATGAACGGTTAGAAGAAACTGCTGATCCGGAATTGGCCATTAATCGTGCGTTAAAAACATATTTACAAAAGGGTTATAGCCGAGAATGGATCAACCAACGTTTAAAAACTATTGAAATTCGCAAAACCTTGACGGACGAATGGGAAAACCGAGGAGTCAAAGAAGGACTGGAATTTGCGATCTTGACCAATGAAATAACCCAGGCCTGGGCTGGATTAACCACCAAAGAATACAAAAATCTTAAGGGGTTGAAAAAAGAAAACCTGAGAGATAATATGACGAATTTGGAATTAGTTTTGAACATGTTAGCAGAAACAGCTACAACTGAAATTTCACAAAAGAGACAACCGAAAAATTTTCCAGAGAATAAAGGGGTGGCAAGAGAAGGTGGAACTGTAGCTGGTAATGCTCGAAAAGAAATTGAGTTGAAAACTGATAAAAAAGTTATTTCATCGAAGAACGCAAGAAAACTAAAACTCGTGGGTAATTGATATGGAATATCATAAGGTGGTAGCTAAAATCGTCGAGTTGTTGAAGAACGGGGGGTATTGGTTTGAGACCTTTGAACATGAGCCGGTGAGAACCAGCGAGGAGGCGGGGAAAGTAAGGACGGGGTACTCGCGGGCCCAAGGGGCCAAGGCGATGATTGTGCGGGTGAAAAAATCGGCGGCTGATAAATCTTTTGTGATGCTGGTTTTGCCGGGAGACCGGCGATTTGATTTCACCAAAGTGAAACAGTTGTTTGGGGCTCGAGATGTCCGGTTTGCGACTGAAGAGGAGGTCATTCAAATTACCGACGGTGTGCTTCCCGGAGGGGTACCGCCATTTGGGAACCTGTTTGACCTTCCTGTCGTTGCCGATCCCCTACTTTTCGAAAACGAGAAAATTGTTTTTAACGCCGGAGATCGAAGCTTCTCGGTGGCGATGAAATCTGCTGACTACCAGAAAATAGTTGGGCCTAGAGTTGTGGAAATACTGTGATATATTACTCATAGATATGAACGGAACCGAGAAGTGGCAGAGACCAACAAGAGCCGCAAGATTGGAAGAAAAAATTGCTGAATTGCAACGAATTCGGAATTTAATTCCAACTGAAGAAGACATTCTCAGATACGGCTTGACCACTGAAGAATTTTCTGCGATTCCTCTTGGTCCCCGTATCAGAGGCGAACTGGTTATCAAGAGGCAGGAGGCTATCAACGGGATTATGGTCGTCCTGCGGAAAAGAGACGCTGAAAACCCAGAAATGCCTATTGCTTCATGGGAACTGAGGGAGATAGTCAGAGTATTTATTGATGACGATGGTGATTTGTCAAATAATATTGTCTTGTACGTAATGCAAGAGCTTGAGAGGCTGGGGGTGATTGAATATTCCAAGCCCCCGAGGCACGTCACCATTGTCATCCCGGGAACCACAAATGTTTAGACTTTCCAATGCTAAAAGCAAACGGGGTGGGCCAGAGTTTAGAGAAATTGTCGCGTCCGTTGAGTGGCCGAATCAGGCTGTGGAGAATGCTGACAAAATTGTTGCTCAAGCTGCTTGGGAAATCAGGCAATATTACTTTCGACAAATTCATTTGTTGAGACAAATTCCATACTTAGCTTTGGAAGCGAACGGACATGGTGGATGGTTGGACGAATGCGGTAGAGCGTATCGGCACTGTATTATGGCCGTTCACCAAGAAGAGGAAACCTTTGGCTCATACGATATGTTCATTGAACTTAGATCGGGAGTTCTTATTGGGGCGACCAGTCCAGATAAAAGTTATTATATTACTCCTGCGCAAACCATTCAATTTGGAGAAAATGCAAGTTTGAGCTGCGCTGGTGATAAAGAAATTTATACAAAACTCGCCCATCAGGATGAGAGGTTTAGGTTTAATGTCATCGATAAAATTCACTACTTGAAAGAAATGGCCGAAAGACCTTATCACAATCAACCTGAAGAAGTTGCTGATGCATTTAGGGATAAGGAGCAATATAGATTGGAATTGGACGAAATGATGGCCACTTTGCCCGAAGAGCAAGTGCTTGACGTGTTGCGAAGCCGGGGGTTTGATATATGATGGGGGTATGGCAGGAAGATTTTCAACGAGGAAGAGAAGGGGCGGTTCGGGACTGATGTGGGGAGTTTTGGCGATTGTTCTAATAATAGTGATGTTCAAGTGGGGATTGCCTTGGTTTATAAATATTTTGGCCGGACCCTCTGGCCAAAAGGCTACGGATATCAATTCCAGCGAAGACGTGTTGCCTCCTCAGATTCCTGTCCTTTCACCCTTGGCCGAGGCAACTAATTCGGCAACGCTTAAGATCGAAGGTTACACGGAGTCTAATGTGGAGGTGAAGATCCTACTTAATGACGCCGAGGCGACGAACACCAATAGTGACGACAGCGGATTATTCAAGACGGAAGTGAAATTGAGTCCGGGGAGCAATAAAATTCAGGCGGTGGCCAAAGACGGGGCCGAAAATACAAGTCAATCTGTAATAAAAACAATTGATTTTGACGTCAAAGGAGTTGAAATTACCGTCGATTCACCCAAAGACGGATCAGAGGTGTTTGGTCAGAACAACCAAAATGTAACTTTTTCTGGTAAGGTGAGCAAGACGGATGCTTCCGTGACTATCAATGGAAACTATGTCAGATTGGACTCGAACGGAAACTTTAATTCAATCGTTCGTCTGAGCCAAGGCGATAACAATGTCTCAGTCAAAGCTACTGATAAAGCGGGAAATACGGTCGAGAGGACGGTGAAGATCAAGCTGACCTACTAGAGCGAAAATTCAGAAGTAAAAAGAAAAGAGCGAGGACCGGGGTATAGAAGAAACTGTTGTTAAAAAGTGAGTGGACCAGAATGACTAGGAGGGCGGCTTTGACGAGCGGGTCGGCGGTTTGCTTCCAGGCTTTTTTCAAAAAGACCAGGAAACTGACAAAACCAACAACGCCGGTAGTAGTCAAAACAAAGATAAAACTACTGTCGATTTTTCGCGGACCAAAGCCAACCCCCAGGATTGGATTCTGGGCAAAGATGGCGAGGGCTTGGCTTTGATTCTCAAGCCGACTGACAATTGAGAAGGTCCGAAAGAGATTCACGCCTTCGCCGAATGGTTTGGGGACAAAATAGAGAGCGATACCAAGAATTAGAAGTAGGAGTAGAAGCTGGAACTGCTTTTTCACGGCGGCAAGATAGATTAGGGAAACTCCGAGGGAGAGAAATGAAGCGCGGGAGAAAGTCAGGGCAAGAGCAATCAGGGGAAGCAGGAAAAATAATTTCGGGGCAAGAAGAATAAATACGACGAGAACAAGACCGGTAAAATTTGGGTCGAGAAGACTTCCAATCAGTCTAAAATAGTGATCGTCAAACCCAAGATAGGTCAAGAACCGGGTGTCAGGTAGAATAAAATATTGAAGAAGGCCGATGGTCATGAAGATCATGGAGGAAATGACAATGTAGGGATAATAGCGTCGAAACTCGACGACCCGAAAGGCAAAATAGAACGAAGTGTAGGAAACGAAGCGGAGTAGGTAGGCTGGATCTCCCCGGGATAGGAGGGCGACCAAGCAAAAAATTACTAATGGTTTGAAGAGAGGGTCTTGGGTAATTTTTTTCCGAGAGGAAGAGATAAAAAGAGAAAGAAACAATAAAGCCGAAATGATGTCAAGTGACTGGAGATGAAGTGGAGACCCCAGCGGAGTTAATTGAAGGAGTTGGCCGAAGGGCCAAACGAAGATGGAAATTATCAATAATAAGTTGATCATGGGAGGTAGAAGAATGATTGGGAGATCAGTTGTTTTGGTTTTTGGGAAAATATTGGATCCTGGTAATAGCCACAAAGATAATAGCAGGTGACGCTAATAATTGTCGGTTTGGAATAATCAACCTTTTGGGTCGGTAGGGTGCCAACCGGATTTTCGTCGTGAATTCTTTCGTATTTTCCCAGATATAATAAGGGGTCGACGTTCCCAAAATAGGCGAGCTGATAACCGGTAATGTTTTTGCGTGAGAGCTCCTGCCCGAGTAGGAGCAGGCCTTGACCCCAGTCATAATCTGAGTCGGTAAAAATTTGAAATGGTTTTCGCGAAAGCTCGTTGGTGTAGGTAATGGTTTGGGGGAGTGCATTTCGGAATGAGACTATCTGCCAGATGATAAGCAGACTAAAGACCATCCAGTTCGTGATCGTCTTTGGCTTGACGTGGGAGGCGATGAGAATCAGGGCGATTTCGGCCGGAAGCAGATGGCGCATACCGAAGTTTAGCGGTTTGAGTAAATTAACCAAAACTATGATGATGAAAATAGCAAGATAGGCACCAATATTTTTGCCTTTCTTTAGTGACCAAGAGGTGAGAATTAGAATCGGAAGGGTGGTCTTTAAAAGAAGTACGACTAGAGTCTTGTAAAATGGTGCGTGGGAGAAAAGTTTACCAGTGAAAAAGATCGGTTGTCCCCGCCAACCAAAGAGAATGTTTTCTTTGAGGGCGCGAAGATAGCCTCCAAAATGGAAATCATAGGTGATCAAAATAATAATGAGAGTAGTTAGGGTTAGATAAACGAGCCGACTTTTGCCAAGACGGGGAAGTTTGATTAATAAAACCGGTAATAGTAGTGCCAAAGTGGCCACTTTCAAAGAAACGGCTAAGGCAAAAATAAGAGAGAGAATAAAGAATTGGCGCTTGGTTTTCCAGAAACCTTTCAATATCAGGAGGGAGGCTATGACTGAAGTAAGGGCGGAAATGGCATCGGTGGTGAAGTAGTGGCTGTGGGCAATGAGACTCGGTTCATAGGCAAAGAGAACACTCCCCAACAGGCCGGAAAAGAGTGAGTGCGAAAAAAGCGGCCAAAGGAGAAGACAGAGGGCAAGTCCGGTGAGGATGACGACGACGGCCCGATACGGAAAAAGAGTGTTTGAGGATCCGGTGATGGATTCGATTTGCTTCCCGAGAGTATAGACGACGCTGCGAAAGAGGGGGGGGTCGATGGGGTCAAAGTTGTAATCCCCTGTCGAGTAGAGGTAGCCGGCTTTAAGATGAATCGGTTCATCAAAGGTGGGCGACTCGACCCGGGCAAGATAAAGGCCGAGAAAGATCCATAAAAATAGGAAGAGGAAAATAAAAAGATGACGATATTTCATAGTTTAAATATTTGAATTCCCAATTCGTTAGTATGAAGCAGTTCTCCGTCAATTGATTTTGGGTCGGTATTTTTTGTCACAAGATAATCGTATTCTATATCTCCCCCGGCAAAGCTTTCGTGATCGAAGTTGTAGGGGAAATAATAAAGATTGTGGAGAGAACTAATAGCATAACTGGCGCTGGGTGAAAGATTATTTTTGACATAGTCATCGGCGTCGATAAAGGTATCGGGAAGACGATAACTTTGGCTGGCGAGAAACTGATTGAGGGAATGTTTTCCGTATAGATAAGGCAAGTATTTGGCGAAAGCATAAAGCCGAAGACCAAAAATTAAGAAGGCGGAGAGGGTAAAGATAACGACAAACAAATTGGAATAAATATTCTTGAGTTGGGATAGAATGTAAGCGGAAACGATGATTATGGCGGGAAAATAGGGCAAGAAATAGCGAGTTGAGGGTGGCGGAATTAATAGAAACATGAAGGTACCAAGAATGCCAAAAAGAGAAACTTTTCTGATGATTTTGTTTGAAGAAATTAGGCCAAAAAATGAAATCATATAAATCACCCCGGTTACTGGAGAAAGAAAATCATCGGCGGGTCGAGTGAGAAAGATGGGGGACGCAATAATGCGACGAAGGATGGAAAGGGGCGCGTAAAAATGAGGTTCAACTTGGGCGAGTTGGGTGGTGGTCATAAAGCGTTCAAACAAGGGATGAAGAGGGTTGCCGGTAAAGTGAAAAGCGATCAGAAACCATGGAAAGGCGATCAATAAAGCTATGGGAATTATTGCCGGGGTAAAAATAAATGACAGTAAAGCCAGTGTCCCTAGGGCGTGCCATTTGACACCGATGGCAAAACCCATAAATAAACCCGCTAGTAGTATTGATTTATGATTTAAGAATTTTGATTTAAGAATTATGAATAGGGCGGAGAGTTCGAAGAGGGTGCGGATCAGATCGACGTAGGCGCTGCTACTCTGCCAGCTAACGAGCCAAGTGGCGTAAAAAAGATTGACGGCAGTGAGGGAGAGGAGTTTGTCCTGGGTAAATCTTTTGGCCAGTCGGTAGATGAGTAAACTGGCGATTAAGCCTGAGAAAAACTGAACAAATTTCGGACCGATATAACCGAAGAGGGCGAGAAAGGGTAGGCCAATCAATTCCCCGAGACGGGGCATAGCGGAGTAGTAGTAGAGACCGCCGGGGAAGTACCATTGGTGTTTCGACAAGAAGAGCTTGCTCAAGGTGAGGTGATACCAAAGGGCATCGAAACCGAGTTCGGGCATAAATACCCCCAGGAAATTAATGCCTGCTATGCCGATGAAGATAGAAAGATTAAGTTTAATTAGGTTTTTTGCCATTGGAAAACGCGGACAGTTAATGACTGAACGCTCATTAAGTAGGCTTGGAATAAACCCAAGTAGCCATCCAGAAAACCGAACTCGAGAAAATAATTGAGGATAAACTTTGCTTTCGGATTCAAAAATAAGCGCCAATAGGCGAAGGGTTTGTTCTCTTGGTTCAGTTGTCCTGCGTCGAGAGGAGAATAGCGAATCATGCGACCCATGAATGGCGCGACTAACTCCCCTCTTTCGTGAATTAAAGCGTTTTTTAGTGCACCGACACGTCCGTTTATCTTCCAAACTTCGTGAACGGAACGAAAGAATCTGCCGGCGGATTTTTTCCCCAATCTAATTATTTTCGTATTCCCCGTCTCGCCGTGGTGAAGTACTTGACCGTGATATTTATCGAGTCGCCTCAGGTAGTATCCGGAAAATTCGGTGGTTGATTTTATCGCTGCTTTTATTTCCTTTGCTAGTGCCCGACTGACAACTTCATCGTCGTCAACAAAGAGGACCCAGTCGTTTTTGGCTTTTGATAAGCCTGAATTTCTCGCCGCCGAAAAGTCAGTCAGCGGGACCTTCCGATCTGGAATCAGAATTACTTCGTCGGCAAAAGACACTGAGTCAAGTGTTCTTTTAATCTCTACCGGTTTCTTGTTGGTTAGAACAATCACTGACAATCCCATTTAAGGCCTATTGTACTAGTTTGAAGGAGGTGGCCACTACGAAGCATCTGCTTGATGATCCCCCGTCGGAGTCGAGTAATTCGAGTTTATATTTTAGTTTGGTGAGAATTTTCCCCAAGGCATACATCTGAAGGATGCCATGGACTTCAATAAATAAGATTGGCTTGTGTTTGCTGATGATTTTCTCCGCACCCCTGATGACTAACTCCTCGGCGCCTTCGACATCGATTTTTATGACACTTGGAGGTAGCACGATTTTTCTAGCTACTAGGGTATCGGCACGATAAGTCTTTACTTTTGTATTCTTAAAACCTTCATAGACGGATGGTTTTTCTGGGGGTATTATGCCGCCGAGGTGACTGCCGCTGCTTCTGGTGTCTTCGACCTCACTGCTCATGATAAATTCAACGGTCCCGTTCTTGTCGGACAGTGCCGCCCTGATAATCTTGATTCGTTTGACTAGATTGGGATTGAGATCCAGATTTTTAGCCAATCTCTTTTGGTTATACTGGTTTGGTTCAAAGGCAATGACTCTCCCCTTCTCACCAACAAGTGCGGCAAAACCTAAGGAGTGATAACCGACGTGGGCGCCGATGTCCCAAACCACTTCGTTGGTCAGATCAAAGTGCTCTTTGAGCCAGTCGTAAATGAAGCCGTCATAAATCCCCAAAACCATATCCTGCCAGAAAAGCCCTTTCTGGGGGGCTAGAAATAAATGATATCCGCGCAGTGGCCCACCCAAAACGGTAACCGTGCCTTGTTCCTCTTTGAAGTTGAGGACGTTATAAATCAAGCGTAATTGTTTTGTTTCGTCGGCGAGAGTGAATTGGCCCAGTGAGTAATCAAGATTTGCAGTGACATCTTGATAATGACCGAGGATATCGTCTAATTTTCGGGCGAGGTCGGCGACGCTGCCCGGCTTTATCAAAAAGCCATTTTTCTTGTCGACGATCCTTTCGGCCATGCCACCGATATTACTGACAATTAGCGGCAGGTGAGCGGCCAAGCCTTCGGAGAGGACGAGGCAAAAAGCTTCTTCATAGATGGATGGAATTACCAGAAGATCGAGATTCGATAAGATCTTGGGTAGGTCCTGATGGTCAAAGGCCGGGCCAAGTTTGATTCTTTGGTCGTCGCCGATCATCTGGGTCAGTTTGTTTCCACCATACCCGTCTTGTCCAAATAAGGTTAAGCTGACATTTTTGCGCTTTAATTTTCTGAAGGCGGCGATGAGGACCCTGACCCCTTTGGCTTCGATCAGGGCACCGATATAACCAACCCGCAAGAGTTTTTGATCGATCTTTCTCGCGAATAGTCTCTCCACTTTGATACCACTATATTTGACGATAATTTTGATTCCGTGAAGATGGTACCTCTCATGAATTTCTCTGACCCGATTGGAGACGGCAATTAGAGTAGTATCGGTGTGGTTTAAAATCAAATTCCAAAATATTCGGTGAGAGATGGTTTTGAGATAACCATACAAGCGAAGCAGACTTTTTTGTTTTGTTTTTGCCAAGAGAACTGCTTTGATGGATTTTGGTTGTTTCCAGACGCAACTTCCGGCACATTTTCCGATTTTGCCACGGCAGAGAAGATAAGTCCCGGGACAGATGAACCAGTAATCATTGAGGTCGAGAAGATGAGGAATTCCCTTGAAACGGCAGATGACAAGAAGTAGTGGAGAGAGTTCCATGAGGTGGTGAAAATGAACGATATTCGGTTTTTCTTTCTGAATAACCTCAAGAAAGAATTTGACTAGCCGGTATTCTTTGCTGAAGAGAGACCGGAGCAGTCTGATTTTGCTGGTTAGAGGTGCTAGCCGTAGAGAATAAATTTTTAGTTTTCCGTCCCTCCTGATATTGGTAGTAATTGTTTCTATTTTCGCGTCACTGACTTGAGTGAAGATGACGGTCTTCTCTCCTGCACTGGCCAATTCATGGCAAAGATCATAAATATGGATCTCGTTGCCGCCATTAAATTCCGGATAAATCCGGTTGGTCACGTGGAGCGTTTTCATTTGGGGTTATGATATAGCAAATGAACCCAAAAATCTTCTGCTTGGTTCTCAACTATCGGCATTTTTTGGATACTGAAAAGTGTATTTCAAATTTGATGAAATCTGATGCGCCAATTGGGACCAAATATTTAATCATTGATAATTCGCCAGACAATTTATCGGTAAATTATTTTAGAAAAGTATTGCCGAAAATTAAGGTCATCAGAAACACCGGAAATTTCGGCTTTGCCAAAGGCAATAATACGGGTATCCACTACGCCATGAAACAGGGTGCGGGTTACGTCCTGATCATCAATCCGGACGTAACGGTGGGAAAAAGATTTTTGAAACCACTTCTTTCCAGTCTCTCACAAGACAAGAAAGCGATGATTATCGCGCCGGCGATCCGGCACCAGCAAAAAGGTGAAACATTTTTTGGTCTGCAAGGCAAGGTTGACTGGAAGACCGGCAAGGCGACTCACTTGAATATCCGCCGGCTGCCAAAAAACAAAAGAGCGAAAGGTGCTGAGTTTGTCACCTTTGCCTGCGCCCTGATCAAGACGGAGGTTTTCAGAAAAGTGGGATTGTTGGATGAGCGGTATTTTATGTATTTAGAAGACGTTGACTATTGTCTAGCCGCCAAACGAGCCGGTTTCAAGATTTTGCTTGATTCTAGAGTGGTGGTTGATCACCTCACATCGTCCTCGTTTAGAAAGCCGACCGATAAACTCTTGATTAGCTTCCGAAGCCAAATAACTTTCATAAATAAATGGTTAAAATTTCCCAAGAACGTTGTTCCGATAGTCTACACGCTGTTTTTCTACCCTTACCTTTTTCTTCTTTGGACGTATCATTACTACAAAAGAAAATTTGTCTAGCGCCTCCTCCAGATATACTTCGCCATTCTCATTGACTCCGGTGCGTTGATGAGGAGGTCGGGTCGGAAGGTGAACTTCTCCGCCGGGATGGTGTTGTTGGCTCCACCTTGGTCACGACTCAAGCTAATCGAATTCCAGCCAACGAATGAGCCATTGCCCACAAACTGAACGTCTGTCCTGGACACCTAGATAGAGAACGGTTGTTCTCCTTTCTGTTTAAGGTAATTTGTAACATAGGTAGCCGGTGTTTGGTAGCCCAAGGCTTGATGATATCTCTGGTGGTTGTATTTGTGGTTGAAGACCTCACATCTTTTGTTGATTTCATCAATGTTTGGCAAAAGATCATCCTGATAGTCAAAGAATTCACTTTCGACAGTTTGGATTAGTCTTTCTACCCTCCCGTTCATCTTGGGTGTGTGGGGGTAACTAAAGTAATGGGTAGTTTAAGTAACATTTACGGCTTCTAATCCAGCGAAAAATTATGTTTTCCACCCGTCCCATATTTTCTTCAGGTCCGGTTTGCTTTTTGTTCTGGTAAAGGCAAGATACCAGAAGAGAAAGGAAACCTGTTGAGGGGTCTTCATCCCCCTGTGATTACCGAGTTGTTTCTTGATTTGAGAATTGACTCCCTCCAGTGAATTGTTGGATGACGGGATTAGCGGCTGGTCAAGATGGATGAAGAAAGGATACCAATCGTCAGTGAGCAACCTCCAGGCTCTTCTTAAATTCCCATGGGTATACCACCACTTCTTTCCCGTTTCCGGATTGATTGTCTTCTCCCTGAGTCGGTAACCGTAGATTCTTTCCCACTCGATTAGGTCAGCCAACCATCGTCTTTTTGTCTCCTCCGTCTTAACATGCGGTAACCATTTGGCAATTGTCCGCAAGGCAGATGTTGCTAGTTGGCCGCTGTTTTTGGGGAGTAATCTCTTTGTTTCCCGGACGACGTGGGCCAGACAACGTTGGTGGGGAATATCGGGAAGAAAATTGGCCACAGCGGCCACAATCGCTCCCTTCCAATCACTGACGACTTCAAAAGGAGGGTGACCATCCAAGAGCCCCATGAGTTTTTCCAAGTCGTTAAAGAGCGCCCCGTACGACTCACTGCTCCAGTACGACCAAAAGATGTTTTCCTTGTGGGTCACATCCCGGTAGATCATGACCACCCCGTTTCTTTTTAGCCACTTGCCGTCGATCCCTAGAACCCAGGAGTCGTTCGTTTTAGTGAGAGCTGGTGGTAAACAAGACCAGGTTGATTCGGGAGAAATTGGCTGGTCGAAGAAGGGTTTGAATTTAACGGAAAGTGTTTTTCGACAGACCCGATTTGATTGGACCAGAGTCTTGCGGCTTACTCCTCCCGTGATCAAGTGGTGAAATTTTGGAAAGTCGGAAAGGGAAACCAAACCCTGTTTTTGGCGACTAAAAAACTTGTTGCAGACCAAACAGCGATATCTTAGCTTACCCGATCTTCGTCCATTTCTTTTCGAAACTCCTCCGCATTCCGGGCATCTTGTAATCCTACGAAAGAGGGTGCGCTTAATTTCATTTTAGAAACTTAGCACACATATTTGCTTGATTCAAGAGGAAAAAAGTCCAATTCTAGAAGCCATTTTTTACACTTAAGTCGCATTATAGAACCCATGAGTCAAGTTGCATGACCTTTATGGTGACTGGAAAAGTTTTCAAAGAAGATATGGATTTACACCTGAAGTATTCACCAGAGGATAAAAAATGCCCCAATGACAGAGAATTGTTCAGGCGTTTACAACAACTGGGTGGTTATGTAGACTACAGAAAAAGGAGATTGCTCATTGGCCCGCTACCTTCTCTGGCAACACACGTTCACTTGCCATACTTGGCTCCGATAATTGATTGGGAAAATCTAGCCAAAAAGACAAATGATGACTATCATAAAATGATTAATAGTTTATGAGAGAAGAAATGCTAATACCAAAAGAAAGGTCTGTCGTTGTAGCTAAAAATTTGGGTTACACTCTTCCTACAGGTGAGATACTCTTTGATGGAATCGAATTGGCGGTAAATAAGGGGGACAGAATCGCCCTGGTAGGGAAAAACGGAGTTGGTAAGTCGACACTAATGAAAATATTGGCTGGTGTTATCACTTCCTCAAAAGGAACAGTGGATTATGCTTCTGCGGCCTATGTTGACCAACTTGACGAAGGAGTAGATGAACGAGGAGACTTGACCTTGATGGAATATCTTACTAAGTCGAGTGAAGAGTGGTGGCAAATTCAGCTTCATTACGAGAAGATGTTCGGTCGTGAGCTTCCGGATATGTCCCGCAGTCTAAAACAACTAAGTGGAGGCGAATATATGAGATTAAAACTGGCTGTGGCTACTTATAAAGAACCTGAGATTTTACTTTTGGATGAGCCAACAAACCACCTAGACGTTACATCAAAAGAGGTACTGCGTGACTTCATCGAACACTTTCCTGGTGGTGTAATGGTCGTGTCGCACGATGTCCATTTCATAGACCAGGTGGTCAAAGATGTATGGGAATTGTCAGAAGGCAAACTCAAGAGATTTGGAGGAAATTACCAGGAATATTTACAGGCTAAAGCTATCGAAGAAGAGTCAAGAGAAAGAAGGCTAAATGAGGCCCAGAAAGAGTTAGCGCAGTCTGAAAGAGCAATGATTAAGGAACAAAAGAGGGCCGCAAGGTCCAGACGCACCGGCAAAAAATTGGCGGGAGACAGGAGTATGTCAACAATTGAAAAAGGATATTTTAAGAACAAGGCCTCCTCTAGTGCTGGTAGAAGGGGAGAAAGTATAAAAGCTGACATTGATGAAGCTAAAGAAAAGGTTGAAGCAAATAAAGCGAAAAAGAGAAAAATGGCCAGATTAAACCTGGTTGAAGGCGAAACGCTTAAAGGCAAGAGACTAATTGAAATTAGAAACGGAATACTGACTGTCGAAAATACTGAACTAATTGAGGGAATAAATTTAACAGTAAAGTACGGAGAACGAATATTGCTGGCTGGAGAAAATGGAAGTGGTAAAACCACTTTGGTTAAATCGATTTTAACTGAAACATCCACCACAATTGGGTTAAGGGGAGAAGAGATTTTTCGAATGCCGGAATTATCGGGCCTTTATATCAGTCAACGCTATGACCAAATTGATAGAAAAAAATCCTTAATCGAGAACATGTATCTGGCCAACCCGGGTATAGATATGCAATCCGCACGCAGGGCTTTAGGAAATCTACTTTTTCGAGAAAAACATGAAGTTGAAAAACTAGCTGGTAGCCTCTCTGGTGGTGAAACAGCTCGACTGGCATTTGCCATGGCAAGCGTGTCACCAGTTGACATGCTCATTCTAGATGAACCAACTAATAACTTAGATAGAGACAACATCCAAATTATTATCGATGCCTTAAGTCAGTTTGAAGGTGCCATGCTGGTAGTTTCTCACGATATCGGTTTTTTGAAGCAAATAAATATAGAGAAAGCCTATGTGATTACAGCGCACAGAATATCAGAAATGAAAAATTTACCATCTGAAGAAGGTTTTTATGGGGAGTTACTAACTAAGTAGAAGTATGTTACCCATAGTGATTTTGGCCGGTGGTAAGGGTTCAAGAATGGGTGAGGTAGGTAAGTTGATTCCGAAATTCATTTTGCCAATTAATGGGGAGATTATTCTATTAAGAACCCTAAGAATGATAAGGGAAGCCAAAGCTTCCAATAGAATAATTATTTCCACAAGACAGGAATTTATAGACCAGATAAAGTCCCTTGTCGACGAGATTGATTCTGAACATGGATATTGAGGTCATGGTCAACGAAGGTCATAGTAAGTCCGTAGTTGACGCTCTGATGATGCTTCCCCAAATAAGGACGGATTTAGAAAAATTCGTGTTAGTTTTAAGCGACATATATTTTATTGATAATCCCTTTTTCGACCTAACAGATGATGACTGGATTGGTGATGTATTATTCGGCTCAGTACCCATCAGCAAGCTCGAGTTGAAAATGGGCGGTATTATTCAAAGAACTGAAACTGGTGAGGTTTGCGCCATAGTCAAACAGCCATCAGACCACATAGACCATGGGGTAAGATGGTCCGGAATGGCCATCTGTGGACAACGTTTTTGGGAAGAAGTCAGTAACAAAATTGCCGGAAAAGAACTCGCCGGGATTAGTTTAGAAGATTTGTTCCAATCAAGAGTTAGTAATAGAAAAACAACCGTGAGGGACGATATAGATTTTGTAAATATCAACTCGCTTAAACATTACAAATTGGCGAATGTTGTAGCACTTGGAAAGGATAAAAGTGTGAGCAAAGAAATAAGAGATTGGGCTTTAATGGCCGCCGAAGGGTTAAGAGACGAATTGTTACAAGAAGGTCAACAAATATGAAAATTATTTTTGTTGAACCTAATTTGAAGACAGTCTCCGGCCATGTTTTTGAGGCCACAAAAGCACTAGCTGGTTATTTTGCTGATAGTCAAAAACAAGCTAAAGTTGATTTTGTTTGTCATATCGATGCTGACAAAAATGTTTTTGGTTATCTCCCGTCAGTCAAACCGATGTATCGGCTGTCGTGCTTTGAGCAGGGAGAGGTCAAGATAGTGATTGAAGATTTGGAAGCAATGGTGGACAAATTTCAACTAGGAAGAGCGGATGTGGTGGTATTCACAACCGCTCATCTCCGAGATATCGAAGCCGCCAATGCTGTATCAAAAATAAATAACTCTCCTAGATTTATCCTGCAATTGCATCAATACTATCCACCACTTGTTAATGCAGATATGATTTTTAACGAGGAAGCCGGAAAAAAACTTGGCGAAAAATATAAAGAAGTGCTTGGTAATCTAAATAACGAAAAGGTAAAGATAGTGATAACCCCAGTTCATTTGTTAGCCGAAAAAATATTTGATGTTTCGGGATATAGACCCTCTATGTTTTCAGTTCCGTTTGCTCCCTCGACTAATTTCAAAAGAGACGGAAAATTCAAGAAAGAAATGACCCTGGGATTTTTAGGAGATGGCAGAAAAGAAAAAGGACTTCTGGAGTTCCTACGTTTTACCGAAGAAGCATCTAAAAGTAACGATTTCAATGATTTCAGATTCGTTGTTCAGATTCAAAACCCACGAGGTTATTCAGCCGATGAATTAAATGAGATTCGCAATCTAAAGGTAACACTTTTAGCAAGAAAATCCGTCGAAGTGAACTCTGGTCCTCTAGATAGCGAAGAGTATTATAAGAAGCTAAGAAGCTGTGACGTGGTGTTTGTTTTGCACTACTCAAAACACTATTCAATTCGCCTATCAGGAATTGCTGTGGAGTGCGGGATGATAGGTATGCCAGTAATCGCCTATGATGGAACAAGTATCGGGGAATGGATTAAAGAGGGTAAATTATATGGAGAGTTAATAAAAGAAGACGGACTAAGAGGAGCTCTCTTCCGATTGAAAGAAAGAGTCAACGACTTTCCAAAAACCCAATTAGAACAGTTGAGTCAGTTTTGGCTCAAGGAATATTCTGCCGAGAACTATGTCAATAATTATTTGATACCCTTAATATACAACTATGACTGGAAATAAAACTCGCCTGACAGTTGCGATTCCAACAAAAAACAGGCCGGAATACTTGCGCCAATCGTTAGCAAGCGTAATGCAACAGGATTTCAATGATAAGAAGATTGTGGTGATTGATAATGCGTCAGATGTAGAGATAAAACCAGTTGTTGACGAAATAGGAAAGAGAGAAGTGGAGTATGTAAGAAATGAAAATGACCTTGGAATTATAGGTAATTGGAATAAAGCAATTGAACTATGTCAGACCCCATTTCTTTCAATTTTTCATGATGATGATGTTATGTTGCCAGGCTTTTTGAGTAAATCAATCTTAGCGCTGGAGAAAAATCCGACAGCAATGATGAGCTATACTCAAGCTAACAAGGTTGACCCACAATTAAACTACATTTCCATTTGGTCAGAATTATTTCCAAATGAGGGTTTAATAAGAGGCTCGGATTACCTGATGTACTCTATTAAGAAAGGATGTTGCGTAACGATAGCTCCAACAGTGGTCTTGAGGAGAAATGTTTTTGAGAAGGTTGGTTTGTTTACGGATGAGTTATGTTTCAACTCATTCGACTTTAATATGTGGATTAAAATTGCCGACAAATTTGATTTGGTCTTTATAAAGGAAGTATTGGTGAATTATCGTTTGCATGAAAAACAAATGAGTAAGGAACATTGGTTTACTAAGGGTTATCCTACTGGAAGACTGGCAACCATGATGGAGCTGATAAAAGCCGTCAGTTTAATGATGCAAAAGGAGGAGCTTAAAACGGATACACAAAAGCAAATATTCCTGAGAGAAAAAATTGCCAAATTTGATAAGTTAGCCGCCGGTTATGCCAGAAACTTGATTCCGGGTTTATAACTGAGTCTTGATTATAACCGTACCTTCGCATTGCAGATATGACTTTTGTAGCGTGAATCGCTTGAGAGATTATTTTGTGTAAAGGACGCCTTTCTTTCCAGTCAGGATTATCCGCAGTAAATTGAATGAGTTTTCCGCTTTCTTGGGCCAATGCCAGGCATACAAGGTCTAGACCCCATTTGAGTTGATACTTTTTGACAATCGGCTCAAGTTTCGGAAGGAAGTTTCTTACAACCTCGGCTTTGTAGATGTGAAGCCCTGGGCTGTGTTGGTGCATTGGCTTACCGAGAAGTAATAGACCCTCAACAAAACCGAAAACGTTATGAAATAACCCATCAATTAAACCGCTTGTTCGAATAGTTCTTTTTGTTTCAACGTATGCCCCACCACAATCGGGAGAATCATCCAATCGGCCAACCAGCTCCCTTATGGGAGTAATTGGGTACTCTTTGTCGGCATCGGCCCTGACAATAAAATCCGGTTCAGTGAGAAGTGCTTCTTGGTATCCGTCTAGCAGAGATTGAGCAAGACCCAAATTACTTTTATGCCTGATTATTGAGACATTACGCTTTGCCGATTTGCCCAGTCCTTTTCCATCATCAACCACTGTAATTTGGGCATCAGGAAGCATGGTAAGGATAACTTTAATTAACCAATCTACCTCATGCCTATTTGTGGGGATAATGAAGCTAATTTTAGGATATTTAAAAGACATCCCGACATATTATCATAGTAGCCTATAATTGTCCAGTTAAGGTCTCTATCTTTGTCAAAAACGAGAGCCCCACATTCAATTTGCCGGTATTCACTCCCTCAATGTCTCGAAACCCTAATTAAGATACTGCAGACTTAACTTAAACGATACCCCACGCTCCCCCTGTCAAGCTATTATAGGCCCAAGGGTCTTTTCGTATTTGCGGAAACGGTAGAGGAAGACGGTGAGGAAGAGAGGAACGCTGACCATGGCACTAAGGGAGAGAGCATATGCGGCTCCGGTGATGCCAAAACGAGGAAGGAAGAAAATGAGGAAAATAAATTCCAAGAAGACGGTGAGAAAAGCAAAGATTGAGGTGGTCCCCGGATAGTTCATACTCTCAAGAATGGCGGTGGGCATTGGCGTCAGAGCGACAAAGAACAGCTGGACTGAGAGGATCTGAAGTAAGGGGTAGACATTGCTGACAAGATCGGGGTTACCCAGCCAAAGTGTCAGTAGGGGACGACCGATGAAAAAGATGACGGCAACGCCAAAGAATGTTCCGGCCACGACTGCTCCCTGTAACCAGAGCATGAGTTTTTTCAGTTTGGGAAAGCTCTCTTTGGTGAGGAGACTGGTTGAGAGAGGAAAGAGAGAAAGGGTGAGCATGGAGATACCGCCGGCGGCCTTGATAATGAGCGACTGGGGAATCGAGAAATAGGTGACGGCTTTGAGAGAAACATAAGCGGCGATAATAAGATTGAGGCCATTGGCTTCGAGGGAACTGGTGACCTTCCCGGCAAAACTCTTGAGACCAAAACCGATAATTTCACGGAATGAGGCAAGAGAGAACCGGGGGAAATTTAATTGCTTGAATTGACCTTTGGCATAAAAATACAAAATTGTGGCGGTGGTGGAGACGCCCAAAAGCTGAGTGATGAAAACGAGCAATAGGTCGGGCTTGATGAGGACGACGGCGGCGGTAATTAAAGTGCTGGCGGTGCCGGAGACAAAGGCGTTCAAACTAAAAATATCGAAGCGGTGTCTGGCTTGAGGCAGGGTCAGAAAGTGGGTATTGAGGTGGTTCACGAGCATGGTTAGGGCGACGACAAACATAATTGGCAGTTTATTGGAGCCGATGATCGCATTGATGGCAGGAATTTTGAAAACGTAAAGATAGAAAATAGCGATGACGACAAAAAAGAGGGCGAGACCGACGAAAGTGAAAAAATAGAAGGATGTCTGCCAGACCCCTGCCTTTTTCTCGTCACTGACATTCGGCAGGGCCAGATAGCGGATCACGGCCAGACCGAGGCCGAAGTCCAGTGCTGAGAGAATGGGCATAATGGAAGTAATGATGGTGTAAAGACCAAAAGCTTGGACACCCAGAGCGTGAATCAGAATGGGGATGCTGATTATGGCCGCAACCGAAAGATAGATGTAGCTTATGACATTTAGGGAGGTGTTTTTGATGAAGGTGCGTTTTATTCCCATAGGACTTTTCTATAGAGCTCATCGATGGCCTTGGCTGTCTTCTGGCAATCGTATCTGGCCTTGGCCCGGGCTTTCGATTTTTCGGCAAGGGTTCTCCTCAAGGACTCGCTTTCGATTAACCGCTCCAGCTTTGATTGTAAATCATTTGCGTCGGCCGGTTTGGCATAGATGGCCGCGTCACCGCAGACTTCTCCGATGGCGCCGGTTCTGGTGGTGACGATGGGCAGGCCACAGGCCATTGCCTCGACCAGAGCCATGCCGTACTGCTCTTGCCAATGAGGTGTAGTTTTACTTGGGAGGCAGAAAATGTCCGCTCGTTGATACTCTTCGTGAATTTGGGAGTAGGGGACTCGACCATCCCCCACCATAGTCAATTTTAAATTTGGATATTTTTCTCTGAGTCTATGGCAAGCTTCGGCTAATTCCCCAATCCCCTTCTCCGGCACCGAACGACCAACAAATAATATATTTGTGATTTGTGATTTGTGATTTGTGATTTGGCGTGGTTTGAATCTTTTCAGGTCTACGCCCATGGGAATGACCGTGATTTTCTTATCGTCGACGCCCTCTTCGAGCAGAGCCCTTTTGGCCAGACCGGTGACGGCCAGAAAATGATCGACTCCGGCGTATGCCTGCCGTTTGAACCACTGCCTCCCCCAGATTCCTTCGTTATTTCCCGGGATGATTTCCCAGACGGTACTGATGACTTTTTTGACATACCCCTTTTTCTTGGCGTTGATGGCTTGGATGGTGTAGTGGTAGTAGGTCTCGGCGACGTGGGCGATGTCAAAACCTTTTAGAAGTTGTTCGAGACCGAGCAGATAATGGGCGTCAACCGAGAGTCGATTGAGGATTGGAAATTTGAAGGGGAAGTTGGGGAGATCGGTGAGGGCGTAGGTCTTGGTCAGGGGAATTTCGATGTCCTCGGAAATCGGGTGCATCGACGATATCGCCCGCAGATCATATTTGTTTTTGAGCGGATAATAATTCTGCAGTTCAAACGGGTTCAAAAACGCCCCCCGGACAATCGAAATTTTAGTCATCTCAATTTTCTCCATATTTTCATCACAAAATCATCAATATAAAAGATTGGCTGGATAATAAGGTTTGTTAACAGCGAGTTATTTTTCCAAAAAAAATATTTCCTTGACCACAGCCATGCATTAAAGTTTATTTTATCTTTATTCCTACTACTTGCTCCGCCTTCGTGATAAATGACCGCGCTAGGACAATATATTACCCGGAATCCTTCGTTTCTTGCTCTGTTACAGTATTCAATATCTTCAAGATACATAAAAAAATTTTCATTTAGATTCCCAATCTTATTTATAACCCTCTTATCGATCAACATGAAACCTCCAGAAACCGCGTCGACCTCCATGTCTAAACCATTTGATTTTGAGTCAAAATAATAAAACTTTTTGTGCCATCGATTATTTGGGAAGATTTTTTTTAAGTTTGTAAAATCGAATAAACCAATCAGAAGATTTGGATTTCTTACGTGAGTGTTGTGTACGAGCCCTCCTTTTCCAATCATTTTCCCTCCAGAAATACCTCCTCTTTCAACTTCAACTGATTTAATTAAATTGCAAAAACATTCTTTCAGTATTTCTGTGTCTGGGTTAATTAAGAGTATATATTTACCTTTTTCCTTTTTGATTCCGATATTTACTGATGAAGCAAAACCAATATTATTCTTTTGTTTCAATACCTTGATTTTCAAATTCTTTACTTTCGAAACAATTTTCAACGTGTCGTCTGTAGAGGCGTTGTCTATCAGAATTATTTCTTTAATATATCTATTTTCGTGTAATAGTAGTGATCTCAAACATCGATCAATATGATCTTCTGAGTTATACGTGACTATTATTATCGATATTGAATTATTATATTTACTTGACAACATTTTAGGTTTTCTTGTAGGCTGTAGTAAGGATTAATGTTTACTAAGATTGTTCAATTAGTTTTAATTTTTTCTTTATTGTTCTTGTCATCAGTGGGGTTTTCCAACCAATTATACGCAACCGACCTGGATTACGACTTCGATTCTGATTCTGAACTCGCCGGTTGGACGGTTAGTTCACATGGAGGAAGGGTCATTACTGACAATGGTGTCTTGACTTTAGAAGCTATTAACAACGTGGGTTTCCCGTATATTTTTCCCAATAATTTTACTTTGCCAGATGACGATTACTATATCGAATTCAAATATCAATTCGCTGGAGATACAAAATATGGATACGGTATTGGTTTAAGTGATAACCTACCGGTTGATTATAGAAGCAACCCCCTGTCAGATTCTGACTATATTTTTGTCGTGTGGCCTGGTCAGTTTCCCACATACGGGATAGGGTCGGCGGTGTGTCCAATTGATGATATATCATGCCAGAGTGATAAGTACTATGCCGCAGCCTACTATGGAACGTTTGATACTTGGAATACGGCAAGATTGGAATATTCAAATAAGTCTTACAAACTTTTTATCGATAACTTATTAGTTTTTGAATCGGAACAGAGTACTAAGAAAATAACTAATATATGGGTCGGTGAATTCCAGACCGTAAATAATCTCCCATGGGGAAGGCTGAAGATTGATTATATAAAGTCTGGACCATTGTCTACTTCTGAAACGAATCCGATAGTTGTGATTCCGGGGGTGGGGGGGAGTTGGGATTTCGGGGCGATTTTGAAGGGAGAGACGGGAACTGATTGGAAGGTGCCGAGTTTCATTGACCTTTATGACAACCTGACAAATTCATTGGTTAACGCGGGTTATGAGAAAGACAAGAACCTGTTTGTTTTTGGCTACGATTGGAGAAAAGGGCTCAACGACCTTTCTGTGGATCTTGATAATTATGTGAATGGGTTGGTGAGTCAAGGGAAAATCGGGGCGACTGACAAAATTGATTTCATCGGGCATAGCTACGGCGGTTTGGTGGCTAGAGCTTATGGTCAGAAAATCGGTACCGATAAAATTGACAAGATCATCACCGCTGGCAGTCCTCATCAGGGTCTAATTGACTCCTATGGTCTCTGGGAAGGGGCGACGGTTTGGAAAAATGTTTGGTGGCAAAGAGCAGCTCTGGAACTAATGATCAAATTGAACCAGAAAGCGGGAGAAAACCGCGTGGCTGTAGTGAGAAGACTGGCGCCGGGAACCAAAGATATTCTTCCGACCTTTGATTTTCTGAAGAAAAACGATATTTTGCTCTCTTCTGGTTCAATCTTGCAAAAGAATCTGACCTTGAATGATCTGAACAACGATACGGCGACGATCGCGGGGGTATTGTGGGCTAACGGAGGAAATAGTAACCAAACCGATCGTTTTCTGAAAGTGGTCGACCGTGGTTGGTTAGAGAAAACTCAGGGCCAATGGGAGGATGGGAAGCCGACAGGGTCTGCCTTTGAAACGACGAATGATGGAGACGGGGCGGTATTGTCGCTTAGCGCGGTGGCTAGTTTTACCAATCAAAGTTTGATCGGGACAAACCATGAAGAAATTGTTGGTAATAAAACTGGTATCGAGAAGATATTTGACGAGCTGGGACTGGACAAGAGCAAGGTTGTGACCGATGTCACGCCCGACTCCAGAAAAAGTGTTTTCATCGCGTCTCTACGGTCACCGGGGACACTGCATGTTTGCGACGAAACCGACGTCTGCGATGGGAGCTTGGGGATATATCTAGCGGATGAAAAATTATTTTTTCTACCCGGGTATAGCGATCATGCATTGACGACGACGGTCGAGGCAAACGGAGAGACGGGAAAATATCAGCTTTTCGTCGGCGATATGGATGAAGATCAGACTAATTGGACGGAGGAGAGGGGGAATTTGATTAGTCCAAATCAGGTAGATACATACCCCGATGATGCTCAAACTTCAGATCGTTCCTTTGATGAGGATTTGTCTATTCTTAATGGATTGATCCCGAACTGGGATAAAAAGAATTTGATGGCGGTGGCTAGGTCAGAAGCCCAACCAAAAAGTAAAAGAATAGTGGCGATTAGACAGCTGAGAGAATTACTTTCAGGTTTGGCGATCAAAGCGTACAAAAATAATAAAACGGATCAGATTGAGGCCATAATTGATGTTTGGAAGGATATTGACGACTTGGCCGAAACTGTAATTGGAAGTGATAACAGCACAAAAACTGTCTTCCTGAACGCTAACATTCTTCAGGTGGAGGCGTACAAAACGCTGGCCGATAATTTGTTGAAAAATAGCTCCAGCTACTACGCGGGGACGTTCTACGCTTTATTCACAGACCGCTTCGCCGAGGCGAAGGAACTGAAGACATCAAAACGAGATATTTCGCTGGACAAAACCCTTTCGTCCCGTTACCTGCTGCTCACCGCCTTGGGGGTCAGATAGTCAAAAGGTACTGGTTTTTCTTCAGCCAAAGGATGCGTTCTTTGTAGTTTGGTTCTAGGCTTTTCACCAAATCCCAAAAGACCTTCCGATGATGGTGATGGACTAGATGGCAGACTTCGTGGACGACGACGTAATCCACCACTTCATGTGGCGCCATAATCAACTTCCGATTGAAGTTTAGATTATTCTTCCGCGAACAGCTTCCCCAGATACTGGAAACTTTTTTGAGAACGATCCGATTGTAGGAAACACCAAGCAATTTTGTGAAATGATTTACTTTCTGGGTGATGATTCGCTTGCCGTTGTCCAGATACCAGCGGAGCATGGCCTCTTTGAGGTCTTTTCTTTGCTGGATTGGGGTGTGGTGACCGGGGACCTTGGCTTCGAAGCTACCGTTCTGAAATGCCAACCGGGCGGTGGCAATTCCGGTGGAAGGCACAACGGTGAGTGGATATTCTTCGCCGAAGTAGAGATGTTTCTCGCCATCGACAAAGCGCTTCTTGGATTGCTGATGAACTCCGCCTAGCCGAGCGAGGGCTTTGGCAATCCAGTCGGCTTTTACCCTGACCATGTCTTCAATCACGCCAAGAGAGACCCACTTGGGAACACTAACTATGACTCCCCTATCGGCAGTGACGGAAATTGAGGAGGAAAAACGTCGACGCGAATTTCTGATGACTTTGTAATCAATCATGTGGACCCGGAAGGAATCGAACCTTCGGCCTTACGAATGTGAATCGTACGCTCTAACCATCTGAGCTACAGGTCCATTTTGGGCTTGCCCGACGATTCGTCGGGCTTGAATTATTATATCAGGGGTCTTATGCTTAAGGCTGTGTCTCACCTAGTCAAGAAAGTTTTTGGGTTGCTTTATGAAATGATTGAGGTCTTCGTCGTCTCGGCCTCGATTTTTGTGGTGATTTATCTTTTTTTGATGCAACCGCATCAAGTGAAGGGAAGCTCGATGTTTCCCACCTTTAAGGATGGCGAATACGTCTTGACAGATAAGGTGACCTTTCGGACCAGATTGCCAATGTATGGAGACGTGATTGTGTTTAAGGCGCCAGTAAACGAGAATTTTGATTTTATCAAAAGAGTCATCGGTATCCCCGGAGACCGGGTGATGGTCTCGGACGGAAAGGTTTACGTCAATGGCAACGCCTTGCCCGAGACTTATCTGCCACCAGAGTATACGACTGCTCCGGGACAGTTTCTACAGCAGGGATTGGAATACATCGTTCCCCCCGGATCCGTATTTGCGATGGGAGATAATCGTGATCACTCCTCCGATAGTCGTGACTGGGGTCCGGTCCCCGACCAGAATATCATTGGTCGGGCGTTTTTCCGCTATTGGCCGGCCAAAAAAGTGGGGGTAATCGTGAACCCGGTTGGAAAGTAAGCTAATAGTCCCGCAGTTGCGGGATTAGTAATCTTCGAATTCGTCTTTGGTGCTGTCGATAGTGTCCTCGGTGGGGAGAATTGGTTCAAAGGGATTGCTAAAAGTTTCTGGGATAGCTTTTTTGCTGGTAACCGCGGAGATGTATTCGGTGGTAGTGAGGGCGGCGACGATCTTCTTCAGCTGAACATCGGTCTCCTCCGGAGTGCCTC
>CAZDXN010000006.1:0-43902 GCA_964509695.1 uncultured Pseudomonadales bacterium | reverse complement strand
TAGATGCCTTTCATTTACTAGTGAACCGTTCTGTATCTATCGTGTCCTAGACAGTCTGAATTAAACCCCTCTCATTCTCCCCTTCGTAAGGGGAGAGGTTTGCCCTGCAGGGCCAGGCCCTGTAGGCCGAGGAATGGCATGAAAAAACCGCCCGCGGCGAAGTGCTTAGGGCGGTTTTCTCTCATACTTTTTCTTTTCCCTTCTCCTTGCGGATCTGCTCCAAAGTATATATCAGAGCAAATCCCCAGAAAAAGGCGCCAATCGCATCATTTGCCGCGATTGAAACAAAGATCATCAGAATCAGAGCTGAGGCGTCTAACTTTAGACTGACGATTCTACCCCACCGCCTCGAAACTTCGGACTCCGAGCTAATACAAACAAAGACGACCGCGATAATGGTGAGGAGAACGATTGGGCTCGCCTCACCAAATAAGGTTTGCGCCAAGGTTTTCATTTCTCCTCCGTTTAAAGTACAAGAGACGAAGTCAAGGCTTCGATTGGTGGAAGTTTACTTCGTTGTCGAAAGAAGTGCAATTAGCGGGTGATATTGTTATTTCGTCAGAACGAGATAACCGGTTTCAGTAACAAAAACCGACTCCTCAAACATTCCCGTGAGGGAACCGTCGACGGTATAGAGGGTCCAGCCGTCGGCTCCAGTCTTGAGATGATAGTCACCCATGGAATACATGATCTCGACGGCGAGGGCCTGGCCGGGCTTGATGATGTCAGATTTGCTACGATGATCGGCGTAACAGGGGATGGATGGTTCTTCGTGGAGGTGTTTGCCGACGCCGTGGCCGGTTAGGTCGCGAATGACGGAGTAGCCGGCGCCTTCAACAATTTTTTGCATAGCCTCACTAACCTGATAGATTGAGTTTCCGGGGAGGGCCAGTTTGATGGCGGACTCAACCGCTTCCCGACCGATAGCGAGAAACTGGGATACTTTGTCGGACGCGGGCGGGACTTGGGTAGTGGTACTAGTGTCGAGATGCCAGCCTTTGTGAACTAGACCAACATCGATGGTGACCAGGTCGCCGGGTTTGAAGGGAGTGGAGGTCGGAATGCCGTGGACGACGGCGTCGTTGGTATTGATACAGGTGGCGTGGTGATAACCGCGGACGGTTTTGAAGGAGGGATAATCACCGTAAGAAGCGATGAGCCGATCGGCGAGAGCGTCGATTTCGATGGGAGTGACACCAGCTTTGACGGCGGCAAGAAGTTCGCGCTTGATCACCCCTAGGTGGGCGCCGCCTTCGGTCATGAGAGTTTGTTTCTGGGTGTTCATAACATAATAGGAATAAGTCTAGTAGGACGTAGAGGACTTATGGGACCTATATTAGGCAAGAGTAAGGTGATTGATGATATCTTGGAATATGGTTTGGATGTCGGGGGTGCCGTCGATCTTTATAAGTAGCCCCTTTTTCTCAAAGAAATCGATAACGGGCATAGTTTCTACTTGGTAGGCTTTCATTCTTATTTTGACACTGTCGTAATTGTCGTCAGAACGATGTTCAATTTGCCCCCGCTTCATAATCCGTTTGACGCCTTCTTCGATCGGGATATCAAGATAGATAACTTTGTTCAGGGTGATTTTGTTCTGATTGAAAAAATACTCCAAATACTCGGATTGGTGAAGATCGCGCGGAGTACCGTCAAGAATAAACCCATTCGTTACTGTTTTTAGAGCTGGTTCAAGGACCTCGAGAACGGTTTCGAAGGGAAGGAGTTTGCCACCAACGAGAAGATCGGCGATGAGTTTCCCCTTGGGGCTACCTGTTTCGGCTTCTTTTCGAAGGAGTTGGCCGGAAGAAAGGTGGGTGAGACCAAATTTTTCGGCCAATAAATCAGCTTGGGTGCCTTTGCCGCTACCGGGAGCGCCGAGAATAATGAGGTTCATGGTTATATGATATACCCTCACCCCCCGCAGTACTCCACCCTGTTCGAGTACGAACCTCCCTCCTCTAATCTAGAGGAGGGGAAATCAGTAAAGAGTTATTCTAGGAACTTGTTGTAATTGTGCATGTAGAGCTGGGAATCGACGGACTTGAGAGTCTCAAGAATGACGGAGACGACGATAAGAAGACCGGTGCCGCCGACGGCCAGATTGGTAATCTTCGTCGCTCCGGAAACAATGCTCGGCAGAACGGCGATGAGCCCGAGGAAGCTGGCACCAACAAGGGTAATGCGAACAAGGACGTGAGATAGATAGGCAACGGTAGCCGAGCCGGGGCGGATACCGGGGATGAAGTTTCCAGATTTTTTGAGGTCGTCGGCAATTTTCTCGGGATTAAAAACCACGGCGGTATAGAAATAAGTAAAGGCGACGACGAGAGTAAAGTAAATCAGGTTGTACCAAAGCCCGGTTGGCGATAGAAAAGTGCTGATGTTTCTGGCTATGAGGGCAAGGGCTTGGTTGTTGGAACCGGCGAGGGCTTGGGAGATAAAATTGGGCAGAAGCAAGAAGGAAACGGCGAAGATGATGGGGATGACGCCGGCTTGGTTCAGGCGCAAAGGCAGAAAACTTTCGGCGCCACGACGGGCGGAGTGGATGGGAACCTGACGGATGGCTTCGGTGGTTTTGACGACGGCATAGATAACCCCAAGAGACATCAGGGCAAAAACGATGGCGCTGGTAACGCCACTGCTATCAATGGTGCTAACGGTTTGAATCAGGGCAACCGGAAGCTGGCCGATGATGCCGGCGAAGATGATCAGGGAGGTGCCGTTCCCTAAGCCATATTCGGTGAGTAGGTCACCCAGCCAGATCAAAAGCATGGTGCCGGCGCTGAGGGTGAAGACGAGGCTCAGGAGTTGGATCGGATCGTTTTCGAGAATCAGGTTCTGACGGCGGAGAAACATAATGACGGTAAAAGCCTGAACGAAGCAAAGTGGAACGGTAAGAAGGCGGGTGTAGCGGTCTATTTTCTCACGACCGTACTCGCCTTCTTTCTGGAGTGCCTCGAGACTGGGGATAACCATACCCATCATTTGCATGATGATGCTGGCGTTGATGTAGGGGTTTAAGCCTAAAGCCATGATCGAGAAATTGGCCAATGTCCCTCCCGAAAAGACGTCCAGAAGGGTCAAGAGTTGACTACTATTGAAGACTTGACGTAGAGCGGGAAGATCGATTCCCGGAGCGGGAATGTGGGCGATGAAGCGGTAGATGGCGAAAATCCCCAAGGTAATAAAAAACTTCTTCCGAAGGTCCTTAAGACGAAAGAGTCCGGTGATGGACTTAATAAATTTTTCCATTGAGACTATTGTAGCTCAAGATTGGTCATATTGGTCTAAATTGACAAATTGGTCAAGAAATCAGAAGTGATATCCCAGACGGGAGAGTTCGTCTTTGAGGTGGTGGGGGTGGTGGTGACAGTAGAGTTCGATTTTGCTGGCTTGAGGATGGGCTTTGTTGTAAGAAAAACCTTGACTCATGAGATCGCGTTCGTGAAGTTCGTGAAGTAAAACAAAAGGATATTCGGCGGGAACCAGATCGTCGTCGATCCAGACTTCTTTCTCGGGGACCCAAGGATATACCAGATGATGGCCGCCATCCATAAAATCGAGAAAGAAAGCGCTTCTGACCATACGACCGTTGATGAGCCAAATAGTCAGACCGGAATCGGTTTTGCCTAGTATTTTTATATGAACTTTATCGGGGTGAGGGTGGCCCTGGCTATCAAAAACATGGTCTTTGTCCCTGGCTTTGCGCCGTTCGCTTCGCTCGACTCGGTAGGCCTTGTTGACGGCTTCGGCGTTGTCTCGGCCTGACTTGAGAACAATCCATTGGGCGAGCATGTGGTCAATAAAAAATTGCCTCTCATCGGGGTCCTTTTCGACGTCGAGCCAGAGTTCGTTCTTCGGAATGTAATCGAAATCCGGCCACATGGCGAAGTTGGGAAACTCAATGTCCAGTTTCTCGCGAATCTTTTCACCGTCAACCTCCCAGACCTCCAGACCGCCGTACTTATCAATCAGTTTTTTGTGGAATTGGGAGACGTCCTTCATGTCTCAAGTTAGGTCGGTAAATGGATTGTAGGCCACCTCCCACAGATAGCCATCAGGATCGGCGAAGTAACCTGAGTACACGCCCCAAAAGACGTCTTGGGGATTTTTTATTGGTTTGGCCCCGACTGAAATTGCTAGTGCGAAAACTTTATCGACTTCTTCTTTTGATTTGACGTTATGAGCAAGAGTAATCCCGGTGAAACCGGAACCTTCTTCGGAAACCGCGGCGTCCGCCGCGAGTTTGTTTTTTGGAAATAACGAAAGCCAGGAACCCTCCATCTCGAAAAAAACCACCTCCTCTTTGTCGTTGAAGTTACGGGGCGTAAAACCAAGCCCGTCACGATAAAAACGAAGTGACTTCTTAAAGTCGGTAACGCCAAGTGTGATCAAACTAATTTTCGGTTTCATATTCTCTATCTTACCCTTTATTTGCATAGATTCCCGCTTTCGCGGGAATGACAAATGTATCTTAGCAAAATAAGAATGTCGGACAAATTTTTTTAATGGCCGATGTCGAACAACATAGATTCATTTTAGCAGAATTGGGAAAATTGGACGAATTGGTCAGATTGGACTAATTAGAGAGGGAGAACGGTTCCGCCGGCTTTGATGATGGCTTTGGCAGCAGCGGTGGTGGTGGGGAGAGAGATCTTCAAGGCTTTCGTCAGTTTGCCGGTGGCGACAATCTTGAGGCCTCGTTTGTTGACACGAGCCTGGTGGAGTTTCAGAACGGAAACAGCCGAGACGGCGTCAACGGTTTGACCTTCCGTGAATTTGTTGAGAGTGTTCAGAGTGATGATGATGGTCTCACCCTTGAGAGAGTTGAAACGACGCTTGCCTTTGATAAAAGGAGTCCGGCGGATTAGAGGAAGCTGACCACCTTCGAACCAAACCGGAATCGTGCCTCTGGTCTTTTGGCCTTTCTGGCCGCGGCCGACGGTGTGGCCGCCTTTGCCGGAGCCGAAGCCACGACCAATGCGTTTGGCGGAGCGAGAGGAGGTTTTGGAAAGACGGGATAAAGAATTGGTCATATGGGACGAATAGGACTAATGGGACGAATTGGCTTTTAAATAACTCTTGAGGTATTCGTGTTTTTGACTGAGACGCTCGACGGATTTGAGGGCTTTGAAGGTGGCGTAGGAGTTTGAAAGCTTGTTGGTGGTACCAAGAATCTTGCTGACGATGTCGGTGATACCTGCGGCTTCAACGATAGAGCGAATCGAGCCACCAGCGATGATACCGGTACCGGATGGGGCCGGCTTTAGGATGATATGGGCGGCGCCGAACTTTTCCTTCATTTGGTAAGGAATGGTGCCCTTGACGACGGGAATCTTGACTAGGTTGCGGTTGGCCAGGCGAACGGCCTTCTTGATAGCGTCGGCGACGTTTGGAGCCTTCCCGAGACCCAGGCCGACCTGACCCTTCTTGTCACCGGTGACGACGAGCGCCGCAAAACTGACCAAAGAACCGCCTTTGGTTTTCTTGCTAACGCGCTTGATCTGAATGACCTGCTCATAGCTATTGGGGTCAGTGGGGCGGCCGCTGCCGCGATTGTTGCTTCTCATGGCCATATTTGTTTTTTAGTTTTGATTTAAGATTTATGATTTAAGATTTATATTTTGAGACCGTTTGTATTTAGTGACTCGACTAATGCTTTGATCCGGCCGTGAAAACGGTATTCACCGCGGTCGAGGACGGCGGCAGATAAACCGGCTTTTTTGGCAAGTTCGGCTAATTTTACACCAAGTTGTGTGGCGATATTGGTCTTGGTCGAAGAAGGGGTCTTATCTGACGCATCGGACGAATGGGACAAGGCCATGGAACTAGCGGCGGCGAGGACCTTGCCGGAACGGTCGATAATCTGGGCATGGAGGTGCTGATTGCTGCGTTTGACCACGAGCCGGGGCAAATCGCTCCGGTCGAGGACGCGACTGCTGACTCGGAGAGCGCGTTTGGCTTGTCTGGTATCTGATTTATTGTTGGTCATTTTGTTTATTTGATATTAGGCGGCGCCTTTGGCGGCGGCCTTGCCGGCTTTGCGTCTAACAACTTCATCGGAGTAACGGATCCCCTTGCCTTTGTAAGGTTCCGGTTCACGCAGGGCTCTGATGTTGGCGGCGACCTGACCGACCAGTTGTTTGTCGATGCCCTCGATCTTGACTTTGTTGTTGCCTTCGACGGCGAAGGTGACGCCGGCAACGGCCTTGAAGGTAATCGGGTGACTGAAGCCGAGAGAGAAAACGAGGTCGCCACTCTGAGCTACGACACGATAACCGGTGCCAACCAACTCGAGTTCCTTGGTGAAGCCATGACTGACCCCGACAACGGCATTGTTGGCGAGGGAACGGCCGAGACCGTGATAGGCGCGGGCAAATTTGTCTTCGCCGTGACGATTAAGTTTCAGATGGGTTCCGGTAACTTCTGCGGTAATTTTTTCCGGCAAGGCAACGACGAGGTTACCCTTGGGGCCAGATATATTGAGCTTTCCGTCTTTGATCTCGACTTTGACGGACTCGGGTAAGATGATGGGTTTACTACCAATGCGACTCATAGTGTTACCAAAGCTGACAGATAATTTCGCCCCCGAGGCGTTGGGCACGGGCTTCTTTGTCGGTCAAAATTCCGGCAGGGGTCGAGAGAATAGTGACCCCAGCTCCGGAAAGGGCTCCAGGGATGGAGTCGGCACCGGTGTAACGCCTGACACCGGGTTTGCTGATACGTTTGATGTGAGTCAAGATCGGCTGACCATCAGGAAGATAGTGGAGGGTGAGTTTGATTTCATGCTCTACATCTTGGGCGGAGAGAAGAAATCCCTGCTTGACGAGAATCCCGGCCAAAGCGGATTTCAGCTTTGATTTCCTGACGGAAATAGTTTCTTTTTTGGCGAGATAGCCGTTTCGAATGGCGGTGAGGAAGTCTGCGATTGGGTCCATGTTTTAAGATTTAAGATTTATGATTTAAGAATTATGAATTATGAATTATGTATTACGAATTACTTGGAGTCTTTGTAGACTCCGGGGAGTTCGCCTTTGTGGGCTAATTTTCTAAAGCACATTCGGCAAAGGCCAAAGATGCGGATGTAACCACGGGGCCGACCACAAAGCTGGCAGCGGTTGTGGGCTCTGGTGGGGTGGTTTTTCAGTTTCTCCCCCTTGACGATTTTACTTAGTTTGGCCATATTTGCTGTGTCACTGTGACACGGTGTCACTGTTTTTTGTAAACGGCATACCCATTGCCGAAAGATAGGCAAAGGCGCTGTCGCGATCAGTGGCGGAGGTGGTAATCGTAATTTCTAGGCCCTGAATCCTGCCAATTTTATCATATTCGATCTCAGGAAAGACAATTTGCTCCTTCAGCCCGATGGTGTAGTTGCCGGACTTGTCGAAGCTCTTCCGAGAAACGCCCTGAAAGTCACGTAGGCGTGGGAGAATGACGTTCACTAATTTCTGGAGGAAGTCATAGGCGCGGTCACCCCGAAGGGTCACCATCAGGCCGACGACATCGCCTTCGCGGAGACTAAAACTGGCGATGGACAACTTTGCTTTTGTCTCCACGGGCATCTGGCCGGTCACGGTCGAGAGCCAAGTTTTGGTTTTGGTTAAGAACTCTTTGTCGGTCTTGAAGTCGCGGGAGCTGGTGTTTAGGGTAATCTTTACCAACTTGGGGACGGCATTGATGTTTCCCAGTTTCAGCTCGTCCTTGAGCTGGCCTTGGATCTTCTCGAGATAAATTTGTTTTAAGGCTTGCATGGAATTGGTCTAATTAGTCAAATTGGACTTATTTGGTAATGGTAATTGGTTGGTGGCATTTGGCGCAGACTCTGACTTTCGGCTCCTTGCTATTGTCAAAGTGGACTCGAGTGGCCTTCTGACAGTTGGGGCAGACCAAGGCTATAGAAGCTACCGAAAGGGGGCGGGAGAGAGTGGCGATGGAGCCGGCCTGTTCGCCCTGCTTCTTGATGTGTTTCTTGTAGGTGTTTTTGCCTTCGACGACGACTTTGTCAAGTTCGGGGTAGACCTTGATGATCTTGCCGGTTTGGTTCTTGTCTTTGCCGGCAGTGATTTTGACGGTGTCGTTGGTTTTGAATTTAAACATTTTATAGAACTTCGGGTGCTAATGAGGCGATCTTGGCAAAACCGGCATCCTTGACCTCACGGGCGATGGGGCCAAAGATACGAGTACCGACAGGGGTCTTGCCGGCGATGGAGTCGATGATGACGCCAGCGTTATCGTCAAAACGGATGTAGGTGCCGTCGGGACGCCTAGTCTCTTTGTGGGTTCTAACGATGACTGCCTTGACGACCTGCTTGTCTTTGACGGTGCCATTTGGTTCCGCGTCGATGACGGCGGCGGAGACGACGTCGCCAATATAGCCGAAGCGTCGGCGACTACCACCGTGGACCAAAATTACCCGCAGGGATTTGGCGCCGGAATTATCGGCTAGATTTAAGACGCTTCTGATTTGAATCATTTTTTGATACTAACTATTTTCCAAGATTTATTTTTGCTAATTGGTCTGACTGATTCCATCACAACGGTATCGCCCGCTTTGGCTTTGACTTGGTTGTCAGCCAAATAGGACTTGGTCCACTTTGTCTTTTTCAAATAAAGAGGGTGGGTCTTGACGGAAGTGACGGTGACGGCGGCGGTGCCGGTCATTTTATCACTCTTGACGATGCCTGTCAGTGTTTTTTTCATTGTGTTTTGGTTAATAATTGGGCGATTTGCTTCTTGGTGGCCTTGTGGGCGTTGGTGTTCTTTTCCTGATGAGCCTTGATAGATAGTCTGATCTCCATGATCTTGGTTTTGAGAGAGGAAAGGGAATCGGTCTTCTTTGGGGCGGACTTGGTTTTCTTGGTCTTATTAGTCATATTGGACAAATTTGATTTATTTGATGATGAACTTTGTGGCAACGGATAGTTTGTGGGCGGCCAGACGCATGGCTTCTTTGGCCATTTCGGGAGTCACACCGGAGAGCTCAAACATAATGACCCCGGGGCGGATGACGGCGACATAAGCATGAATGTCTGCCTTTCCGGAGCCCATACGGGCGCCGGCGGCTTTCTTCGTAATTGGTTTGTGAGGGAAAACGCGAAGATAGAGACGACCGAGGCGTTTCGTGTGATGGGTGATGGTGCGACGGGCGGACTCGAGCTGAGCTGCGCTCACCCAACCACACTCCATGGCTTTCAAACCAAATTCGCCAAAGGCAATTTGACTGCCTCGGGTAGCGACACCGGTCATGGTGCCTCTAAATTCTTTGCGATGTTTGCGGCGGCTAGGTTGTAGCATATTATTTGCAGTGACACAGTGTCACGGTGACACGTTTTTAACTAATGATTTCGCCGGTATAAATCCAAACTTTAATACCAACGTAACCTGATCGAGTCAGGGCGGGTTGCTCACAATAGTCGATATTGGCGCGAAGGGTCTGGGTCGGGATCTGACCCTGTTTGTATTTCTCGCGGCGGCTAATTTCGGCGCCGTTGATACGGCCGGAGAGGGTGATCTTGATCCCTTTGGCGCCGGCGGCCATAACTTTCTCGATGGCTTGGGTGACGGCGCGACGAGTGGGATAGCGGTGTTCGAGTTGGTTGGCAAGACGGTCGGCGACGAGGACGGCGGAAATTTCCGGTTGGGTGACTTCAATTGGGTGAAGATTGATTTTCACCAGATTGATCTTGGCTTTGGGGGCGCGCTCACCGAGGATAAGGGTGGTCATTTCTTTTTTCAATTGGTCGAGTCCCGAACCACCACGGCCGATGACGACGCCGGGGCGACTGACGTGAAGAAAGATGTCGATAGTGTTGATGGAGCGTTTGATCTCCACTTTGGTCAAACCGGCGAGAGCAAGCTTCTTGCCTAGGAACTTTCTGATCCTAAATTCCTCGAGGACGTTCTTGCTGTAGTCTTTGAATGACGAGAACCAGACGGACTTCGTCGGGAAGATGACGCCTGTTCTAAAGCCGGTGGGATTAATTTTTTGGCCCATGTTTATTTGGTTTTTTTAGTATTGGTCTTATTAGTCTTATTGGGCAAATTGGTCGCATTTGTTTTGAGGGCGGGGACCTTTGGGGCGACGGAGCGGAGGTTGATGGTGAGATGGGAGGCTATTTTCTCATATGGCTTGTAACGCATATGACCGCCGAAGTGACCACGTTTGATGGTTCTGCCTTTGGTGGCAAAGGCGGTATCAACAAATAGAGAATTGGCATCGAGCTTCAGGTTGTTGGTGGCGTTGGCGATGGCCTGGCGCAAGACCTTGGCGACGGGAGCGCTGGCTCGCTTGATGGTGAAGCCGAGCTTCTCAAGAGCCTTGGCGGCGGGAAGTCCAACAATAGACTTGGTCACGAGATTGACCTTTCGGGGTGAATGACTGATGTGAGTGGCTCTGGCGGTGATTAACATAAGTATTAAGTATTAAGTTTTGGTAAGGGTGCGTTTGGTCATCTTGCCGTGTCCGTGGAAGGTTCTGGTCGGAGAAAATTCTCCCAGTCGATGGCCAACCATGTTTTCACTAACGAAGACTTCTTTGTGGACCTTGCCGTTGTGAACAAGAAAGGTGTAACCGACAAACTCCGGCGGAATCTGACTGGCCCGCGCCCAAGTCTTGATGGGTTCTTTTTTACTCATGGCTTTTTGTTTGCTCACTTTGAGCATGAGTTTTTCGTCGACGTATGGTCCTTTTTTCGAGCTTCTAGACATATTTAGCGGGCGGTACTTTTTATAATGTGTTTGTCACTGTATTTATGTGGCTTTCTGGTCTTCTTGCCCAAAGTACGCTTCCCCCAAGGAGATTTGGGTGATTTCATACCGATACCGGAGCGGCCCTCTCCACCACCGTGGGGGTGACTCCTAGGATCCTGAGCAACGCCACGGACCTTCGGGCGGCGACCTAGATGACGAGACCGACCGGCTTTGCCGAGGTTCTCTTCTTTATGGTGCTCATTGCCTAGAGCGCCGATAGTGGCCTTGGTGTCTGCGGAAAAGATTCGGGTCTGACCGGAGGGGAGCTTGACGATGACCTTGTCGCCATCCTTACTCTGAACGAAAGCGGCGTTGCCGGCGGTTCTGACTATCTGGGCGCCTTTGCCGGGGGTCAATTCAAGGTTGTGAATCGGAGTACCTATGGGCATGAATTTCAGAAGAGTGGCATTCCCCGGGAGCATCTCAACGGTGCCTTTGATACTGGTCGTAACATTGGCGTCGACAGCGAGACCGGTGGGGGCCAGAATGTAGTTCTTGACTCCATTGGGATAGACTAAAAGAGCGATATCGGTAGTCCGGTTCGGATCGTACTCGATCGAAGCCACACGCGCGGGCATGTCAAGAACATTTCTCTTCCAATCGATAAGACGGAGATAGCGTTTCTGACGGCCTCCCTGGCCACGAACGGTTATTTTACCAGAAAAGTTCCTGCCTGACGATTTTTTGTTGATTTTAAGTAGATTTTTCATGGTGATGTTTTAGGAATTAAAGAGTTTAATTTTTTGACCGGACTTGAGCTTGACGATGGCTTTCTTGTAACCTTTTTCGGTGACTTTCTTGCCAGTCTTGCCTGAGCGAATGGTGCGGCTCTTGGCGCTGGCGGTATTGATTGAAAGAACGTTGACGCCATAAAGAGACTCAATTTCTTTTTTGATCTGGGTCTTGGTAGTAGAGCGGTCTACCTTGAAGGTAAAACGATCAAGAGCGGTCAGACTGTGGCTTTTTTCGGTAAAGATTGGTCTAGTAATCATTTGGATTTCGCTGTCTTTAGTAAAGGTAGGATGCGGGCGACCAGGGCTTCGTGGGCGGAGGGAGTAAGGGCGACGTACTTACTTTGGACCACGGTGTAGGCGTTGAGTTTGCCCGCTTCGATAAGGGTGACATTGCCTAGATTCCTAACAGAAGAAACAAAGGCGGGAGCTTCCTTCCCGTAGACGAGAAGGGTGTCGGGCTTGGCCAGAAGCGATTTAACCAACTTGACTTCTGGTTTTTTCAATTCGGGGGCGTTGAAGAGCTCGACCGCTTTGTCTTTGGCGTAGTGGGAAAGAATGCCGGCCAGAGCGGCGGCTCTCATCTTGCGGTTGATCTTTAGGTTATTTGGCTGAATACCGGTGGGGCCGAAGGCGACGCCACCACCGACGAAGGTAGGCGACATTTTGCTACCGTGGCGGGCGTTGCCGGTGCCTTTTTGTTTGTACATTTTCTTCGTGGTCCGGGTCAGCTCGCCGCGGGCTTTGACCTTACTGGTGTTTTGATGAGTGTTGTCGCGATAAACGTGAATCACCTGAGATAGAAGGGCTTCGTTGACGGAATAGGCGAAAACGCGGGGGTCGAGAACCAAAGAATCGGTCGCATGGGACGAATCGGACTTATGAGACTTGGTGGATTTATTGGTCATATTGGACTTATTGGGCTAATTGGTCTGATTTGGCTAGATGAGTTATTTTGATGGTGACGAAGGCGTTGATGGCTCCGGGAACAGCTCCCTTGACCTTGAGGATCCTGGTAGCGGGATCATAGGCAATGACGGTGAGATTCTTGGTGCTGATATTGGCTCCACCCATACGACCGGGCATTTTCTTGCCGGGCAGAATTCGTCCCGGAGTGGTGCCTCGGCCAATGGAACCGGGGGTGCGTTGGCGGTCAGATTGTCCGTGAGTTCGAGGGCCACCGCGGAAGTTCCAACGTTTCATAACTCCGGCAAAACCCTTGCCTTTGGACTTGGCACTGACGGTGATGAGGGAGTTCGGAGTAATGAGGGTTTCGATCTCTAGTTTTCCGGATGCAGTCTCCTCTGTTTTAGGCTTGATTTCTTTGATTCTCTTAGGAGTGAAGGCGAGGTCTTTACTCTTAAGAAAGCCCAAGAGGGATTTTTTGGTGGTCATTTTTTTGGCCTGACCAAGAGCGATAATAAGGGAACGATAGCCGTCTCGATCGGCGGTTTTCTCACCAACGACCTGATGTTCGGGAACAAGAAGTGAGGTCACGGGCACGCGTAAACCGGCCAGAAATTCCTGGCTCATGCGTTGTTTGATAGCGTAGATTTGGTTTAGCATTTTTGTATTGTGTGTTTAGCATCTGGGCAGAGCTACATTTTGATTTCTATTCCGACTCCGGCGGGGAGATCTAGATGTTGGAGTGAGTCGATGGTTTTGTTCGTCGGACTGACGATATCGATTAGACGCTTGTGAGTCAAAATCTTGAAGTGCTCACGGGCATTTTTGTCGGTGTGGGGACTAATCGTCACCACGATGGATTTCTTCTTCGTTGGCAAGGGCACTGGGCCAACCACCTGGGCCCCAGCAGCAAGAGCGGTCCGGATGATCTTGTTGGCAGCCTCATCAATGACTCGATGGTCGAAGGACTTGAGTTTGATGCGGATGCGTGGTTGGGCGGCCATATGCCTTTAGTTATTCAAGAACTTCAATAATAGAACCAGCGCCAACAGTCTGACCACCTTCACGGATGGCGAAGCGGAGACCCTTGTCCATGGCGACGGGAGTAATCAGCTCGACGGTGATTTTGGCATTGTCACCGGGCATAATCATCTCAACGCCCTCGGGAAGCTTCAATTCGCCGGTAACGTCGGTAGTCCGGAAGTAGAATTGAGGCTTGTAACCGGTGAAAATGGGGGTGTGTCGTCCTCCTTCATCTTTTCCAAGAACGTAGATCTCTGCCGAAAACTTCTTGTGAGGTTTGACAGAACCCGGTTTGGCCAAGACTTGGCCGCGGATGACGTCGGCTTTTTCGATACCGCGGAGCAGGATGCCGGCATTGTCACCAGCCTGACCTTGGTCGAGACTCTGGTGGAACATTTCAACTCCGGTGACGATACTCTTCCTAGTGTCTCGGATACCGACGATTTCGATTTCTTCGCCGACCTTGACGACACCTGTCTCAATACGGCCAGTGACAACGGTGCCACGACCCTTGATCGAGAAAACGTCTTCGACGGGCATGAGGAAGGGCTTGTCGAGATCGCGAACGGGAGTAGGAATCCACTCATCAACGGTGTCCATCAGCTTCATGATGCCATCTTGGGCGTCTTTGTCGCCTTCGAGAGCCTTCAGAGCGGAGACGCGAACGATGGGAGTATTTTCCTCAAAGCCGTATTTCTTCAGTTTCTCGCGAATCTCCATTTCGACTAATTCGATGATCTCCGGATCAGAGACGGCATCGCATTTGTTTAGAGCCACAACCAATCTGGGAACGTTGACCTGATGGGCCAGAAGTAAGTGCTCGTTGGTCTGGGGCATGGGGCCATCGGTAGCAGCGACCACCAAAATAGCGCCGTCCATCTGGGCGGCTCCGGTGATCATGTTCTTGATGTAATCCTTGTGACCGGGACAGTCGATGTGGGCGTAATGCCTTTTGCTGGTCTCGTAAGGAACGTGACTGATTTGAATCGTAACGCCACGAGCTTTCTCTTCTGGAGAAGCATCGATCTGGTCGAAGGCCATGGCTGTGGCTAAGCCTTTGGCAGCAAGAGTATTGGTAATGGCGGCGGTAAGAGTGGTCTTACCGTGGTCAACATGGCCGATAGTACCAATGTTGAGATGAGGTTTGGAGCGGTTAAAAGCTGCCATATGTATAAATTATTTAATTACTAATTTTCAATTTCCAATTTACAATTTTCAATTACTTGGTTGGTTGTTGGTTGACCTTCAATAGCTTGCTGGCCAAACTATCAGGTAGAACCTCGTAGTGGCTAGGTTCCATGTAGTAGCTGGCACGGCCCGCGGTCAACGAGCGAATGACAGTGGCGTAGGATCCCATTTCGGAAAGTGGCACATTCGCAACAACAACGCGAGCGTTACCTCTCTGAATCGTACCCTGAATCTGGGCGCGACGGCTACTGATATCGCCTATTATATCACCCAAGTACTCTTCGGGGGTAGTGACCTCGACTTTCATGACCGGCTCGAGGATAACTGGCTTGGCCTGCTTGACGGCGTCTTGGACAGCCATTGAGCCGGCGATCTTGAAGGACATCTCGGAAGAGTCGACTTCGTGGAAACTGCCGTCGACGACGTCGACCTCGATATCGACGAGGGGGAAGCCGGCAATGATGCCGTTGGCCAGACACTCACGAACACCTTTTTCGATCGGGGCGATAAACTCTTTGGGAATGACACCACCGACGATTTTGTTGTTGAAAAGATAGCCTTCACCACGAGTCTTGGGCCGAACAATGAGGACACAGTGACCGTATTGACCGCGGCCACCGGATTGACGAATATATTTGCCTTCGCCGGAAGCTTCTTTGGTGATGGTTTCACGGTAGGCGACTTGAGGAGTGCCGGTGGAAGCGTCGACCTTGAACTCGCGGCGGAGTCGCTCGACCAAAACCTCGAGGTGAAGCTCACCCATGCCGGAGATGACAGTCTGGCCGGTTTCGTGATCGGTTCGAATTTGGAAGGTCGGGTCCTCGTCGCCCAGTTTGTTCAGCGCTAGACCAAGCTTCTCTTGGTCAGCTTTGGTCTTCGGTTCAATGGCGAGGGAGATGACCGGCTCTGGGAAAGTGATGGATTCCAGAACGATGGGCTTGGTCTCATCACAAAGGGTGTCTCCGGTTTTGGTTGATTTGAGGCCGATAACGGCGACAATTTCTCCGGCGCTGGCGGACTCGATCTCTTCGCGGTCGTTGCTATGCATGAGAAGAAGACGGCCGATGCGTTCACGCTCGTGTTTGCCGGGATTGTAGATAAAAGAACCCTGCTTCAGGGTGCCGGAATAGACACGGACAAAAGTGAGACGGCCGACGTGAGAGTCTGTCTGAATCTTGAAAGATAGACCAGAAAAGGGTTCGTTGACGTCGGGTTTTCGGACCTCCTCGGCGTTGGTATCGGGATTGATGCCGGTGACGGTGCCACGGTCTAGGGGCGAGGGAAGGAAATCGACGACGGCGTCGAGGAGAGGCTGGACGCCTTTGTTCCTGAGGGAGGAGCCGGGAAAGACGGGAACGATAGCGTTGGTGCAGGTGGCACGGCGAAGAGCGGCTTTGAGGTCTGGAGTAGAAATTTCTTTGCCGTCCAAGAAATCGCCAATGAGATTGTCGTCGGTCTCAGCGATGGCTTCGACCAACTTGGCGCGGGCGGATTCAACTTCGTCTTTCATGTCAGCCGGAATTTCGTCGGAGACTACATATTTGGCGCCGGTTTCATCACCTTGCCAAACAATTGCTTTGCGCTCGAGGAGGAGGACGATGCCTTTGAAGGTATTTTCGACGCCGATGGGGAGGGCCATGACGGCGGTCTTGGCACCCAGTTTCTCGTGAACTTCTTTGATGGTATTCATAAAATCGGCACCGAGGACGTCCATTTTGTTCACGAAAGCGATGCGAGGAACGTGATACTTGTCAGCCTGACGCCAGACGGTTTCGGTCTGAGACTGAACCCCAGAGCCGGCATCAAGAACGATGACGCCCCCATCGAGGACACGAAGAGAGCGCTCGACCTCGGCGGTAAAGTCGACGTGACCCGGAGTGTCGATAATGTTGAAACGATGTTCGTCTTTGTAAAAAGAATCGGCAAGGACGGGGGTCCAGAAAGTGGTGACGGCGGCAGAGACGATGGTGATGCCCCGCTCGCGTTCTTGGTCCATCCAGTCCATGACTGTATTCCCTTCGTCAATGTCACCGATCTTATAGGTTTGGCCGGTATAGAAGAGGATCCGCTCGGAAGTGGTGGTCTTGCCCGCGTCAATATGGGCAATGATACCGATGTTTCGAACTCGGTTTAAGGGTATTTTTTTCTGATTAGTCGCAGTGGCCATGTTTTACAGTTTTCAGTTGGCAGTTAACAGTTGACGGCAATAAATAACTAGCAAAGAAAATCCCGCTCCGGCGGGATAACTCCTTAGCGAGGCTTCCGCCAAAGGCGGACAGCAAGCTGAATTTTAACACATTTTTGGCCATAAAAAAACCACCCTGACGATTGGACAAATTGGGCAATTGTCTGGCGGAGCCAGATCTCGCTTCGCGAGAGACTTATTGGTGAAGGAGTGAAACAAAGACACGGGGGCTGACTATACTGGTGTTTTCAAACTTCCCTAGAGCCAGAAGATCTTTATCCCCGGATATCAAAAATTTACTGGCCGATTCTAAACTAACTTCCAGATATTTATTGTCTTTTTTGTCTCTGCAAATTTCTATTTTTTTGGTTGGAACTACCAAGATTCCCATGATTTTGACAGCATCTATTAAAGACTCGGCCTCCAAACCGGATACCAATTCGCGAATTTTTGGATATTTCAAGGCTGTTTCCAACTCCTCTAAGATCTCGGCACTGTAGTAAACCACTAATTCTCCCTTAGCCCATAAATCTAAAATCGTCGAGATTGGCGGCTGGTGAGAAATAAGAAATGAAATAAAAATGTTGGAGTTCAAAACGACCTTAGGCATTTTTTCGCGAAAATCTCTTAGCCTTGTTGGCCAAGTTTATTGCATCATCGTATTCTAAATTGCTTCTTTTTGCCGTGGTGGTAATTTTTTCCATGAGCTTCTGGCCGTATTTTTGCAAACCAACCAACACATCGGCGGGGACTATGGCGGCCATGTTTTTTCCGGCTCTTTTGACCATGGTAAATTTTCGCAAATATACCGTTTTGTCCAGTATGGCTCCAAAATTTCTCCTAACCTCCATCGCGTCAGAATAAGTTATTTTTAACATGGGTTCATTATATCAATTGATGTAATTATATCAAATAAAAACCCGCGGGGAAGAGAGGACTCTCCCCCACGGGTGGGTTTAGTGCGAGGGCGACGCGCCTAGTAGAGATTGGCGCCGCAACTCGGGCAGTCCGTGACAGATGGATGGACTGACTGCCCGCAATTCGGGCAGTTATTATTTTGTGGAGTCGGGGGAATTTTCTTTTTCTGGGCGCGATACACCCAGGCCGCCAATGCCGCAACGAAGGCGATGAAGGCGGATTTCCACAAGAAAACTTCCTCCGACGCTGGGAGGGGGGGCCGTTTTGCCCCGTGGAAATTGTCGATCAGGACAATTGCCAAAATTGCCAAGGCGATGATCCCGGATGCCAGCCAGGCTACCAGCCAACTTTCATTAGTTTTTTTCATTTTTTCCTCCAAGTTTGTGTGGATACCCGCTTTTGCGAGGACGATGTTTGAAAAAACGGTTTTAGTGGCGCGATGGCGGTCTGTTCATCAAGACCTTGACTGCCCCGACAAAGATCAGAACGAGGGCAAAAAGGGCCATGGTGATGAGAACGATTGTCCTCGAGCCTTCGACTGCCATGAGCGATGTAATGGCGCCCTGGCCGCCGATGACGGCGAAACCGAAGGCGGCCAACACGAAAATTGTGATGGCCGTGATGGCCGTCCAGCGATCATACTTATCCATTCTTTCCTCCAATTTTTTCTGAAAAATTCTGGTTTCACGGGTGCTCATCGGAGCGCAAGTTGGGCCCGAAGAAACGGGGCCAACTGGCGCTCGACGAGGGGTGGGTGGTTGTTTTAAAGAGCTACCAATAACTTATGGGATATTGTAGCACGATTGGTCAAATTGGGCTAATTGGATAGATTGGAAGTAGGAAAATTTATTTGTATAGATTCCCGATCGGGTCGGGAATGACACTGGATTGCCACGCCGGAACTGGTCGTCTGGCAAAGCCAGATCCTGCTTCGCAGGACAATGACAATAATAAAAAAACCCGTGGGGGAGAAACTCCCCCACGGGTAGGTGGGCGCGGTGGGCGCGCCTACTTTTGCGGTTTGCCACAAACGGGGCAGGTTAGCGGAAGATCGGGTATTTCTCTACCCATCATCCACCAGGCCCATGTCCCGAATAGTAGCGGGAGAATGAGGGCGATCCCCAATACGAACATGCGACGACCTCCTTAGTTTGGCGCTGGGCGCGCCGTTACTTCTTTTTGCCCGACTGCAGCCAAATCACCAGTGCGGCGATGAAGAGGAAGACGGCGACGATCGCCCCCAACCAACCGAGGGGGTTGAGTCCCCAGCTCCCCATCATCCACGGGCCCATCATGCCGTAGCCCCAGCCCCCCATCATGCCCCCCCAGCTACCGCTGAGGAGAAGGATGACAAGGAGGGCGGCGATGAGGAGCAATACTGCCGACCAATTCTTATTCATGCAATGCCTCCAATTTTTTGTTGTCATTCCTGACCGGATTGGGAATCTATTGGTATAGATTCCGGCTCGGGGGCCGGAATGACGAGTTAAGGTGCCCTATAACGTACGGGGTGAATTGTAACACGATTGGAGAAATTGGGCTAATTGGACTGATTGGCATGGATTGCCACATCGGAATACCTCCTCGCAATGACGGAAATCCTACCAGCGGAAGTGGGAGAAGGCTTTGTTGGCGTCGGCCATGCGGTGGGTGTCGAGCTTCTTCTTGATGGCGTTGCCGGCCTGCTCGTGGGCATCAACCAATTCGGCGACGAGCTTCTCGGAAAAAGTGTGGTAAGAGCTGTTGCTACGAGCGCGGGCGGCATCAACGATCCAACGAATGGCAAGAGACTGCTTCCGATCGCTCCTGACCGGCATCGGGACCTGATAGCTGGCGCCACCGACACGACGAGAGCGGACCTCCATCTGAGGTTTGACGTTTTCGAGGGCTTCGGTGAGATAAGTGATTTCGTCAGTCTTGGTTTTTTCTTTCAAAAGGGTCAGAGCGTCGTAGACCTGTTTGGCCGAAACGGATTTCTTGCCATCGGACATGACGGCGTTGATAAGCTTGGCGACCATCTGACTGTCGTACTTGACGTCGCTGACTATGGTTCTGGTGTAGATTTTGTGGGCTCTCATAATTTATTGATCATTGCTCATTAAATATTTATCATTTGGCTTTGGGCATACGGGCGCCGTATTTGCTGCGACTACTAATTCTTTTCTCGACGCCGGCGCAGTCGAGCTTGCCCCGAATAATATGGTATTTGACACCGGGAAGGTCACGAACGCGGCCGCCGCGGATCATGACGATGCTGTGTTCGGCCAGATTGTGTCCCTCGCCCATGATATAGGCGGTGACTTCCTGTTTGTTACTCAAACGAACACGGGCGATTTTGCGTAGAGCCGAGTTTGGCTTCTTCGGGGTCATGGTCTTGACCTGAAGACAGACACCGACTTTCTGGGGATTGGTGTTGGTGGTCATATGACGTTTGACCGAATTAAAACTCTTGCGCAGAGCCGTAGTTTTGATCTTTCGGGCCAATTGTTTTCGACCTTTTTTGACTAGTTGGTTAATTGTAGGCATAGAACGAGGCTTATTTTACCAGAGATTCTCGATCGCCGCGCGAGATTTGCTCGTGGGAATGAGGCGACCAATAATAACGTTCTCTTTCATGCCGATAAGGTGGTCGACTCGACCTTGGACGGAAGCATCGGTCAAAACACTGGTGGTGTCTTGGAAGGAAGCGGCCGAGAGCCAACTGTCGGTGTAAAGGGAGGCGCGGATGGTACCCAAGATAATGTGAGTGGCGGTGGCGGGATTGCCTCCTTGGGCGATGACGGCTTCGTTGGCTAGTTCGTAGGTACCGCGACTGACAATGTCGCCGGAGAGAAGCTGGGTGTCACCCGGCTCGTCGATCCTGATCTTGTCACTCATCTGGCGAGCGATGACTTCGAAGTGCTTGTCATGAATAGCGATGCCCTGAGATTCGTAAACGCCCTGAACTTCTTTGATGAGATATTCCTGACTGGCACGAAGACCTTTGATTTTTAGAAGATTCTTGACGTCGACACTACCAGAGGCGAGCTGGGTACCAGCGCCAACAAGGTCACCATCGGCGACGAGAAGGTTGAGGGTAAGGGGAACGACGTATTCCTTCCGGGCTTCTTTGCTACTGCCGGTAGGAGTAATGGTGAGGTGATAGCCGTTGTCGGTTTCCAAAACCTTGACCTTGCCGGAAACTTCGGCGATGGGAGCGGCGATCTTCGGGGCTCGGGCCTCCAAAAGCTCAGTGACGCGGGGAAGTCCCTGAGTCACGTCGAGACCGGCGACACCACCGGAGTGTTTGGTACGCATGGTCAGCTGAGTGCCCGGTTCACCGATACTTTGGGCGGCGACGATACCGACGGGATCTCCGACCTTGGACATGGCATTGGTGGCGTAATTGCTACCGTAACACTTGGCACAAATACCGAAGCGGAGTTTGCAGGTAAGCGGAGAATGAATGAAGACGTTTTCGACCTTGGCATCCTTGATGACTTTGGAAAGTTCGTCCGTGATGAGTTCTCCGGCGTTGACGATGACTTTCTTGGTGGTCGGATCAATGACTTTCTTGGCGGCGATGCGGGTCACTAGGCGGGCGGCAAACTGAGCCCCCCGATAATCGGCACGAATCTCCAAGCCTTCGGTTTCACCACAATCATCGGCACGAACAATGACATCGTGAGAAACGTCAACCAAGCGGCGGGTGAGATAACCGGCGTCGGCGGTACGAAGAGCGGTGTCGGTCAGACCTTTGCGACTACCTCGGATGGCGGTAACGTACTCGAAGATGGAAAGGCCTTCGCGGTAATTGCTCTTGGTCGGAAGTTCGACAAAGTTTCCCATTGGGTCAACACCGATACCACGCATAGCGGAGAGCTGTTTGATGGTGTTTTTGTTGATACGTCCGCCGCCAGTATCGATGATGGTACGGATTGGGTTGTCGATGGAGAAAGTCGACCAAGTCTTCTCGGCCAGTTCGTCGGTGGTAGTCATCCACATATCGATGGTCAGTTTCTTTCTTTCCTCATTGGTGATGAGACCAAGACGATAGTTGTCTTCGATCTCTTTGGCCTTGAGATTACCGCCTTGAAGGATCTCTTCTTTGCCACTAAAAAGTTCGTTGTCGGAGATTGAGAAAGACAGACCGGAAGTGGTAATGACGTCAAAACCGAGATTCTTGATATCGTCGACCAACTTCACGACGCGCTCGTTGTCGAGCTCTTTGATGGCCTTCTCAAAAAGATTGCTGAGGGCGCGGGCGGGCATGGCTTCGTTGTTGAAACTCCAATCCTCGGGAAGAATCTGGTTGAAGAGAATGCGACCGACAGTGGTCTCGGTGAGAGTGGTGTCTTCCGGATTCAAGCGGACCCGAATCGTCTGGCGGAGTTTGATGGCGTCATTTTGGTGGGCAGTGATGACTTCTTCCCGACTGGCAAAAGGCGAAGAGTGGGCGGCGAGAGTGGCATCAACGGAAGAGATCAAGTAGATACCGATACCCATTTCTTTTTTGACGGGAATGTTGATCGGGTTACCGCTGGAGGGTTTCAAAAGGTTGACGCGAGGGAACATGTGTTTGATGGCTTCTTTCTTGGCTTTCTCGGTCAAGGGAACGTGAACGGCCATTTGGTCACCGTCGAAGTCAGCGTTGAAACCTTCACAGACGACTGGGTGAAGCCGGATAGCGGAGCCTTCGACAAGAACCGGCCAGAAGGCCAAAATCGAGAGTTTGTGAAGCGTCGGGGCGCGGTTTAGGAGGACGGGGTGCTCGCGGGTGATTTCCTCGAGAATGTCGAAGACTTCCGGAGGACGTTTCTCGATGATGTTTTTGGCGGACTTGACGTTGGGGGCTAGACCTTTGAGAATTAATTCGCGAAGAACGAAAGGTTTGAACATCTCCAAGGCCATTTCTTTGGGGAGACCGCATTGGTTGATGTTGAGTTCCGGGCCAACGACGATAACGGAACGGCCTGAGTAGTCGACGCGCTTGCCCAAGAGATTTTGACGGAAACGACCCTGCTTCCCCTTCAGTAGATCAGAGATACTCTTCAGGGTCTTGCCGGTGCGGCTTCGACGGCTGGTCTTGGCTTGAGATGAGTCAATGAGGGCGTCGACGGCTTCCTGAAGCATGCGTTTTTCATTTCGGAGGATGATCTCTGGAGCGCCGAGGACGATGAGATGCTTCAAACGATTGTTGCGATTGATGACGCGGCGGTAGAGATCGTTGAGGTCAGAGGCGGCGTAACGGCCACCTTGGAGCTGAACCATGGGGCGAAGATCGGGGGGAATGACCGGCAGAACGGTGAGGATCATCCACTCGGGCTTGACTTCGGAGTTTTTTAAACCGCGGACGACCTGAAGACGTTTAGTGGCTTTGGTACGTTTGGCTTCGGAGTTGCTTTTCACATCTTCGCGGAGTTTGGCGGCCAGAGCATCAAGGTCGAGTCGTTTGAGGCTTTCGATGAGGGCTTCGGCACCCATTCCAACAGTGAGCCAATCGGTGACGCCGTACTCTTCGAACTTGATGAATTCAGATTCGGAAAGAAGTGAGTTGACCTGAACACTGCCGATAAGGTCGGCTAGTTTCTGGCTGATTTCCTCCTGAAGACTGATCTCAGAAACCATTTGCTCACGGATAGAAGCGACTTTTTGTTTGAAGCCGAGTTTGGTGTCTTCGGTCTTGAGGGCCTGTTCGTCTTTGTCTTTGACGGTTTTTTTCAGGGTGACCAATTGGCCCTTGCCTTCATCTTTGAGTTTCTCAATTCGTGCGTCGTAGTCGGCTCTGATAGCCTCGACTTTGCGGTTCTTTTCGGCGCTGAGTTTGCCGATCGCCTCTTCCTTGGCGGTGTCGTCAATCGCCAGAACCAGATATTTGGAAAAATAAATCACTGAGGTCAATTTCTTGGGAGAAATGTCGAGAATCAGAGAAATTTTGCTGGGGGCGCCCTTGAAGAACCAGACGTGGGCGATCGGGGTAGCCAACTTGATGTGGGCCATGCGCTCTCGACGGACGCGGCTCTGGGTAACTTCGACGCCACATTTATCACAGATGATGCCTCGGAAGCGGACGCGTTTGTATTTGCCACAATAGCATTCCCAATCTTTGGTGGGACCAAAGATGCGCTCGCAGAAGAGACCGTCTTTTTCGGGTTTCTGGGTACGATAGTTGATGGTTTCCGGTTTCAGAACCTCACCGTGAGACCAAGACAAAATCTCCTCGGGGGAAGCGAGTTTTATTTGGAGTCCGGCAAAATCAACTATGTTTTTCATTTATCTTTTGTCTTTTTAATTTTATTCGTCATCGTCGTCGTCTTCTTCTTTTTCCTCTTTTGCCGGGTCGACGACAACGTCATCTCCGCCAGAGGCGGACTGTGGTGTGGGGGCGGGGGAAGAAGTGTCGTCAGTAACGGGGGCAACAGTATCATCGGCCACAACGGGTGTAGGGGCAACAACTTCGGGTTCCTCAGCAATAACCGGTCCGGTCGGAATAATGGAGAGACAAAGCGAGTTTAATTCCTTGACCAAGACCTTGAAGGACTCAGGGACGGTGCTCTCGGGAATTGGCAAACCCTTGACGATGGCTTCGAAGGCTTTGGAGCGACCGACGACGTCGTCAGACTTGATGGTAAGCATTTCCTGCAAAGTGTGGGCGGCTTTGTGGGCTTCGAGGGCCCAGACTTCCATTTCTCCGAGTCTTTGACCTCCCATTTGGGCTTTGCCGCCGAGGGGCTGTTGGGTGACGAGACTGTATGGTCCGGTCGAGCGGGCATGGGTCTTGTCCTCGACCATGTGGATAAGTTTCAAGATGTAGGCAACACCGACGGCGGTTTTTTGAGCAAGGGCTTCACCGGTGCGGCCGTCAAAGAGCTGGACCTTGGCGGAACGGGGGTAGCCGGCCTTCTCGAGAAGATCGCCGATGCGATTCTCGTCAATCTGTTCAAAGACGGGAACGGCAATTTTGAGACCAAGACCTTCGGCGGCGAGTCCGAGTTCGGCTTCGAGAAGCTGACCGAGGTTCATACGGGCCAGAACCGAAAGAGGAGAAATCATGATATCGACGGGGCGGCCGTCGGTGGTGTAAGGCATATCCGCCTTGGAAACGATCTTGGAAATTACACCTTTGTTTCCATGACGACCGGCGAGTTTGTCACCGACGGTGATACGGCGAAGTTGGGCGACTTTGACACGGATTTGACGGATGACGCCAGCGTCGAGATCGTCGCCGCCCTCGCGATCAAGAATTTGAACGGAGATGACGGTTCCCTGCTCGCCGTGAGGCATACGTAAAGATGTATCGCGGACTTCACGGGCTTTCTCACCGAAAATGGCACGGAGCAATCTTTCTTCGGCAGTGAGTTCGGTTTCGCCTTTGGGAGCAATTTTACCGACTAGAATGTCGTTTGGAGAGACGTTGCTACCGATGACGACTATGCCATCGGGACTAAGATTTCTTAAATCCGGATCAGAAACGTTGGGAATATCGGAGGTTAGTTCTTCGGCACCAAGTTTCGTATCCATAACGTCGGCGACGTATTCATTGATGTGAATCGAGCTCAATAAATCTTCTTCCAAGAGTCGAGAGCTGATGGCGATGGCGTCTTCGTAACCCAAGCCTTCGAGAGAACCATAGGCAATGAAGAGGTTTTGACCGATGGCGAGTTCGCCGTTTTCAGCGGAAGGACCATTGATAATGACGTCGCCTTTTTTGACCTCGTCACCGGCGATGACCAAGGGCGACTGACTGTAGGAGGTACTTTGGGAAGTGCGGTGATATTTTCGAATATGATAGGTTTCGACGTCTCCCTTGATAGTGACGAAGCCGTAGTCGATATCAGCGATTTCCTTGGCCGCGTCTTTGGCATCAGTCGCTGAAAGTTTGATACTAATGTGGTTAGCGTCTGAACTAATAACCTTACCAGCGTGGCGGGCATAGATGACCCAGCCCATGGCACCAGCGACGGCACTTTCCATACCGGTGCCGATAATGGGAGCTTCTGGTTTCAAAAGTGGTACCGCTTGAGTTTGCATGTGACTTCCCATGAGGGCGCGGGTACCATCATCGTGCTGGATGAAGGGAATTAGAGAAGCAGAAGTACCAACGACCTGACGAGGAACGACATCGATGTACTGAATTTGAGTAGCGTCGACTTCGATAAATTGACAATCGTAGCGGGCGGCAACCCATTTGTCAGTGATGATGTCTCCTTCACGGCCGACTTCGGCGTGGGTGATGTAGTACTTCTCTTCGTCATCGGCGGTGAGATATTCGATTTTGTCAGTGATTCTCATGACGGTCTTGCCGTCTTTTTCGTGCTTTTCAACCTTGAAATAGGGAGACTCGAGAAAACCGAATTCATTGATGTGGGTGTAAAGAGCCAGATAAGTGACCAGACCAATGTTCTGGCCTTCAGGACTTCTGACGGGACAAATTCTGGAATACTGAGAAGCGTTGATATCACGCATGGAGAAGCTGGCGCGCTCACGGGTGACGCCGCCGGTGCCCATGACAGAGAGACGGCGCAGATTGTCGACCTCGGAAAGAGGGTTGACCTGCTCCAGAATGGAACTAAGGCGGTTTCGCCTGAAGAATTCGTAGACCGAGGCGATGATGGGGCGGGGGTTAATCAGACCGGAAGGAGTCGGCAGATCTTCCGCTTTGGCCATACTCATTTTTTCCTTGATGGAACGTTCTAAACGGAGAAGTCCGACACGGAAGGCGGTCTGGTTGACGAGTTCACCGACGCGGCGAACACGTCGGTTGGCAAGGTGGTCGATGTCGTCGATTTTGCCGTGGCCGTTTTGGAGATTGATGATATAGCGGATGGCGGCGATGATGTCTTGCTTGTCGAGGGTGACGTGGTCAGCGTCAATCGGTAGATTCAAACCCAATTTCTTGTTGAGCTTGTATCTGCCGACTAGGCCGAGGTCATAACGGCGGCTATCAAAAAACATTTGATGGAAGAGGTTTTTGGCATTTTCGACGACGGCCGGTTCGCCGGGGCGAATCTTGTCATAGAACTCGAGAAGGGCCTCGTTGCTGGTCTTGCTAGTGTCTTTGAGAAGAGTGGTCTCGATGTAGAGGTGGTCGGCGTCGGTGTCGATATCTTTGAAAAGGTTTTGGATCTCGTCGTCGGTCTCGTATCCAAGAGCGCGGATGAGGGTGGTGGCAGAAATTTTACGATGGCGGTCGATGCGGACGGAAATGTGGTCATTGCGACTAACCAAGAACTCTAACCAAGAGCCGCGGAAGAGAGGACGAATTTCAGCGTGATGGAGGAAACGGCCACTATTGGGGTCGAGCTCCCGGGTAAAAAAAACGCCCGGGGAGCGGACGAGTTGGTTGACAACGACACGTTCGACGCCGTTAATAATAAAAGTGCCGACGGAAGTCATCAAGGGGATGTCGCCCAAAAAGATCTCCTGATCTTGAACGGCTTTGGTCTGAAGATTGGTAAGTTTGGCGGTGACTTTTAGGGGAGCCTCGAAGTTGACACCCTTCTCCATCGCCTCTTTTGGGGACAATTTTGGTTTGCCGAGGTGGTGGTCAGAAAACTCCAGCTGGAAAAATTTGCCGGTGAAGTCTTTGATGGGATTAAGTTCTTGGAGAGATTGACGGATGCCGTTTTTGAGGAAGTCTTGATATGAATCGACCTGGATTTTGGTGAGGTCTAATTCGGGAAGGTTCTTATGTGGCTTACCCCAGTTTTCGCGTATGGCTTTTTTTGACATCCTATATTAGCTTTAGTTATGGTAGGGACGGAAAAAACCTGGCTACCGTCCGGCGCCAGATTTATTGAACTGTTGCGATGATATCATAGGCTCAAGACGTGTGTCAACCCTCAGTCGCAGGTTTCAGATTTCTTATAACCCGCTTTTTGGGCTTCGGCTTCGGTGCAGAACCATGATTCACCGCGATCTTTATAAACCATAGTTTGTTCATAGTTTGAACATGAAGGCAGAAGATATGATTTCAAATCGCGGTTAATATTTCCTTTAATGGTACAGCTAGGTTTGTCGGGGTTGTTTAAGCGACAGAGTGAAAATAGTCCTTTTTTCTTGGCCATGGCTTGGTTGCTCTCTCGCGCCATATCATCGCGCGGCGCTCCGACAAATGACTCATAAACTGCCCAACCAGAAGAAAGCATGGCTTTGTTTACATCGAGGTCGAAATAAGTTAGTAAAGCGAGGGTGCGGGCATACTTGTCTACACCGAATGTGGTAAGTATCACTTTTTGGTCTTTGATGAGATTTGTTAAATATGTTTTTGATTCTTGACCGCCGCAGAAACCCAGTTCTGGGGCCTCGATACCAATTAGACGAACGGTTTGATTGTTATCGATGACGACGGTATCACCATCTTTGACTTCAGTGACAGTGTGGTGAGTGATAGTGGTATTTTTGTAGATAAGGAAAGCGTTTGTCGCAAGAGAAATAATGAGGGAACTAACCAGAACAATTGTTGGAAGTTTGGGATGGGTCACTTTGTTGATTTTACAACAATTAGCAGTCTTTTTTTAGGTAGGTGCAGATGTTTTGGTTGTGCTCCTCAATGGTGACGGCGTAGTGAATCTGGCCATTGGTATCGTGGAGGTAGAACCAATTCTTGGTGATGTTGGGTTTGGCGGCGGCGGAGAGGCTGGCTTTGCCCGGATTGTCGATGGGAGCAGGAGGGAGGCCGGTATTCAAATAGGTGTTGTAGGGAGAGGCGAAGGCAAGGTCGGCTTTCGTCAGAGACTTGGGCCACCAATCGCAGATACGGATGCGGCAGTGGGCGCTACTGATGGCGTACTGAACTGTGGCGTCGACTTGGAGGGGCCAGCGGTTTTCGACGCGCTTGGCGATAATCCCGGCGACTTCGGCCCGTTCGGAGTCCCTACCGGCTTCGCGCTCGACGAGAGAAGCGAGGATGACCACTCGATTGAGTTGTTCGGGGGCGATATTGAGGGAGCTGGTCACTTGGGTAAACTGGGAGGTAAGTCTATCGATGACTGCCTGAGTGGTGACGTTTTCGGGGAGGGCGTAGGTGTCCGGAAAGAGGCGACCCTCGAGCTTGACGGTCTTTCTGACGAATTCTTCGGGGTCAAAATTGTGCAGGATTTTGCTCTCTGCCAATTTATCCAGAATTAGATTGGCAACTTCCTCGCGACGCAATCCCTCGGGAATAGTGACCCAAACTTGACGAGTGCTGGCTTTGATTAGACTCTGGGCAATATCGGTGGTGTTTTGAGACTGAGAAAGAGAGAAGTAGCCGGCCTGAATTTTCTTGCCAAGATTAAGTCGAAAAATGGTGAACTTGAAAACGGTGCGGGAACGGATGAAGCCGGCCTTACTCAAATTGTTGGCTATCTGATCAACGGTTTGACCGGGAGTGATGACGAATTCAATACGGCTGGTGTTGGCGGGATTAACGGGCTTGGCGTAGAGACTAAAGGCCATGGTGGCGATGATGGCGAAGACGAGAAAAATGGCAGTGAGGTAGCGGCACATTCTTAGACTTCTTCAAATAGAGCGCGGCGGTAGGTCTTGGTTTTTTGATTGAGCATGAAGATGCGGCCGCACTTACAAGTAACTTTGTCGTGATCTTTGACTTTGCTTTTCTCGACCTTACCATTACCCAGGGAAGAACCACAGCCAACGCATTGACCGCGGGAGAGTAACCAAGCCTGGACGGGAGCAATGATGTTTTTGAACATAACCGTTATTGTAGCAAAAAATAATGTTCGGAGATTTCTTGGTTTTCGTCAAACATGAAACTGGCTCTGACAAACGACCCACCAAAGACTTTTGGCATCCAAAGAACATCATCAGGCCACATTTCTATATATGGTATTTCTGAGATCTTAAACCACTGAGGTTTCATTTCCTCGGTTTCAGTCGGTTCTCCGGTCCATTTATCGGTTTTATAAACAAGAACTTGCTGGTTCCAATTTTTATCGATGGGAACTAGAGGAAAATAAAAATTCAATTCGGCAACTTGGATGAGGTCGGTGGCCTTGACGTTAATTTCTTCTTCTGCTTCCCTGACGGCCGCGTTCATGACGTCTTCACCAGGGTTTGACTTACCGCCGACACCGTTCCACTTGCCGACCCCAAAACCTCTTTTCTTCATGGCGAGTAATACTTCGTCGCCTCTAATAAGAAGAAGGATTGTCGCTTGCCTTAGGGGCTTTGTAATACTTTTTTCGTATTCTTTTAGTTTGCTCATCAGTTGGGGGAATTTTAGCAAATTATTTGCAGGTGGGGGCGGGAGAAGATGGTTATTGTTTGAAAAGAAAATCGTCGATTTCCTTGAAGCTTTTGAGCTTGACAATTTTTTGGATGAAAGGCTCGAGCATTTCGTCAAGGCTAATTTTCCCTTTTTGCTCACCAAACTTAAATCTCTTCATAATCAAGTGTTTGTATAATCCAAATAAATTCATCCACGTCTCTTCGTTTCTTTTTAGTTTTCTTTTGAAAAGAGTCCAAAACTGGGAAATTAAACTCGGATGAACGAGGTGGATAATTTGATCTGACTTCTCGATTCCTTCTTGGATTAAAGAGCGAGTCGAGCCTTCTACGATCCATGATTCTTGATCATAGATTTTGGAAATATTTCTAATACTTGTAGCTTTGTCCGTTGCCACGGTGAATTTTACTTTCCAAAAAAAGTCATCTGTGGAATGATGTTTAATATTTAGTTTTTCGCTTAATTTTTTGGCCAAAGTGCTTTTCCCTCGCCCAGAATCGCCGACTATCAAAATCCGTTTTATTTCCACTATGAGTAATTATATATATCGATTGGGTACGGGGTCTAACCCTGTAGGGCAAACCTTAGAGATTTTTGTCTAGGAATTGCTTTAGGGGAATTAAGTCTCTTTTTTCTGAATCGTAATGATATGAAGTTATGCCCATTGATTGAGCACTTTTAACTGCCACTGGATTGTGTTCAAAATAAATAACATCGCTAGAAGGTAAATTAAAGTGTTTTAACATCTGTGTGAAATACATTGGGTCAGTCTTGTCCGGATTATGTTTAAGAGTAAAAAGTTCATAGGGTAAATTGACCAGACCAAATTTGATTATTTGTTCATCATTCGCATTGGTCAGAATTACTTTTCGATTGGGATATTCCTCCAAAAGATCGAAAATCGGCTGGGAAATCCCAACGCCCTCAATAACAAACGTACCAACGGCATCAACCAAGATTGTTTTCATCTTTAAATTTTATCAGCTCTATTCTTTGATGGGGCAAGTTTCAAAACCGCCGTTCCGAGTAAAGACGAGGAATCTATTCAATAGATTCCGGCTCGGGGGCCGGAATGACAAATGAGATCCCTCCACGCGCTTCGTTTGGTCGGAATGACAGAACGGGGTATGATTGTTTACGAGAATGGCGAAAATTAAAGTTATCGAGGTGGAGTGTAAAAACGGACACCTGCTTTTCGAGAAGTATCGGAAGGTAAATGACCGTGTTGGTTGGAAGAATTGGTTTGGTTCACGGGCGACCAGGACCTGAAAATAGAATTCTAAATATCTTCAAGTAAGGAGGCCTGCGTGTTGAAAGGTAGGGACTTACGTCTTCTTTTTTCTACTTTTTTTATATCTTCTTGTGGAGGTAAACTTTCGGGAACGATACCACGACCCAATAACGCGTCCCTGGTCGCGATACTATTGTCTTCGACCTCCCTTTCCAGTCTATTTTTGCCTTGGATATCTTTTCCTACGATGTTGTGTGTAGTCATAGCCAAAGCGAGGTCCTTAGCTTTCAGTTCAACGTGGCTATCGAAGTCCGCTAGTGCTCTCTTTTTGGGTATCCCACGAATTTTCTTCAAATCATTTGTTCTTAGTCCCCCGTACAAGCCTCGGATGTGTTTATTCTTAAAGGTGGCAAATTCAACAGGCAACCGTATTCCCCTTTTATATACCACTCTTTCAATTTTTCCCTCAGTTTCTTTTAACTTTTCTCTTGCCTCTAATCGAGCAGTCTCTACTAGAGCCAGGTCTTCCACTTCCTGCCTTCTCGTCTGAACGGCGAAGTAGGCCTGAGCTACGGCTATTGGTTCTTTGGTCACATCGCCGTTTTGGGCAACAACATAACACGCGTAACGACTCAAATAATAATCATCTACAAGCCGCTTGGCTCCTCGTCCGATTATGATCATTTTCGTCGTCTCCCGAAAATGTTCTTTGAGCTTTATATCAAGAAGTTTACTGGCAACCATTGCTTTTTTGATTACCTCGGAAAAACTCTCCCATCGCTGATACCCGAGTAACCCCATAAGTTCCCTAGCCGACCAATACTCCATTTCGTCTTGGGTGTATTTAATCTGTTCCAAACTCCTTTGTAAGAAAACTAAATCTTTGTCCATCCAAGTTCATGATAAAACCAGTCTGTATCATTTTCAAGATGGCGAAGTTGTTTTGCTTTACTTATCCTCTGAGGATTTGGAGCACCGTAGATAATCCTTCCGGGGTTAAATCGGGAGGAGGGTTTTCCTCCAGTTCGTCGGCTAACTGACGATACTCTTCATCGCTAGGGAAAGAGAATCCAGAAAGAAATGCTTCAAATGACAGCAAAGTTAAAGTGGTTGTTGATGTAATTTTTTCTGTCATTTGGGTACAGGGTCTAACCTTGTAGGAAGTATGATTATTATAACCATGGCAAAAATTAAAGTTATTGAGGTGGAGTGCAAAAACGGACATTTGCTCTTCGAAAAGTATCGGAAGGTAAAAGCCGGCAATCTACTCAAGTGTTATATTGACGAAATTGGGATTGATCACATCGGTGTTTCGAAACTGCCGACCGGGCAGGATGTTTTTTGTTCTCATTGCAACCTACGGGTGGGAAGAATCGGTTTGGTTCACGGGCGACCGGCAGTCGTCGTAAACCACGGAGGAATCAAGGCGATCAGGACTTAATGTCAAGATAGTCTTGGAGGATGAGGGCGGCGGCGGCGGCGTGGTTGCCCTCCTGACGGCGCTGTTTGGCCATACCACCTTCGACCATTTTTTGGGTGGCTTCTTGACTACTAAGATCCTCGGGGTGGAGAACGATTTCTCTGGAGAAAACGGATTTTATTTCGTCGTGGAGGACTAGAGCCATGTCCTTGATCGGCCCCGAGTTGGGTTCGCCGATAACGATGACGTCGGGGTGATATTTTTTGATTAAAACTTTAATTTGATTAATTAAATCGTGGGATTCTAAAGTGGTAAGAGGTTCGGTTAGTTTTCCCTCGTGACTGATGGCAACGCCAATTTGGGAAAGACCGGGGTCGAGAGAAAGATAGATTTTAGATTTATGATTCATGATTTAGGATTTGATTAGTTCGGCTTCGACGACGAGACGACGAAGCTTCGTTCCCGGCGGGACGCAGGTAATTAATTTCATGATTTTTTTGGTGTAGTCCTGTTTGAGCACCCAGAACTCGGTCGGCTTGACCTCATACATACTGCTGACGCGGTAGGTATATTTGACTCCAGCGTAATCGACGAAAATATCAGCGCCAATCTTGATGGTAGGAAGAGTGGAAAAAATGGTGAGGTAATTTTCTGGATTGAAGAACTGTGGCAGAGTGGAGTGGCCAAAAATAACCGGCGCACCGACTTCGCCGGGAAAGGCGGTTTGTTGATACTGGATCAAACTCTTGGCAAGATCGTCGATGTTGGCTTTGACAATTGCTTCTTTGATGCCCAATGAAGGAATAGCCAAGCGGTACTCCTCTTCTTTTATCGGCTGTTGGGTCAAGGTCGAGGGCTGACCATTGAGATCAATGAACTGTGATTGGCCAACGGGAGGGGGAGCGGCTCCGTCGGCGGGAGAAAAAGTGAACCAATTGCTGGCCTTGGTATAGTCGACGTCGGCAATCAAGGTCGGTTCGTTGGTATTGGTATTAACTTCACTAGCGAATGATTCGTAGATGATTGGCGATAAAAGAGTGTTTTTACTGGAACCGCTGTTTAACTTGAGGGAGAGGTTATAACTAACCATCGGCCAAACGACAGAGGCAACTAAACCAAGTCCGATGGAAGAAACAAGAGTGGGCAGGATCCGCAAATAGCGGGGAATTAATTTTCCCGGCGAGGGCATATCCGGGGTGGCTTTTTGATATGAATAGAGCATACTACTGGGTGGCGAGGCGATAACTGTATCCGGCCGAATTTAGAGGCAAAAACTGGTCGAGAAGGGGCAATTTCGGGGAAACGTAAACGGTGGCGCTTTGGTAACCGGGGGTGGTCTGGAGGATATTTTTCAAAGCGGAAATTGGTTTTCCTCGAACGACCTTGGTGAACTCGGTCTCATTTATCTTCGGAAACAAGACCGCTTGGACATTGGCTTTGGTGGCAAAGGTGTTGGCATCAAGCGGAGTAGGGTCGGTAAAACTGACTTGGGTTTGTTCCGAGTCAAAGACAAGCCCGAGGTCGACGGAGGCGAGAATCTTTTTTTCAATCTGACTAAGCATTTCTTTTTTGCTGTAGACAAGAACGTCCATGTCCGCGGCAAGGTCGAGATAAAGAGTGTTGGCTTCCTGCCCAATAGTATGGTCAAAGGTTTTGGTGGTGTACTTGAGAGCGCCGACGACGATAGAACGACTATCGGGGTCGGAGGCTTTGAGTTGATCATCGATTGCGGCCTTGATCTTGTCACTGACTTGCGTCAGGAGTTTGTCTTGATCTTTTTTGTCAACGGCTTTGACAGTTCTGGATGATCCGCCTGAGAAAGTGGCGTCGACGACAGCGACGATGTCTGATTTCTGATGACCGTCGGCGGTGAGTTTGATGCCTTTTTCCAGATTGGAGTCGGCGCCAATTTTGGTAGCCAAAACTGACACGGAAACTGTAGCTGGGGAGGAAGGATCGGCACTGCCGGAGGCGACGGAAACGGCCGTATCGAGGGTAAATGTTTGTCCATCCGGCGCGGTGATTTTTGAACCAGCTTTAAGATTAATAGCTTTGGTAGTATAGACGATAACCTTGCCTGTGGCTTTGTCACCGACAAGAGCCTCGCCGGTGGTGGGAAGACTGTCACTGGCTTTGGCGGAGAGAGTTTTCTTGGTGGCAATTACCGATAAATAATTATCTTTGGTGCCGGTGCCGATCGAGACATCGATCGTTTGATTGACGCGAACCGGAGCGATGGACATGACGACCTTGACCTTGCCGAAGAAAAAGTAGTAAGCGATGAGTCCACCAACGAGAAGAAAAAAGGCGATGAGAGGGAGGATAATCGCTAGCCCTTTGAGTTTGAGCGAGGGAAAAGCAAAATGAGGAATCTTTATCTTTGGTAGAGCGAAATGAGGAAGTTTCTTGACAACGGGTTCGGGTTCGACTATGGACACTGTTTCTTCAACTTCTTCTCTGACCTCCTCGATTTTTTCAACTTCCCTATCAAGGGAAAACCCAATTGAGGCCAGATCAGAAGTGGCACCTTCGACGATGGCGTCTGATTTTCCTTCGGCCGGTGTCGGGGTTACATTTTCGAGGGCAATTTCAAGGCCGATGGCTTTGGCGGCTTCGGAGCCGCCGGAAAGAGCGATAGCCCGAATGGAAAAGTCGATGGGGAGAACTTGAACCTTGGGCAGGTGGATGAAGGGGAGCTTCTCGGTCCAGGAATAGCCGATGATCTGCTGTTCTTCGTTTTCCAAGTCCCCGCCATTGGTCAAGACAAAACGGGCGGGAAGCTTCTCGGCTTCGAAGCGAGCCAATCCCTCTTCGACGTCGCGAGCCAGATCGTCGCTTCGACCAACTTCCTCCTGGGCTTGGATTTCGCCGAGATTGACGAGAGAAACGATAACTTTGCTGGGGTAGATCTCGAGAAGAATAACCGTCGGTGGAACGCCCTCCTGAGTCTTCAGATGGCTGATGATGGCTTCGGTAATGGTGACCATGCCGATAGCCTTGAGGTCGAGTTCTTTGATGAGGCGTTTGATCAGTTTCTGTTTGGTCGGGTGGATCCGATTTTCGACCAACCAGGAGTCTGGCAAACCAAAAATAACCCGGTCGGGTTCGGTATCGATGCCGCGGATGGCTTCGGTGAGAGAGGCGTCTACCCCATTGATGAGCGAGTCTTCGGTATCCCAGAGCTCGTAGCTTCCCAGGGCGACAATCGAAGGGGTCTCGTCCTCGACCTGCCAGACAGCGGACTTGATCATCGATTCGTGAATTTCAACCGCCAAAAAAAGTTCCGGCGTATTTTTTTGTTTTTTGGGTGAAAATATATTATTAAAGGCCATAACGGATATTAAGAGACCTTGGTCAGGTAGAGCCGACGCAACGAACTGCCAAGTGACTCTTGTTTAACTATCTTTATCTTACCAATTTCTGAGGTATGGCAGACATGGGGTCCGCCGCAGAGCTCCCGGCTATAGTCGCCGATGGTATAAACAGTGACTTGATCGGGGTATTTCTCTTTGAAAAAGGCCAAGGCGCCGGACTTCATGGCTTCGTCATAAGGCATGGTGGCAGCGGTGACCGGGAGATTTCTTTCAATTTTTTCATTGACGCTGTTTTCGACTTTTTGAAGTTCTTCGGGGGTAAGAGCTTTGTCATAACTAAAATCGAAACGAAGTCTCTCGGCCGTCAAATTACTGCCAGCCTGGTGAACGCTGATACCCAAAACATCACGCAGAGCTTGGTGGAGAAGATGGGTGGCGGTGTGATATTGGGTGACAACTTCTGAATGATCGGCCAGTCCACCTTTGAACATTCCAGTAGATGCGGTACGACTTGTGTCTTGGTGTTTCTTAAATTCTATTTCGAATTGTCCCCGATCGACTTTTTGGCCTCGTTCATCGGCGAGCTCGAGGGTTAATTCCCAAGGGAAGCCAAAAGTGGAAAGCATGTCAAAGGCAATTTTACCGTTAATTTTTTCTATCTTTTCGAGAACTGAAAGACCTCGATTGACGGTGCGTTGAAATTTCTCGAACTCTTGCTTGATGATTTGGCTAACGGAATCAAATTCTTTGAGTCGGTCAAGGTAGACGCCTTCGTACACGGCAAAGATAGTCTCGATGATGGCGTCGAAGTCGGCGCTTTTGGCATCCGGTTTCATCCGGAAGACCTTGAGAGCGGCACGGCGAAGGAGGCGGCGGAGGAGATAGCCCTGCTGTTTGTTACTGGGCTCCAAGCCTTCGGCGATCATCATGACCGAACCCTTGAGATGGTCGCAGATGATGCGCATGGCAGAAGAATTATCGGAATATTTTAGTTTGGTGAGAGTTTCAATTTTTTCAATGATTGGCCAAAAAAGATCGGTTTTATAAACATCTGGGTCGTGATGGATGGCGGCGAGAATCCGTTCGAGTCCTCCACCAAAGTCGACATTTTTTTGGGTCAGTTCCTGAAGAGAACCGTCTGTCTGTTTTTGATAGAGCATGAAAACTGAATTACCAATCTCGAGGAAACGGCCGCAGTCGCAGTTGGGGTGACAACTTTCTCCAAACTTTGGGTCATGGGGAGTCCCAAAATCATAAAAAACCTCACTATCTGGCCCGCCCGGCTCACCTACCGGCATTTGATCTGGCGTGCCAGAACGGGACCACCAATTTTTCTTGGCGTCATAGTAATGAATGTGGTCATCAGAAACACCAAGTTTTTGCCAAATTTGGGCTGATTCCTCATCCCGACTAACCCGATCGTTGCCGGCAAAAAGAGAAACATGGAGGTTTTCCTTGGGTAGACCGAGCTGGCTTGTATAAAACTCCCAAATCCAAGCCAGTTGTTCGCCCTTGAAATAGTCCCCGAGCGACCAATTGCCGAGCATCTCAAAAAAAGTTTGGTGGCGGTTGTCACCGACTTCTTCGATGTCGCCGGCGCGGAAACATTTTTGACTGTCGGTCAGGCGGGTACCGAGGGGGTGGGGTGCGCCGAGAAGATAGGGCATCATTGGTTGCATGCCCGATCCCGTAAACAAGGTGGTGGGATCATTGGCGAGAACGATTGGTGCCGAGGGAATAATTTTGTGTCCATGAGCCACAAAAAAATCAAGATATTTCTGACGCAATTGATTGCCGCTTAGCATGGGCTCATTATATCGCAGAGCGTGTCGGATGATGACTGTCATGCTGAATTCATTTCAGCATCGGTTATATTGTCATTCCGACTAAGCGTGCCCGCGCGTGGAGGAATCTTCATCTGTCATTCCGGCCCCCGAGCCGGAATCTATTTGTATCACCCCCGAACTTCGTTCTCCCCCTCTTAAATTAAGAGGGGGTAAGGGGGTGATATGGATCCCGGATCAAGCTCGCCTCGCTGAAGCTCCGGTGAAGCGGGTCCGGGATGACAAGGGGTCAGGGGTCGAGGGGGTGCCGTGGCTTTCAAAGTAGTTGGTCTTGGGACGAGGACGGTTGGTGAAGGGAGCTGGTGGCGGCGGAGTCTCCCCAGTGAATTGATTTTCGATCTCGTGAACCGTCTGCCTCGCGACATTTTTGGCCTCTTGAAATAAGTCCTCATTTTTCTCCAGAGTTTCTCCGGCTGATTTGAGTAATTTTTGAGAAACCTTCCGGCCCTCCTCGGTTCCCAAAAGAATCGTGCCAACGATGCCGATGGTCAAACCGAACATGAAGGTAGAGAAGGAGTTGTCGTCACTCATAATGGCGTCTGCATGGTGATGGGGGGCTTTGGACCGCCGTGCTTGTTGACGAAAGCGCTAAAGATCTCGATGATCTTGGTGCTGTGTTTGAGGCCCTCGACGACAGCTAGGGCATTGCTGAAAGGTTCGGCGAAGCGTCTCATGGCCACTTCGGTGGTGTCTAGGGCGGAATTAAATTTCCCCAAGGAATGGGCAACTTCCTTCAAAAGAAAAATGATCTGGATACCGATGACCGTGGCGACAACGGTAAGGATGGAGATCGAGAAAAGGCTGACGATTTGGGGCAGGGGCATGGATATAAGTATAAAGTATTAAGGAGAAAGTGGAAAGAGTAGCGATTGAGAAGGGACGACGGAGTTTTTCCCAACAAAAAACCTGAGGTTTCCCGCAGGTTTTTTGCACTTCAAATGCGGTTATATCAAAATCACTGAGCCGTCCTCGATGAGGAGATCGACGGCTTCACCGTTGCTGTACACAACGATGTTGATATTCATCCGGCTCGTGGGGACTGTGGCTCGAAATCTGTTGATCCCGGCTTTCATTTGTTGAACGACAGCCTCGACGTCCGGCTCAACGGCACCGAGCATCACGCCGGTGCGCATTAAGGGAAAGGCTACAGAGTTGTAACCCTGGTCGTTGGCGCTCTGAAGGGCTGTGTACACAAGATCGCCAAGTGGAGAGAGGAGATCATCAACGACAAAGACGACGTCCTTGAAGCTACCTTTGTGTGGAGTTTTTTCTTTGGCGACAACCGCTTGTCCGTTCTGAAGACCGGTGCTGTTAAGAACGGCGAGAGCGGTGGCGTGGTATTGGTCTCCCGCGACCCGCATGATTGCGCCATCAAGGCCGCCGTACCAGGCTCCCCCTGAGTTGATAAGCGTGGCTATCGCGTCAACTGGGACTTTTTTTGTGATGTCGCCGATGGTTACAAAGATTATTGACACAACATCTCCTTTTGAATGGGGTGAAACGTGATTTTATGGTTCCTGAATGGGCTTGCACTTTAGGCACCAGCTGAGGCTGATACCCAAGGAGCTACCCACTCAGGTCAAGGTAGATGCTTTTCCACAATATTTGAAGGTGCAAAATAAAGATTAAATGAAACAAAAAATCAGGTTGCATTTGAGCCTGAATTTGTCCGATTTAGCTAGTGCATAGTATCACAGAAAATGGTAGAATTCAAGATTATAGGGCTACCTGGGTAAACGGGTGGGATTTTTCGAGGAAGGCTTTTTGTTCGGGAATGCAGTTTTCGGGAATCTCGTTGAAAATCGCAAATTCTTGACCTTGTTCACCGCCGCGCAATTCTCCCTCAATTATTTCAGACAGAAAGGCGTTGCTGATGGTGTGCCGGCCGTCATCGTTGAAGTATTCAATAACCCCTAGTGGTTTAATCACTTTTACCCTGACTCCAAGCTCATCCAGAACAATCCGGTCGATGGCGTGGGTAATGGACTCCATAAACAAAATCGTTCCGCCGCAAATATGCCACATACCGACAAAGGGAGGAATGGCGCGCTTGGTTAGGACAATTCCTTCTGAAGTTTGGACGACAATGTCGACGGTGGCCCGGGGAACTTTGTGATAAATGGTGGTGAATTCTTCATTGGTCAGGCGGGGGTAGTTCATGAATAAAAGGCGACTTCAAGTTTAATTTTATCTGGGTCTTCAAAGAAAACCGCGTAGTAATCATCGCCGTAATCAGGAAATGCTTTTGGAGTGCCATAAAGTGTTGGAATACCTTTCTGTTTGATGAAGTTCTCGTAAAATTTATCCACCGCTTCTTTTGAACCGAGTTTGAAGGCCAAATGATTTAGTCCTGGCGCTCGACGGGTATACTTTTGCTTTTTTCCGTCTTCAGGCGTTTGTTCCAGCCAAATACTAATTCCATCCTTATCAAAAGATACTCCCCAGTCAGCTTTGAAGCTTTTCTTATAACCTAGAAGCTCTAATAAATCTTTGTAAAAGAGATAAGACTTTTCTAGTGAAAAAACATACAGATAGATATGACCAATCTTTGAATCCATGGGGTTATTCTATCAAAAGTGTATAATGTAGTTAACAAGTAAATCCTCGTGCGTGGGCTTCCGGATGGTTGCTCGCAAACAGCGCACGGGGTTTTGTTGTTTTTAGGGGAATAAACCGTTTTCTTCGACTACTAGCTTTTTTATTACTTTCCAATAGCTGTCGTCTTTGTGCTCATACTTTCTGAAACTGGACCAGCTGACACAATCAACAATCTGAAGACCCTTCTCTTCTTTTGGAGTTTTGATTTCGATACTAATATCCAATTTATGTTTAACTGAAATTTGTTTTTTTAGATAATTGGCAAAATTTTCATTTAGGAAACGATTTGTTTCACGTTTTGAGGCTATTAATTTAATTTCTTTGTCTATTTTTATTAGCTTTTTGGTGCAAAGCCTATCGAGCAGAATATTGACTACATAGTTATAAAGAACATGTTTTTCATTCTGAAGATTTGAGTAAACCTTACGCTTGTTCAAGTAAATAAGAAGGATCGAAGCATTTTTTTTAGATAGCGACTTTAACAATCTCTTTCGAGTGACTTCTTTTTCTTTGTAGGAATGTAGTGTGCCCGAGTGACTTTTTATTTCTTTTTTTGTAAATCCACGAAAAATTTTCTTGACAATTTTTTCGATTGGTTTTTTATCGTCAACGAATAAAAAGGCAATTACAAAATAGTCAGTGGTATTCTTTTTCTTGAAATTAAATCCTAAGTCGCCACTTTCATCAAGAAAAATATAAGCCATAATTATTGGGAGAGGATGGTGATATTTACTACTTTGGTGGTGGAGCGGTTGAAGCGATTGAGGACTACGACCTTGATCTCATTTGTGCCGGGGGAAAGATTGAGCTTGGTCTGAAAGTGACCGGAAGAATCGGGAACGATTTTGAGGTCGTCGTTGATGACGACGGTAGTGCCGGAGGCGGTTTTGCCATCGAGAGTAACGGGGGAAACGGTAACCGCGTCTTTGGAGGGATTATTTATTTCCAGCGAGGGTGGGGTGATGACAGCGCGATATTGGAAACCGAGATAAATGATAAAAACGAGAGTCCCTAAAGCAAGTAAGATTGTCCGCGATTGGAGGAGTGAACCGAGGGAAAAACGACGAGTTCGCCGAATTGGAGAGGGGTTGGAAGGAGAGGTGGTCTGATAATCCCGACGGAGGATGGCGACCCATTCATCTGGATCTTTACCCAAAGAAATGGCCAGATTTCTGACGAAGCCTTTGGTAAAGGTGGCCGAGGGTAAGTTTTTGAAGTCGTTTGCCTCGAGGGCCTCGATGTGGCGAACGTCGATCTTGGTCATGCCAGAAAGCTGCTGGGGGCTGATGCCATGGTCTTTACGAGTGATACGCAAAATTTCTCCAATCGTTTTCATATTGAGGAGTTATTCTATACCGGAACTGGTCGATCCGCCGTTGTCAAAAAAGTCGGTGGCATTTTTGATCAAGAGTTCGCGGGGTTTGGCGCCGTCGCCAGCAGAAACGATACCGTGCTGTTCGAGCTGGTCGAGGATACGGGCGGCGCGGGCGTAGCCTATTGAGAGACGGCGCTGGAGAAGCGAGGCTGAGGCACGGCCGGATTCGATACAGAAGCGGGCGGCCTGCTCAAAGAGTTCGTCGACAGCTCCAAGGTCTTGGCCATCAGAAGTGATCATCCCTTTCTTGCCGGGGTGGGGTTTGGTGACAGCGTCATTGTATTGAGGTTCGATGCCGGTCTGACGAAGGAAGTTAATTAGGTCGGAGATCTCTTTGTCCTTGACGAAGGCGCCCTGAATCCGTTTTGGTTTGGCGACATCCGGAGGAATGAAAAGCATATCGCCGCGACCGAGAAGTTTCTCGGCTCCCGGGCCATCAATGATGACTTTGCTATCAATCATCGAGGTGACGTTGAAGGCGATACGACAGGGAATGTTGGCTTTGATCAAACCGGTAATGACGTCGACTGACGGGCGCTGGGTAGCGAGAACGAGGTGAATACCGGTGGCTCGGGCCATCTGAGCGAGTCGGGTAATATCGTTTTCAACTTCGTTTCGAGCCAGCAACATAATGTCCGCCAACTCATCGATGATGATGATGATGTAGGGCATGGCTTGGAAGCCGGAAAGTTCGTTGTAACCGCTGATATTTCTGACGTGAACTTCGGCAAAAAGTTTGTAACGGCTTTCCATTTCGCCGAGAGCCCACTTGAGGGCGTTGACGACTTTTTCGGGATCGACAATAACGGGAGTAATCAAATGGGGAATGCCGTTGTAGCCGGTAAGCTCGACGCGTTTGGGGTCGACCATGATGAATTTGACCTCGTCGGGAGAAGCTCGGAAGAGAATTGAGGCGATAAAAGCATTGACGAGAACGGACTTACCGGAACCGGTGGCGCCGGCGATGAGGACGTGGGGCATTTTGGAAAGATCGGCGACGGTGGGATTGCCGGAAACGTCCAGACCGAGAGCGACGGCGATTTTGCTGGGGTGTTTCTGCATCACTTCGGAAGTAAGCATTTGTTTCAAGGAAACGAATTCCAGACTGCGATTGGGAAGTTCAATGCCAACTTGGGAACGACCCGGGATGGGGGCTTCGATACGGATCTGACCTTGAGGAGCGGCAAGAGCAAGGGCGAGGTCGGACTGGAGAGCACTAATTTTAGAAAGCTTGGTGCCGAGGGCGACTTCGATGGCGTATTGGGTGACGGCCGGTCCACAGTTGACCTCGACGACCTTGGCGGTAATGCCAAAAGAGTCCAGAGTTTCCTCGATCTTGGCGGCATTGGCGTTGACATCTCCTCGGTCGGCCTTCCCCTGTTTCTCATCGGAAAGAATGGAGAGAGGCGGTGATTGCCAGAGCGAAAGGTCGGACTGGTGACGGGAAGGATCGGCGGATTTGGGAGCCTTAAGGTCGTTGACGACCATTTCAACTTTCTTGCCGTCTCTGCTCTTACTGGCGGCGATGGCGGTATCAGAAACAGCGCCGTTTTCCTGGGTTAGACCTTTGACTTTCATTTGTTTGTTTCCAAAGGGAAGACCCTTGGCGCCAGCGCGCAGACGGGTTTTCTGGAGAAGCTTTCCAAGACTTTCGAAGGCGACTGAAATATCCTCAAATGAAGTTTCGAAAAGAAGGAGGAGGCCGATGGCGATACCAATGAGATAAAAGAGAACGGCGCCGGGGTTGGTGATCAGGGTGGCGACGGATTGAAATAGTTGAAGACCGACGAGGCCGGCTTTGGTGAGACCCGTGAGCGAGAGCAGAGTGATCAGACTCCCAAGGAAAACGTGGGGGCTGGCAATTCCCCATTTCACTTTCGTCAATAAGAGACCACCGGAGACAAAGATAAAGGGCAAGAAAATGAAGGGCCAGCCTAGAAGATGACTACCAACGGTGTAGATCTTGTCGAGGATGACACCTTGACGGGAAAAAGAAACAGAAATTAGGCCACCAATGCCGATGATGATGACGGCGAGGATGGAGTTGACCGTTTCCGGTTTTAGACTAAGGGCGAAGGGTTTACTGCGTCTGCCTTTTTTTCGGGCCATATCTTGTCTAGTATAAACCAGAATGGGATAGCCGTCATTGCGATGTCCTGGACACCTAGATAGAGAACGGTTGTTCTCCTTTCTGTTTAAGGTAATT
>CAZDXN010000005.1:0-50691 GCA_964509695.1 uncultured Pseudomonadales bacterium | reverse complement strand
TGGGGTTGATATTGGCCAATCAGTTTGTGAGTCAGTTGGAAGAAACGGTGAAGGATGCTATTTTTGGAAATGTGGGTACCCTGATGAGTTATCGGGTCGGAGTACCGGATGCCCAGGTTCTTCAACATGAATTCACTCCGATCTTTAACGAAACGGACCTAACCAATGTGGATGCGCAAAATATTTACGTGAAGACAATTGTGAATGGTTCGCCGGTGCCGCCCTTTTCAATGAATGTGGCCAAAGACATGAAGGCTCAAAAGGCGATGGGGAGTCGGAAGGTAGCGGAGATGGTCAAGGAATTAAGCCGGTTGAAATATGGCCGAGACCGGGAAGAGGTGGAAGCCGAAATCGAGCGAAGGGCAAAACTCTAGTCAGACCAAAATTTTAGATTTTTAACGCTGTCAAAGTGGCGGCGATTACCGGTGGCCAGCCGGGCTTCCAGTTCTAGAGCGGAAGCGGCGATGATGGAATCGAAACCACTGTGGACATAACCATGTCTAATTAAAGCCCCGGCCTGCTTGGCAATAGTTCCGGTTAAGTCGATTTTCTCCATTGCCGAGAAGATCAAATTGACTCTTTGTCTGTTTTTGACAAGATTCATACTCTTTCCCGACCAAAGTTCAAGAACGACGGCAGTAGGGACATACAGTTTTATCTTGCCAGACTTGGCGGATTCCAGTAAGCCGGGTAAGCATCCAACACCTGCCCTGATGTAGTCAATAATTACTGAAGAGTCAACAACGATATTCATCAATATTGTCTGGCTTTATTCAATCTGGTGTTGAAGTCATGTCTCAATTTCTTCCACTCTTTTTCATCCCCAGCCAAAAAATTACTCCCGGCCAGTTTATTTACTTCTCTTATATAGTAATCCCAATCGAAGTCGACTGGTCTGGAGGCCGTCAATTCTACTAGGGGCCTATCTTTTCTAGCGTCTTTGATAACAACCTTTTTTCCTCCCCGCAGTAATTCAAGGTAATCAGTAAGATTGTCTCTGAAATCGGAGACGGACACATTAAGATTCATCATGGGTTAATATTATTACATGACGTACATATTGTCAATAGGATGAGGCGGAAATCGAGCGACGGGAAAAGATGTAGACTAAATGTATGATTTGTAATTTTCACGGCACATATACTATTGAAGATAAGAAGATATTTCAATTGGCTCAAGAAAAAGATCTGGTTAGAATTTGTGATTATCTGAAAACCGATATTGGCAAATTAAACCAAGCCAAAATTGAGGTGTTTGATTCCAGAGAGGGGAAGCAGAACGCCGACCCGCACCACAGTATTAGTCGTGCCAGCGCGAGATTCGGGGATATGACTATATACAGATATTGGATCCCTAGTGACGATGTCCACTTTCCCCACGAAACAACCCATCTGGTAGCTCATACTTGGGCGAAGCCATATTCATGGGAGGTTGAACTGGACACTTGGGACAATAAGAAACTGAGAAAAAATTTGGAGATGGTATCGACGTCATTTATGCAGGAAGGATTGGCAATTGCGGTGGACGATATAGTCTTTGGAAGAAAGCTGTTGGAAGAGGGAGAACTTAAATTCATCGATGATTGGTGTCGAGAGCAGAGGGGTCAAATGCCAAAAAGTCTGGTTGGTGTAATCAATTTAGATGGGTTTGGTAGCTTGCCGAATAGAATAGTGGTTCCGTTTAGCGCCTCTTTCTCTAAGTATCTTTTGCAAACCTTTGGGGTAGATAAATACAGAGAAATGTATGTCGCTTTGAGGGAAATAAATACACCAGAAGAGAATGTCGAAGCTATCGAGAGAATCTATCAGCAACAAGAAAATGAATTGTTTGGTGGTTGGTGGGCGACCCAGGGCTCGAACCTGGAACCAGACGTGTATAAGACGTCCGCTCTACCATTAAGCTAGTCGCCCGTTAGGCGTATTTTATCACCACGCTGGTATATAATCGGTGGGAATGAGAAGACCAAAGGTTCAGACCGATAAAATGCTTTTTGATTCGCCGATTTTGGATCAGGTCGAGGACGAGATGTTTTCGCTGCCCTCGGGCCTGGCCATTTCCGGACAGCTAAATATTGGAAAGAGCGGAAATCCGGTGACGATATATATTGAGGATGAGGAGACGGGGGAGGTTTTGGAGGTAAATCACGTCAATACAGCTCTACTGGTGATCGAAGATAGCCGGCGGTCCTCAAGCGGTTGGCTCTCGGTAGCGATTGGGAGTCTGCCGAAGTTATCGGACGTTTTGGGGTTTTTATCAAAAGTAACCCTGTCGGGATTGGAGAAATTGACGAGAGGGAAGTGACGCGGCTTATAACTCCTCGAGACGGAGCTTCTCTTTGCTACCTTTTTCGGTGATGAATTCCAGGTATTTTTCGGTGGTACTAAGGCGTTTGTGGCCGGCGAGTTTCGAAACGTAGACGAGAGGAGTGCCAGCCATGAGCTGTTGGGCGATAAAGGTGTGACGAAGATCGTTGACCTTGGCGGTCTTGATACCGGAGAGGGTAAAGAAACGGTCGATACTGGAGCGGATGTTACGAACAAGAAAAGGATTGCCGGTCTTGGTAATGAAGACGTTCTTGGCTCCACCCTTGGGCCGTTGGACGAGGTAGGCCTCCAGAGCGGTTTTGGCGGCGGTATTGAGAGGAATCTCGCGCTCGGGATGGGACTCGTAGGCTTTGATGGTGATTTTGTTGCCGGTGAGGTCGAGGTCGGCTACGGCAAGATTGGCGAGCTCGGAGATACGCATGCCGGTCTGGAGAAGGAGTTCGACAATGGCGGAGATGCGAGGATCGGTGCGGCAGGCATCGCGGAGGGCGCGGTACTCGAGCTTGCTGAGGACTCGTGGAGGCTTCAAGTCATACTTGGGGTGACTGACACTAACGGCGGGATTGAAATCGACCAGATTCTGGCTCTTGAGGAAGCGGAAGAAGGCTTTGATGGAGTTGAGCTTGCGGCTGATGGACTTGGCAGTATACTGCTTGCCATCGAGATCAGCTTTGAAAGCGTCAATATCTTCGGAAGTGATTGAGCCTGCGGTGAGCTTACCATCTTTTTTCAAGAAAGTAGCAATTTGTTCGATATCCTTGGTGTAGGCTAGAATAGTAGCTGAGGCTCGACCTTGGCTTTCGAGCTCTTGTTTGAAGCTCTTGATGCTTTGGGCGAGATCGGTTTGGTTTTGGTCCATGAGATTGGTAAACTAACTATAGTAAATATATTACAGGTTGTATGATACAAGCTAAACGTGCGCGTGTCAAGGAAGGTATAAAGGGGGGAAAACGGCTGAAACTGTTAGCCTTGGGAGTGGGGATCTATCTTTCGTGGACTTTGGGCAACGGTGTGCTGGAATTGAGGCTGGCTTATAGACGGATTGATGAGGCTAGGCAGATTCTGGCAATGGAGCAGTCCCGCGGGGAAGAGCTGAAGCGGAAGTGGGTCGAGATCCAGACGCCGGAATATCTGGAGAAAGTCGCCAGAAATGACCTGAATATGCAAAAAGAGGGCGAAACAGTGGTGGTGATGGGAAGAACCCTAGAACTCAAGAACTCAAGAACTCAAGAACAGGAGGACGTTGATGAGCCAAATTGGCAGAAGTGGTTGAATCTGCTCAGATAGTGTTGCGGGGCCGGGGTTACGCCCCCCGGTTAAGCGAGATTATGTATTCAGTTTCTCCGATTACTCGGAGTGTCGGACTATGTCTTCACCCAGACTAAATGTCTGGGGCCCGGCGTATAGTCTCTACGGGGTCATCCACCAATTGATGGAGACTTCCCTCGGCGTTGTCCTGCGAATCAGGGTTTCACCGATACAGCCAGGAGTTTAATCAGCAGTTACCCGCTGATGCGCCCAATTGAGCCTCGCGAGATACTTACCTCCCCCCCGCAAAAGTTGTAAGGAACCTGCTTATTTTACCATGCTTGATTAAGCTTGACAATTCGGGTTATTTATGGGTAAATGGATATATGGGTAAGATCTTATTTAATAAACTTCAGGAGGGAAGAAAGAGGTATCAGGCAGATAGAACCGTAAAAAGATTATTACATGAAAAAAGTTTGCACAATCAGGGAGTTGTGGATATCGGTAAGTTGACTTCCAGAGAACTTTTTTTGGTTGGAATAGCCTTGTATTGGGCGGAAGGTTTTAAACACCCCGATGAATCAACCTTAGGACTAGCTACTCTCGACCCGAAAATGGCGAAGTTTTATGTTTACTGGTTGGTTAAGTCTTTGGAAATAAAGAGAGACGGCTTGTTGTTTAGGGTGACGGCTAATGAGGCATACGAGGAAAGGGTTCACGAAATGGAGAAATATTGGGCGGAATTGCTTGAAGTCGATCTATCTCAATTTCGGAAACCATTTTTTCAGAAGGTGAAACAAATAAAAGTTTACGCCAACTCTGATAATTACCACGGGGTAATTCGAATTAGGGTGAGGAGGGGCTTGGACTTACTTCGAAAGATGCGGGGTTGGATGGCTGGTTTGGCCCAGGCACGCATAGAATGATAAAATAGGCAAGTTCGGCGGGGTAGCTCAATGGCAGAGCAAAGTCATCATAAGGCTGAGGTTGCGGGTTCGACTCCCGCCCCCGCTACCTAGAGAGTCGGCAGTTTACAGTAATCAGTTAGCAGGTAGAATAGGGATATGAAGAAAAGAATATTGACGGGGGATAGGCCGACGGGGAAGCTGCACATTGGTCATTATATTGGGTCATTGATAAACCGGGTGAAGCTTCAGGATGAATATGACCAATTCGTGATGATTGCCAATGTTCAGGCTCTCACCGACAACTTTGAAAACCCCCAGAAGGTGAAGCAAAGTATTGGCGAATTGCTGTGCGACTACTATGCTGTGGGAATCGATTTTGGTAAGTCGACGGTCTTTATCCAAAGTGAGGTGCCTCAGATCCACGAGATTTTTGTCTATCTGGCCAACTTTGCCACGATTCAGCAAATTTCCCATAATCCGACGATAAAAACGGAACTAAAACAAAAGGACATGGAAAAGAGCACGCCTTTGGGATTTTTTATGTACCCGATCCATCAGGCGGGAGACATATTGTGCGTCAATGCCGATCTAGTGCCGGTGGGCAAGGACCAAGCGCCGATGATCGAAAGTACCCGCGATCTGGCCAGAAAATTTAATGAGACATATAAATGTAAGGTGCTGAATGAACCCAAGGCTCTGTTTGGTGTTGAGAAGAATGTACCGGGAATTGACGGCAATGAGAAGATGGGGAAGAGTTTGGGAAATGGAATATATTTGGCTGATGACGAGAAAACATTGAGAGAAAAAATTATGAAGGTCTACACTGACCCGGCGCGAATCCATGCGACTGACCCGGGCACGGTCGAGGGAAATGTGGCTTTTGTTTATCACGATCTATTTAATGACAACAAAGAAGAAGTCGATGAGCTAAAGGCAAGATATGTCAAGGGCACGGTGGGGGATGTCGCGGTAAAGGAAAAATTGTTTGTGGCGATGAACAAGGTCTTGGCGCCGATACGAGAGAAGCGGCTGGAGGCAGAAAAGATGAAGAGTGAGTTGATGGCGTCAGCTTTGGAGGGGTCAAGGAAGGTTTCGGTGATTGCTTCAGAAATTGTCGGTCAGATGAAAGAAGCGATGAAAATTAAGTTTGACTGATGATAAAAGCAGATATTTCTTACGATGAGTTTGCAAAGTTGGATATTCGAGCGGGTTTGATCGTGGAGGCGTCGGCGCCGGACTGGAGTGAGAAGTTGATCCGTTACGAAATTGATTTGGGCGAGGAGGTTGGAAAGAGGATTTTGTTTTCTGGAATCAGAAAGTGGTATAAGCCGGAAGATTTGGTGGGAAAGATGGTGCCGGTGGTGGTGAATCTGGCGCCGAAGAAAATGGGTGAGGAAGAATCGGCTGGGATGGTGATTATGACTGATGGCGAAGATGGCGCGGCGATGATTTTTCTCTCGGAGAAGATAAAGCCGGGGACTATTGTTCGATAGCTACGGAGGGGGGAATGGGGTAGAATCAATTTCAATGGCTACGAAAGAGGGAGGAAAAAAAACACAGCCTCAGGATAAGGCGCCTGAAGTAAAGAAGTATGAATTTAAGCTGAACTTGAATTTGAGGCGGTTGGTGATTTGGGGTCTGATCTTGTTTCTGTTCTTGCCGGAGTTAATTTTCCTTTTGACCAAGAACTCCGGAATAGTCGAGGAGATTCCTCTGACGAGCGCGATTACGGAAATTAAATCCGGAAATGTAGAGCATGTGGAGATTCGGGGGGACGAAATTGCCTTGTTTTATCCAACCGACGACAAAAATATTCCAAAGTTAAAACTATCCCGCAAAGAAGAAGGCAGTAGTTTCATCGATACTTTGCAAAAAGCGGATATCGATCCTTCAAAAGTGAAAGTCGAAGTTTCATCAATGGCTTTCACCCAGATCATTGGGAGTGTGGTGTCGTTGGTCCTACCGATTCTGGCCTTTGGAGCGTTGATGTTCTTCCTGATGCGTCGGCGCGGAGGTGGAGGGGACATGATGTTTGGAATCGGAAAGAGCAAAGCGAAATTGTTCGCGAAGGGAAAGCAGTCGATCAAGTTTTCCGACGTGGCCGGAGTAGATGAAGCAAAGAAGGAACTGGAAGAAGTGGTGGACTTTTTGAAACATCCGAAAAAATACCGTGACCTGGGGGCGAGAACGCCAAAGGGGGTCCTGCTCGTCGGGCCGGCGGGAGTGGGTAAGACCTTGCTCGCCAAAGCGGTAGCTGGGGAAGCGGGCGTGCCGTTTTTCTCGATGGCGGGATCTGAATTTATGGAAATGCTCGTTGGAGTGGGAGCAAGCCGGGTACGGGATTTGTTTGAGACGGCGAAGAAGACGTCCCCGTCAATTATTTTTATTGATGAACTAGACGCGATCGGAAGGATGCGGGGAATGGGAATGATGGGGGGGCATGACGAAAGGGACCAAACTCTAAATCAGATTCTCGTCGAGATGGATGGGTTTACGGCAAATGATAATGTGATTGTCTTGGGAGCAACCAATCGACCGGATGTCTTGGACCCGGCCCTGATTCGCCCCGGGCGTTTTGACCGGAGAGTGGTGCTGGACTTACCGGACATCGAAGGTAGACAAGCGATTATGAAAATTCACGCCGTGGGAAAACCATTTGCCAAGAACGTCAATTGGGAAAAAATCGCCAAACGAACAGTTGGATTTTCCGGGGCGGATATTGAGAACATGCTCAATGAGGCGGCAATCACGGCGGCACGGACCGATAGAAAAGAAATTATTGAGGAAGATTTGGAGGAGGCAGCGACCAAAGTAAAACTTGGACCGGAGAAGAAACGCTTGCAGAGTCCGCGCGAAAGAGAAATGACAGCCTATCATGAGGCGGGCCACGCGGTAGTGGGACATATGTTGCCCGGAGCCGACCCGATCCATCGGGTGAGTATCGTCTCCAGGGGGATGGCGCTCGGGTATACCATGAGCCGGCCGGATACCGATAAATATCAGCAGACCGAGTCCGAGCTGAAAGACCAGATCGCGGTCATGCTTGGAGGCCGGGCGGCGGAAAAGATTATCTTTAATGAATTGACCGGGGGTGCGAGTAATGACATTGAAAGAGCGACCAGAATCGCCCGGGCGATGGTGGCCGATTTTGGAATGAGTAAACTCGGACCGATTGCCATGTCACCAATGTATGAAAGCAGTGACTGGGGAAGGGCGTACGGAGAGCCGTACAAGGTGTCTGATGTAATGCAGGGGAAGATTGATGATGAAGTTAAAAGATTGGTGGACGATGGCTATAAACTGGCCGAGAAGATGGTGAAGGAAAACCGACAAAAAATGGATAAGTTGGTAAAGAAACTATTGGAGGTGGAGACAGTGGAACAGGAAGAATTCGACAAAATTATGGAGGTAAAAAAAGCCGCGTGGAAAGGAAAAGACTAGTTCTCATCGACGGAAATTCATTGTTGCATCGGGCCTATCATGGGTATCCACGGTTCACGACGCCGGCAGGCGAAGTGGTCGGAGCGGTGTATGGTTTCACCTCGATGCTACTTTCGGCTCTCGAAAAATTGTCTCCGGGCTATGTCGCGATTGCCTGGGATGTAGGTAAAAAAACTTTCAGAACGGAACAATATGCAGAGTACAAGGCGGGGCGGGCAGAAACGGATCAGGAGCTGGTAGATCAAATTGATCGAACTAAAGAAATTGTGACAGCGTTGAATATTCCTCAGTTCGGGGTAACAAATTATGAAGCCGATGATGTGATTGGAACACTGGCAACGCAAGCGTTGCAAAAAACTCGAAAACTCAAAACTGAAAAAACTCAAAACGAGAATGTGCAGGTGGTGATTGTAACGGGGGATCGGGATGCACTTCAATTGGTTGAAGACGATCGGGTAGTAGTGTATCTACCATCTGGCGGCGGAGCGTTTTCTAAAGATAGAGGGGTGTCGATATTTGATGAGACGGCGGTGAAGGCAAAATATGGTTTGACACCGAAACAGATAATTGACCTAAAAGCCCTGATGGGAGATGCCTCTGATAATATCAAGGGCGTTCCCGGGGTGGGTCAGGTGACGGCGACAAAATTGTTGGAACAGGCTGAATCAATTGAGGAAATTTATGAAAAATTGGATCAGATAAAAGTCACTCCACGGGTTAAGAAATTGATGGAAGATGGCAAAGAGTCTGCCTTTCTTTCGAAGAAGTTGGCAACGATCAACAAAGAAACTCCAATCAAACTTTCGTGGAAAGATTGTGAGTTGGCCGACTATAATCGGGAGGCAGTGATGGCGATCTTTGATGAATTGAAGTTTAAAAGTTTGGTAAATAAATTACCCAAGGATAAGTGGGATGAGGATGTAGAGGAGGTGTTCAAATGAAAGTAGCACTTGTTCACGACTATATTCGGGAGTTCGGAGGAGCGGAAAGAGTCCTTCGGGTTTTGGTGGATATGTACCCCGAGGCGCCGATTTATACTTCATTTGTAGATCGTCGGTCTAACGCGTACCAGAAATTTAAGGATAGGACGATTCATGAATCTTGGGTGGGAAAGCTATTTTCTTTTGGGAAACTCTATAGCCCGTTCCGTTTTATGATTCCTTGGGTATGGGGGGTTCATGATCTTTCCCAATTCGATCTGGTAATCGCCTCTTCGAGTTGGTACATTTCTCGAGGATTTAGGATAGGTAGCAAAACAAAGGTGATTTGTTACTGTCACACACCACCTCGGAATCTTTATGGCTATCAGACGGCGATAAATTGGCTGGGTATGAAGTGGGGAGGTTTCCTGGTAAATGCTTATGCGACAATCGTAAATCATTTTTTGAGATTGTATGATTTCAAAACGGCCCAGGAGCCGGATCGGACTAGAAGTAAAATGGTGGCGGGTGTAGATCAGTTTGTGGTCAATTCGGAAAACGTAAAAAGGAGGGTGGAAAAGTTCTATCGAAGGGATTCAACGGTAGTCTACCCGCCGGTGATGGTTCGGGAAATTGTAAAAAATACTAAAGAAACAATTAGGGGTGATAGTTTTCTGATTGCCAGTCGGCTGGTTGAAAGCAAGGGTTTGCTGGAGGCGGCAACTGCGGCGAAAAAGTTGGGAATTAAATTAAGAATTGTGGGATCGGCTTCAGGTTTTTCCAATATCGAAAAGAAATTAAAAGATGACCTTGGTGATGTAGTGGAATTGTTGGGTCAGCTGACGGATAAAGAACTTTGGCTGGAATACGCCCAGGCGAAGGGGTTTGTCGCTTTGGCGCGGGAGGAGGACTTTGGGATGACGGTGGTGGAGGCGATGGCCGCGGGGACGCCGGTAATCGCTTTTAATGGGGGCGGATTTAAGGAAACAGTGGTTGATGGTGAAACCGGAATCTTGATTGAGGACACCGATGTCCTCACTTTGGAAAAGGCTTTCAAGCGCTTTGAGGAAATAAAGTGGGACAAAGAAAAAATTCAAAAACAGGCCGGCAAGTTCAGCCGAGAAATCTTCGAGGAAAAAATACGGAAGCTTATTGGCTCGTAAAGATGTGTCTGATTATCTCCTCAAGACTGATTTCGGCGATATCTAGGTCGTCAATGGGAAGAGATTTCAACGCTTTGGCAGCAATGTCTAAATGATTTTTCCTATCAACGATTAGAGTAACAGAAAGACCGTCTTCTGAATATTTTTCGATTTTTCCAAATTGAGACAAATCTTTCTTCAAGACCTTTTCCTTGAAAATAAATTTAAGGAACTTTTGGGCAAGATATTTTTCGGTAAGATTCTTCAGACTGCCATCGTAGATCAACGAACCATGGCTGATGATGACAATGCGGTTGCACAGTTGGGAGACATCATCCATATAATGACTGGTGAGGATGATGGTGGTGTGATTAATTTCATTGTATTTTTTTAGAAAGTTTCTGATGTTCTTTTGGGCGACAACGTCAAGGCCGATGGTTGGTTCGTCCAGAAATAACAGTTTTGGTTGATGGATTAGAGCGGTGGCTAGCTCGCATTTCATCCTCTGGCCGAGTGAGAGTTTCCTGACGGGAATTTCTAGTACATCTTTTATTTTCAGTAAGTCGCTAAGAATATTCAAACTTTCTTGGAACTTCTTGTCTGAAATCTCGTAAATTTCTTTGTTTAGCTCTAGAGTTTCGATTGGAGGAAGATCCCACATAAGCTGAGATTTTTGGCCCATGACTAGGGCATAATCCTTGAGAAATGAATGTTCTCTTTTGAAGGGAGTTTTCCCCATGACTTGAACATTTCCACCAGAGGGATAAAGAAGACCAGCAAGCATTTTGAGGGTAGTGGTTTTTCCCGCTCCATTTGGACCAATAAAACCTACAAATTCTCCATCTTTGATTTCGAGATTTATGTCTTTGACAGCGTCTACCGAAAAATATTTCCGATGAAATAGGCTTTTGAACGACTCTTTGATTCCGGCTGGTTTCTTGTATTGTTGGAACGACTTGGAGAGATGTGACGTTTGGATGATTGTTTCCATATTTTATAATTTTAACCCACTCCGGAATAATGTTTCAGGCCAATTGTCCAGGTTAGTTTTTGAAATAGGTAGAAAACTACCGGCATAACAAGACAAAGTGGAATTATGTAATTGGGCAGTGTCCCTTTAAGCATTAAAACGGGAAAATAAGTGGTGAACGCAAGTGGAATAACGTAAGTCATAGTAGCCCTTATGGAAGGAGGAAAAATGTCTAGTGGTAAGCGACTAAATTCTGTGCTTGAGGAGACCACAAAGTCTTTGAATGATTGAATATCTTCAAACACGAAGACTAATCCTGAGAGCCCTAAGCTAAGAAAATACATACTTATAAAGCCACTGGTGAGTATAAAAACGGCGAGAATATAGTTGGAAAGACTGGTATGGGTGCTTCCTAATAGTCCGACTATCGTCATTGGAACACAGCTTCCAAAAACAGAAAATATTTGGGCGACACTAATACTATCAAAAGATGAAATAAACTTGACGTTAACTGGTTTTGATAAGACCCGGTCAAAATCACCAGTTTTGATCTTGTCGAATAGTTTGCTGAGACTGTTTTCATAGAGAATAAATGCGCCATAGTAGTAAATTTGAGAAAGAGCGAGCAAAAGAATTAGGTCATAAAATCCCCAGTTTTGAAATGCGACGATTTTGGTAGAGAGAAACTGGAGAGTAATCACTTGAGAAGCTGTCCATAGAATGTTGGCGACTGAACCCATGATGAAATCGAAACGATGTGCTAGAAAGAGAAGATACGAAGTCTTGAAGAATAATTGGAAAAGCCGAATATACTTTCTCATTTTAGCTTCCGTTTGATTCGTAATATCTAAGTCCTTTTTGAAAAGTTTTAATGGCGACAATGTAAAGAATTAATAGCCATAAAGTTGCAACGGTAAAGGCCGAAATAACATATGACGCTGATTTTGAAACCTGATATAGCTCTATTGAGAAGGCGGAGATATAGGGAATGAAGGTAAAAAAGAGGATTTTTGTAAGCCAGGTGGGGAAGAGATATGCCGGGATGTATGCGCCTCTGACGAGGTTAATTATGAGATCGAATACAGTCAATAGACTTCGGATTTCTGTACCCATGAATGCAATTGAGCCGATGATGATCATGATGAAATTCCAGATAAGGAAGCAATAGACTAATGAGAATAAAAATAGAAATAAGTTGATATGACTAGTCGGTAAAAAGATATTCGGGTAGATGAACATGACTACTATTAATAGAATTGAGGGAATAATAATTCTAAAGACAACCGGAGCAAGACCACGAAGAATTAGGGTGACGAAATAATTGATAGGTTTGACAAGATAATTGTTGATCTCTCCTGAACGGATATCTTTCGCTATGAAATAGGCAGTCTTTCCGGAAGTTAATGCCGATAGAAAACCCCAGTATAAGATGAAATATACAAGAAGTTTGTGGTTGTCGGCATTGCTGGTACTGGTTAATTTCCAGATGAAATAATAAGAAAGGGCGCTGAACAAAGCCATAATCCATCTACCATAGGCTTCCACGCGGTATACGGTAAGTGAAGAAAATTGAGACTGAATGAAACGAATATATTTTCGCATGGGTTGATGAATTATAATCGATTGTTATGCCGGAGTTACCTGAGGTGGAGACAATCGTAAGGCAGTTGGATGGAGTTCTGGTCGGGAAAAAGATTTCTAAGGTTGAGATTTTACGGTCGAAAAGCTTCGGGGGGAATGGAAATGATTTGGTGGAAATGGTGGTTGATGGCGTTGGCCGAAAAGCCAAGATGATACTAATTGAGTGTCACCCGCCGCAAGTTACACATGCTGGCGGGCAGGCAGTGTCACGGATACTGGTGGTTCATCTCAAAATGACCGGACAGTTAATATATGTTGAAAAAACTCAAAAACCCAAAAACTCTAAAACTCAAAACAACATTGAAACAAAGCGAATAGTGGGTGGACACCCGACACCTGATTGGATAAATAGTCTGCCGAGTAAATATACAAGAATAATTATTGATTTTGATAATGGAGCAAAATTGTTTTTCAATGACTTGCGTGTTTTTGGTTGGATGAGGGTAATGACGAATGATGAATGGCGAATAGTGAATGACAAACTGCCACCGGATGTAGTTGATCGCGAGTTTACCCTCGAGTATTTCAAAAGGGCATTGGCGAAGAGTGGAAGAAGTGTCAAATTAGTCTTGCTTGACCAGAGTAAATTTGGCGGAGTGGGAAATATTTATGCCAATGATGCTCTCTATATGGCTAGGATAGATCCAAGGCGTAAAGCAAAAGAAATAAGTGATAAGGAAATCAAAGAATTGTATGTCGCGGTGAAGGAGGTAATAAACCGGGGAATTAAGTATGGCGGGGCGAGTGTAGATAAATATGTCGACGCGGCAGGGTTGGGTGGGAAATATCAAGAACATTTCTCGGTTTACCAACGGGACGGAGAAAAATGTAAGCGGGACGGCGCTACGATTCGAAAAATTAAAATCGGGGGCAGGGGGACTTATTATTGTCCCGGTTGTCAAAAGTAGTAGGATAGGGGTCAGATGATTTTAGATAAAATTGAACTTACCGATTTTCGAAACTACTTGTTACAATCGTTTGAGTTTTCTACTGGCGTTAATGTAGTTTGGGGAAAAAACGCTTCGGGGAAAACAAATTTGTTGGAATCAATTTACCTACTCTCGACGGGAAACAGTTTCCGGGCGAAGCTAATTGATGAGATGGTTCGTTTTGGTCAGGAACTAGGGAGAGTAAGCGGAAAGATTTCCGAAGCGAAGGAAACGCGAGACCTGGAGGTAATGGTGACTCGGGGACTGGTTGGAGGACAGAGGACCTTGAAACGGAAATATCTCGTTGACGGGGCGTCAAAAAGAAGACGGGATTACATTGGCCTACTGCCGGTGGTGATATTCCGACCCGAGGATATGGACATGCTCACCGGCGGACCTGATATCCGCCGAACATTTATGGATGAGATTTTGTCACAGATCTCTGAAGCATATGCGAGAAGTCTATCGACCTATACACAGGCTTTGCGAAGAAGAAATAAGCTTTTGGATGCGGTTCGGGAAGGTTTGGTGAGCCGGTATAGTTTGGCTTTTTGGGATAGCCTGCTGATAAAACATGGTCTGATACTGATCGAAGAACGGGAGGGATTGGTCAATTATATTAATAGTCTATGGGAGAGAAGCGAGCTCTTTAATCAATTGAAGATGGTCTATGACAAGAGCCTGATCAGTGAGACGCGTTTGGCCCAATATAAAGACGAGGAGTTGGCGGCTGGGTATACTCTGGTCGGGCCGCACAAGGATGATTTTCGGGTTACCAGTGGGGGAGACCGCGATTTGGCAATTTACGGATCGAGGGGGGAACAGAGAATGACGGTCTTGGCCCTGAAACTTGGGGAAATTTATTTTGCTGAGGAACGAGGTGGGGAGAAACCGTTGTTATTGCTAGATGATATCTTTTCGGAACTTGATCAAGTACACAGAAAGGAAGTCCTGCGGGTGATGACCGGAAGGCAGGTGGTGGTGACGACAGCGATGAAAGAGGATTTGGGGCTATTTGCCGAGGCGAAGGTGATCGAGTTGGAGTGAATGGATTTTTACCGCAAATTACGCGATAATTGAGTCCGTGTACAAGCCAAACTTCACCATCACAAATAAGATATTAATCAATGCCGGAGCGATTGAGGCGGCTCGCGAGGTAATCGAAAACGCTCCCCTGGTGCCGGACTGGGAAGCAAAGTTCCGCCAAGACGCTCTGATTCGAACGGTTCACTTTGGCACGCATGTCGAGGGGAATGACCTAACCTTAAATCAGGCCGAAAAAATCGTCAAGGAAGATCCGGGCCGAGACGAATCGGCGGAGGAGGTCGCCAAGAGAAGTGGGGTCGTGGCTCGGGAGAGGGATGTTCAGGAAGTAATTAATTACCGGAATGTTATTCGCTTTGTCGATCAATTGAGCCGATTGGGGAAGAAAACGGGGGGGTATCCTTTCGGCGAGAAAGAATTACTTCAGATTCATTCATTAGCGACCGAGAAATTGTTGCCATCGCATCAATTGGGGATTTATCGAGTTCTTCCCGTGACCGTACGCGGAGTCGTCGATGGAGAGATCGTAGGTCGTCCCCCTCTGCCGATAGAGGTGCCATATCAAATGGAAGATTTTTGGAGATGGCTCATCAATACCCACCCCACCGAAATGCACCCGGTAATCAAGGCGGCGATAACGCATTTTGAACTGGTTCGGATCCATCCTTTTATTGAGGGGAACGGTCGTGTGGCTCGGGCTTTTGCCCTGCTAATCTTGGCGTCCGAGGGTTATAACTTCAAACATTTTTTCACGATCGAGGAATTCTTTGACAAGAATTTGCCCGATTACTATTCGGCCTTGGCTAGTGTGGAAAAGAACAACGGTGATCTGACAGTTTGGATTGAGTTTTTCACTGAGGCGCTCTCAATCGAATTGTCAAAATTGAAGGAAAGAGTCAAACGGTTGTCGGTGGACATGGCTATCAAATCAAAACTGGGGAAACAAATCGCCCTGTCGGAGAGACAGGTGGCCCTGATGGAGGTGTTGGAAATGAGAGAGGAGTTGACGATGGCGGACGCCCGGTCGGTTCTGCCGATGGTTTCGGATGATACGATTCTTCGCGACTTGACCTCTCTGGTTTCGAAAAAGTTGATCAGAAAGAAGGGAAAAACGAAGGGGGCAAAATACTTGCTTCGCAAGTAGTCATTGCGAGAAGTACTCGACGAAGCAATCTATATAGATCGCCACGCTTCGCTCGCGATGACGATAGATGAGTCAAACAGTAATTTCGTATAAGATATAGGAGATGTTATTTAGAGAGTTTGCACAACAGCTCGAGAAGCTGGAGAAGATATCTTCTCGTCTGGTGATCACCGATGAAGTGGCAGATTTGTTGAAAAAACTTTCTCGAGACGAGACCGAGGGTGGGGTGTATTTGCTACTGGGGAAGTTGGCACCAGCGTATACGGGGCTGGAATTTAATTTGGGTTGGAAAATGTTGCTGAGGTCCATCAGTCAATTGGCGAATATTGACAACGATAAAATTCTAGCCGATTTTAAGAGCAAGGGCGATATGGGAGAGGTGATCATGGGATTGCCACATCAACTTTTTGCCGGTAAAAATTTTTCCGTCGGTGAAGTCTATGAGAAGTTGGTAGCAGTGGCGGAGTATGGCGGAATTGGCAGTCAGGAAAAAAAGGTGACCGGATTAGCCCGTCTTTTATTGGAATTAGACCAGTTATCGGCAAAGTTTATCGCCAGAATTGTAATAGGGCGTTTACGACTGGGTTTCTTGGATAAAACGATTCTTGATGCGCTGTCGGTCGTGAGCGAGGGGGACAAATCGGCGAGAAAAAGGCTGGATGAAGCTTACCAAATCCTGCCCGATGTAGGACTGCTTTCGAAAAAAGTATTAGGGGAAGGCCTGACTCACGCTCTAGCGAATGTAGGAGTGGAAGTGGGTGTGCCGGTAATTCCGGCGCTTTGTCAGCGGTTAAATCACGCTGTCGAAATTACCGAGAAAATGGGCGAAGTGGCAGCGGAGAGGAAATATGATGGCACCCGCGTCCAAATCCATTTTAAAAGATCGGGCTTCGCGGATGGAACAACTGTAAAAACATTTACCCGCAGTCTCGAGGAGACAAGTTTGATGTTTCCGGAACTAATTATGATTGGCGATTGGGTCAAGGCGGATGAGGTAGTGCTTGATTGTGAGGCGGTGGGGTTTGACCCCGAAACCGATAAAACCCTGTCCTTCCAGATGACGATCACCAGAAAAAGAAAACATGGGATTGAGGCGGCGGCGAGTAGCGTGCCCCTGCGATTCTTCGTCTTTGACATCCTGGCAAAGAACGGGAAAACATTTTTGCAGGAGCCGTACTTCTCACGAAGGAAGATTTTGGATGAGACGATAATAAAAAATAAGACGGTGGTGGTGGATGAAAACTACCGGACCGATGATCCAAGGAAACTCCATGAGTATCACGAGCAATTTCTGAAGGAAGGCTTCGAGGGGGCAGTGATTAAGAAATGGGACGGTAATTATCTTCCCGGCCGTCAAGGGTGGAACTGGGTGAAGATAAAGGAGAAGGAAGGGAGTACCGGAAAGCTTTCGGATACCCTTGACTTGGTTGTAATGGGATATTATCGAGGGCGAGGGAAAAGGAGTGGTTTTGGTTTGGGGGCGTTTTTGGTGGGGGTTAGAAAGGGCGATAGAATTCTGACGATAGCAAAAATCGGGACGGGTTTGTCTGACGAGCAGTTTCGGGAAATAAAGAAAAGACTGGATCCGTTTGTCGTTTCCGAAAAGCCGAGTATCTATGAAGTCGACGGAGCTTTGACGGTGGATGTTTGGGTCGAACCACGATTGGTGGTGGAAATTGCGGCTGATGAAATCACCAAAAGCCCGGTGCATACGGCAGGGGTAGCGCTACGTTTTCCACGGCTGGTGAAATTCCGAGATGATAAGGACATAACCGGAGTGACGAGTCTTGCTGAGGTGGAACAGATTAGACGGTGACACGGTGCCACAGTGACACGTATAATATCTGCATGGTTAGTTTTTTGAAACAGATAATTGGCTTTTTCTTGCATGTTGATGAGAACTTGGTCCTGATTGTCAATAGTTTTGGGATTTGGTCGTACGGTCTGCTTTTCTTGGTAATTTTTTGTGAGACGGGTTTGGTGGTGACCCCATTTCTTCCCGGCGACTCGTTGATCTTTGCCGCTGGCGCATTATCGGCAGGAGGAGCTTTGAATATCGTTTGGCTATACGTTCTTTTGGTGACGGCGGCTTTTGTCGGGGATACGGTCAACTATTGGATGGGGCACTATTTGGGGCCAAGAGTCTTTGACCCCAGTTTTCAGTTTTCAGTTTTCAGTTTTCAGTTTAAGATGAACAAGATTTTTAAGAAGGAGTATTTGCATAAAGCGCAGGCGTTCTATGAAAAACACGGCGGGGCGGCGATAGTCCTAGCCCGTTTTGTGCCGATCGTGCGGACTTTTGCCCCTTTTGTCGCCGGAGTGAGTAAGATGTCCTACAAACATTTTGTTTTCTATAACTTCATGGGGGGGGCATTTTGGGTGACCATCTTCCTATTCACGGGGTATTATTTCGGAAACCTTCCCTGGGTCAAAGAACACTTTGAATACTTGATAATCGTCATCATTCTGATTTCGGTCGTACCAATGTTTGTTGAATGGTGGAAGGCAAGAAAAAGTATCTAGGAAAGCTGATAGCCAAGGCCACGGTGGGTGGTGATAGTATATTTTGATTTGACTTTGGCGCGGAGGCGGTGGACGAGTTGGTCAAGGGCATGGTCGGAAATACCAGCGCGGTCTTTGACATCAGGATAGACAAGAGCACAGATCTGATCCTTGGAGACGATTTGGTTTTGGTTTTCCAACAATAAGTTCAGGAGTCTGGTTTCGGTGGCAGAAAGGTTGGTTTGGGGGTGGATAGTAATGTATTCGCAAACTAATTGGCTCTGAGAAAGAAGGGGATCATTCCTAGAGACAGAGAGTATTTCTTCAATTTGGGCCTTGAGCCTGGGATTCTCTTCAGAATCAAGGGAGGATTTGTCTCTTAGAGCCATGATACAGATTTTGATGAGGGCGGGAATACCCCCACTTAATTTTGTGATCTGATCAACTTGCTTTGGGGTGGGGGAAAAACCAAAATATGACATCTGAGTTGGATCGGTAGGGGGAAGACGCTCGATGTGTTCGCTGGCGATCTCGTAAAAATCCCCAAGAAGCGGGCGATATTCCGGCCCGATGATGTGATGGGTGAGAAGGATGTAAGCAAGCGAATATTTGTGCTGGTCTCGAAGGGCTTTGAGATAGAGAAAAAAAGGTTGAAATTCCGGTTTCAAGAGACGATTGGCCGAGTCGATGACGATGAGTTTGGTTTCCCCGCTTTCCCTAATGGCATCTATGAAAGTTAGGGAAGTTGGGTCGGGATAAAAATTGGGATCAAGGAGAAATCCGCCGAGAGAACGGCCGAAATTACTTTTGCCCATGCCGGGGAGGCCGACGATTTGGACTGATTCACCACGGGCAAGAAAAGCGGCAACCTTGGACTTAAAGTCTGTAAACACGGCCTGATTTTATCATTTGTGAGGGAACGGTGAGGTTTGGTGACAAAAGTGGGAGGTAAATGTCAAGTAAGGTGGGGTGGACGGGTTTAAGGTAGAGGAGATATGGCGAATATAGAACAACAACGAGATGGGGCGTACAAAGTTTATCGCCGCAGCGGGGAGGATTCTTTTAGTACGATGCGGGATCATCAAGAGAGGGAAAAATTTAATATCTGGTTTCACCGGAGTGAGGGAAAGCTGGTGGTAACGATGGCGGTGGTAGTACAAAGGTTTGGTAAGGATTGGGATAGGTGGATGGAAGAGTTGAGAAATTCCCCGACGATGCGGATGGAGCTAAAGGAAGAGGGGGGACGGTTGGTGTTTGAGAAGTTTACACTAGAGTGTGGAGGAGATGGACAAGCAGTGACAGGGGAAATTGCAAGATACCGGGAGAGGGGGGTGGCCGATGTGCGGACGGAGGCAAAGTCTCCGCGTGGTGGGGAGGTGACAATTTGGCATGAGGGGGAAGAAGAAGCGGGATTTCCTTTCTGGGGAATATTTGCCGGCATGCCACTACCAGAGTGGGGAAGACATTTGCCCACAGTAGCAATCAGGCCGCGAATGAGCCCCAATAGAATGGTCTACTGGGCGCCTTCGGTTGAAGGTGATGTGTTGTTTACGGATGGGTGGGAGACAGATATGATGCCCGTTGATCTGGGGTTTTCCGGGGAGACAAACTCGATAGATACATTTAAACATAGAGACGGTTTCGAAGAAGTAGTGAAGGTGAAACGGGTCACTAGAGGCGAGGAGATGAAGATGGATATTGAAAGACAATTGTATGGACTGCCGGATGAATTAAGTTGCGAATCTTTTTTCGCGCCGACTCATCTTGCGGTGGAGTTTCCCTTGGTATTTCCCAAGAGTTTGATGGAAGTTGAGGGGACCAAAGTAAGTGAGGAGCTGGCCGGAGAGCTGATCTCCAAAATGGTAGGATTAAGAATATTGCTTGAGGGAATATTTCCGGAAGAAAAAAATGATGGTTGACGTTTGATATGATTCAGATATGAATCAGAAGATTCCCAGAATCGGGGTTGGGGTTTTCATTTTCAAGGATCATAAGTTTCTAATGGGCTGTCGGAAAAATTCTCATGGCGACGGGAGTTGGTCAGTCCCCGGGGGACATTTGGAGTTTGGAGAAAAAATTGAGCAAACGGCGAGAAGGGAAGTCTTCGAAGAGACTGGAATAAAAATACACAAAATAAGAATTGTCGGAGTAACAAATGATATTTTTAAAAAGGAAGATAAACACTACATAACAATTTGGGTAATGAGCGATTGGTCTGGCGGCAAAGGAAAAATAAAAGAACCAGATAAATTTATCGGTTTGGGGTGGTATGATTTCCGGTCGTTGCCAAGGCCATTATTTTTACCCTGGAAGCAATTGTTGAAATCGGAATTTCTGAAGGAAATCAAAGAAAATTTGCGGTCGTGAGCACTCCACCCTATTCGAGTACGAACATCCCTCCTCTAAACTAGAGGAGGAGACCAGGGAATAAATTATTATGAAGTGGTGGAAGGCAAAGCACGAGAAATAATGAAGGGTATATTGAGTTGTGGATGGTGATTCATACTGGAATGTGGTCTTGTTTTGTCCAACCGGGTTTGGAGTATATTTCTACCCAACACTCGTTTTTGCTGACTGCCCAGTGGGTACGTCCGGGATTTATGGTGTATTTATCGCCCGGATTCAAGACTATGACTTTTTCTCCGTCGTGCAGTTCTAGTGTTCCAGAAATAATAGTGTAATACTGTGTCATGATTAAGTGTTTGTGGGGTTGGCTTTTTAGAATCACTTCGACTGCGCGGTCGTATCCCGGATGATCTGTAACCGGTTCAATCTCACACACAAAATGCTCGGAATGTCCGTCTAGGTCGTAAGCTTTTGTCTTTGGATATTTATTCTTAAGTTCGTTCAGAATTCGTTCTGAGCGTTCCTCTAGTGATTCTTTTTTCATATTGATATTTTAGTATATTGCATTAATTAGTACGCCACTCTGTCTGAGTACAGACATCTCTCCTCTAAACTAGAGGAGAGGGATAAGGTAAATTAATAGTAGATGTTTACTTCGAATGATCGTGGTACGAAAGAGAAAAGGAGAGTTTTGAGGAATAATGTAACTGAAGCGGAAAAGATATTGTGGAAGAAATTAAAGAGAAAGCAATTGGGCCTTCAATTTAGAAGACAGTTTGGGATAGGGAGTTATATTTTGGATTTTTATTGTCCAGAAAAGAAATTGGCTGTTGAGCTAGATGGAGGGTTTCATCGAAAAAGAAAAGAGTATGACGAAGATAGGACGGAATATTTGAATTCATTAAACATAAGTGTGATGAGATTTTGGAATCAGGAGATAGTGGATGATGTAGACGCGGTGGTGGAGAAGATAAAGAAAAAGTTAGGAATCTTACGCCCTCTGTCGCGAATACACGACATCTCCCTCTAACTTAGAGGGAGAGGATAAGGTAGGATTTATTGTATGGAGTGGAAGCGAGGTTTATCAGAATCTGAAGCAAATGCGGCGAGATTGAAGTATGGACGGAATGAGATCGTGATTCACGAGGGGAAGCGGTGGTATCGATTGCTACTGTCTCAACTGCGGTCACCCTTGGTCTATGTCCTGATCATCGCCAGTGCGGCTTCTTTTCTTCTGGCTGACTGGGTGGATGCTCTGGTAATTCTGCTGGCGGTAGTGCTTAATACAGTATTCGGATTTGTAATGGAATATAAGGCAGAGAAGAATATGGAGGCTTTGTCAAAATTGCTGGCGCCGAGAGCCCGGGTTAAGAGAGGTGAGGAGTGGGTTGAGGTCGATGCGGCCACGCTGGTTCCGGGGGACGTGGTCAAATTGACGATTGGCTGGAAGGTGCCGGCCGATGGCAAGCTGATTGTTGAGGACGGTATGTACCTGAATGAGGCAATTTTGACCGGAGAGTCGAGTAGCGTAGCCAAAAAAGTCGGTGCGGAGGGGTTTATGGGGACGGTGGTGGAGAAGGGGGTGGGGGAAATGTTGGTAGTTACGACCGGAATAAAGACCCGGGTGGGAATGATCGCCAAGACGGCGAAGGAAGCGGAGACTGAGAAAACGCCATTGCAAAAAAGATTGGGAAGATTGACAAAACAACTGACAGTGGTGATCCTAGTCGTTGCCGGTGGAATATTTGTGACGGGATTGATATCGGGAAGATCTACACTGACGCTCCTTAATACGGCGGTGGCCTTGGCAGTGGCGGCGATTCCGGAGGGGTTGGTGGTGGGACTGACGGTGATCTTGGCGGTGGGAATGAAGCGGATCTTGGCCAAGAAGGCTGTGGTTCGGGGTTTGGTGGCGGCGGAAACCTTGGGGAGCGTAAGCGTAATTTGTTTGGACAAAACCGGGACAATTACTGAGGGAAAGATGACGGCTATCGGAGCGGTATCGGATTTGGAGGGTGGTCACGATAAGGAAAAGATGGAATGGCTGATTCGAGGAGCGATCTGGTGCAACGATCAACGTGATCCTCTAGAGGTTTCAATGCTGGACTGGGGCCGCCGTCATCCACTCGCGCCGAAAGAGTCGGAGCTTGTTCGGGTGGATGAACTACCCTTTGACCACAAACATAAATATATTGTGACTAGGCATGAGAGTGGGGTGGAATTTCTTAGTGGGGCGCCGGAGGTGGTGCTAGGGTTATCAACAATGAAGCTTGCGGAAAGTAAAAAGTGGACGGAGAGGTTGGGGGAGCTAGGAACCAAGGGCTATCGGATGGTGGCGATGGCGATGAAAAAATTACCGGCAAAAGAGGCCAATCAAAAAATTAAAAGAGAAACGGTTGAAGGATATGAATGGTTAGGATTAATTCTTTTTGAAGATCCGGTGCGGACTGGGGTAGCGGAATCACTCCTGAAAGCTACCAAAGCGGGAATCGGGCTAAAAGTAATTACCGGAGATTATAAAGAGACGGCCTGGGCGTGCATGAGACAGGTGGGGTTGGCCGAGGGCAATATCGTCAACGAAGAGTTGGTGATGACGGGAGAAGAGCTATCTAAACTGGGTGGTAAGGAGAAAGTAGAAAGAATAAATAAAGCGGTTTTGTTTGCGAGGACTTCTCCAGAACAAAAACTGGAAATCGTGGTGTCACTTCAGGACTTCGGGGCGACGGTGGCGATGATGGGAGACGGAGTCAATGACGTCCCGGCGCTGAAAAGGGCCGATATTGGCATTACGGTCGATAATGCCAGTGACTTGGCCCGCGAAGTCGCGGATCTGGTACTACTGGATAATAATTTTCAGACAATTCTCTCGGCAGTGGAGGAGGGACGGGGGATCTTTGATAATTTGAGAAAAGTCTTGCTATATTTGTTATCTGATTCCTTTGCTGGAATAGTAGTGATTGTAGCCTCCATATTCCTTGGCTGGCCGCTACCGTTGTTGGCGGCCCAAATTCTGTGGATAAATCTGATCAGTGACGGATTCCCCTATATGGCCCTCACCATCGAACCGAAGGAGGAGGGCTTACTGACCCGAAAACCAATTGGAAAAAACGACCCGATATTGGACAATAAGAGGTTATTTTTGGTCGGCCTGATTTCGGTTTCGGCGGGGTTTCTGACTCTAGCGGGCTTTGCTTACCATTACTATTTTTTGGGAAGTGGACTCATTTTTTCCCGAACGTTTGCCTTTGCTATCTTGGGAACTTGTTCACTCTTTTATGTTTTCTCCTGCCGAAGTTTGGAGAAGCCGATCTGGAAAGATAATCTTTTTAAGAATCCGGCATTGATCTTGGCTGTTGGGGGTGGGTGGCTGATGCAGCTAACAGCGATTTACATTTCCCCATTTCAGAAAATTTTTGAGACGGTTCCGCTCTCATTGCTTGACTGGCTTTGGGTATTGGTGGTGGGTGTATTGATGGTCTTTTTGATCGAGATAATAAAAGCCCTCTTCAATATGGTTAAATGAATCCATGTTCTTGTCTTTTTGGGTTTTGATTTTTTTGTGTCTGTTGATGGGATTTTCTACCAGAGTAGTTTTGGGCGCGTTCGACAAAATGGCTGTTGGAATGACGACAAAAGGGAAGATCGCTGCGGCTTCCATATTAGTAGCCTTGTCAACTTCTCTGCCGGAATTGTTTGTGACCCTAGCCTCGGTGGTGGAAAAGAAGCCGGAAATAGCTCTGGGGACGCTCTTGGGGTCAAATGTCGCCGATCTGTCTATCATTATCGGAGGAGCGACCTTGTTGGCTGGGTCCTTGCCAATTGTGGGAGATTATTGGCGTTTTGAATTGGCGGCGGCCTTCATGGCGGGAATTTCTCCAATATTGTTGATGATGGATGGGGGCTTGTCCAGAATGGATGGGGCAATATTGATCGTAATTTATATCATTTATCTTTCTGACTTGATCAGTGACGGCAAGAGGAAACATTTGGCAAGGACCGAGTCCGCCCATGGAAGAATCCTCCTTCGAATTGGGAAAAAGGAATTAATTAATCGTGGGGTGCCCGTAATCGAGATGATATTGGGGATAATAATTTTGTTGGTTTCCGGCAATTGGTTGGTGAAAATCGGGGCGGTGATGGCGGCCTATTGGGGCGTCCCAGTCGGGGTGGTGGGACTACTGATAATTTCGGTGGGGACGTCTTTGCCGGAACTTTTCTTGAGCGCAGGAGCGATAATGAAGCGAAATGTAGCTTTGGTTTTTGGCAATATCCTCGGAAGCGTGGTAACTAATGCCACCTTGATAATCGGAGTATTAGCATTTTTTCATCCGTTTTCGATTGAGAGAACGGGCAGTTATGCTTTGGTGAATATCGCTTTTGTGGTCATTTTTGGTCTGTTTTGGATGTTTACTTCCAGCAAGCGTAAATTGGAAAGACGGGAGGGGTTGATTTTGGTTGGCGTTTTTATGACCTTTGTGGGACTGATTTTGCTCTTCCCATCAATTTAGATTTTTTCATCGAAGAGGAAGGAGCGGACAAATTTCACCAGTTTTTCTTTTTGTTTCGGCAACTTTAGTTTTTGAATTAGATTGTCGTAGTAGCCTCCGCCTTGCATGGGATAAAGTTGGCTGATTTTTTGATTGGATAACTTTCGACCCAGAAGCCGGTTTATTTCGAGCTGGGAAACAGTCCCGATCATTCTGAGGGTACCTTGTTTTTGAAGTCGGCGCAAGGAAAAAGAATAGGTTGGGTCTTGGTAGAGCTCAAAGTGGAAACCCTTTTTGATGGCTTTTTTGACGATGTCGTTGCCTTCGTTGATGGCCAATTTTGGATTGAACCCCTTTAGTTTTTTGAAAACCTCTTTTTTGAATCCGAGCATCGCCTCAATCGTCGGTGGGTTGTCGGTTCTTTTTTGAAGATCGAAGTAGAGGTTGATGATGGTGGCGATGGCGACACTATTGCTGGTGTTGGCTTCGGCGGCGATCCAGGTGGTAAAGATATCAGGATCGGTTAGATCGACGCGATACTTCAGTCCCTGAAGAAAATAAGTGGGCACACGGTTGTCGGCGTCCATAAAAAGAATCAAGTCAGAGGCGGCGCTGGTGACGCCTTGGTTTCTTTGGCAACAAACATTTCTGATTTCACTATTGAGGATGGTGAGCTTGGGGAGACGATGGGCAAAGTGGTTGGCTTTTTCGACAGTTCTATCCTTTGATTGGCCGTCGACCACGATAACTTCAAAATCGGTATAAGTCTGACGAGAGAGGTCGGTGAGGAGGGTGGGAAGATATTTCTCTTCGTTGAGAACCGGGATGATGATGGAAAGAGATGGGGGTGTCATGCTAGCGGAAATTATAGCAGTGACACGGTGCCACGGTGTCACGTAGAATATATGTATGAAGATTATTGTAGGTCTAGGGAATCCGGGGGGGAAGTACGCCAAGAATCGACACAATGTGGGGTTTATGGCGATAGATAAGTCGTCTGCAGTCGGCAGTCGACAGTCGACAGTAAGATGGGAGAGTAAGTTTGAGGCACTGATTTGCAAGGCCGGGGACATGCTCTTGGTGAAGCCGCAGACATTTATGAATCGGTCGGGGGAGGCGGTGAGCGAAGTGGTAAATTTCTACAAGGTGCCCGCCGATGACCTAATCGTGGTCCATGACGATTTGGATATCAGATTGGGAGAATACAAAATCCAAAAAGGGGTGGGTCCGAAGGTCCACAATGGTCTGACTTCAATCGAAGAGCGCCTGGGAAGGACCGATTTTTGGAGGGTGCGGGTGGGAATTGACAGTCGGCAGCCGGCAGCGGACAGTCGGCAGTCTGGGGAGGACTATGTCTTGAGCGACTTCTCTTCTGATGAGGAAATATCAATAAACAAAATAATAAAAGAAATCATTGATCAACTGGTGGCCCAGTTTAAGATATGAAGCTAGTTCATTTTTGGGATAAATCTTATCGACATAAGGAGGGCGTCAATGGAGTACAGGCCATTTATGCCAACAACTTGCTGCGAACTTTGGCGTTTTCCCTCGGGGGTTTGTTTAGTCCTTTGTATATCTTTCTTTTGGGTTTTGAAGAAAAGGGATTGGTGTATGGCCTGAGGGTGTTAATTCTATCGATTGTGATTGAAAGAGTGTTCGTAATTTTGTTGGCCCTGCCACTGGGGAAGTTGGTTTTCCGGCTAGGATTCAAATGGTCTGTCCTTTTGGGGAGCCTCTTTCTATCGATTGTGTTTCTTCTGCCGGCTATTTTCCCGCGAAGTATCTGGCTGATTGTGATCATGTCCATATTATCCGCATTTGAGATCCTTTTTTATTGGTTGGCCAGACTATCTCTAATGTCGTTGGATGGAGACCGTGGACACTACGGACACGAAGTTAGCTTTATGGCCTTGACCTCTCAAATTGTTTCTATTCTTGGGCCGTTTGTCGGGGGTTATTTGGTGACGACCGGAGGATTTCGAAATTTATTCGCCGTGGTGGCCGGGATAAGTATTATTTCATCCTTGCCGATGTTTTTCGTATATAACCATAAGATCAATGACGGGATAAGCATCGGGGGAATGATTGATTTTGTTAAAAGCAGGAAGAATCTCCATTTGAATATCGCCTTTTTTGGGCAGGGCATCAATAACGCGATTGACGGATTTTTTTGGGTTGTCTATTTTTATTTGATCGTAAAAAGTTTTGAGTTGGTGGGTGGCATCACTTCGGTGATTACGGCGCTAACTATTTTGGTGATCTATCTGGCCGGAAGGCGGTTTGATCAACAAAGATCGCAAGGAAAACACGCCGATGGGAGAAATTTCACGATCGCCACTTGTTGGATCGCCCTTTTGACCTTTATTCGGCCATTGTTTACTGGTTTAGTCAGTTTTGTAACCTATGATTTGGCGACAAGTTTATCGGGGCCGTATTGGTATATTCCTTACGATAGTTATCTTTTTTCAGCCGGAAAAAGGGCTGAAAGTCCGTTGGCGTTTTTTACCTATCGGGAGGTGGTCTATTCGGTGGGACGATTGGGGATTGCCTTGGTTCTTTTCTTTTTGATATCGATTGTGCCGGCCGGTCTTTTGTGGTGGGTGATTTTTGCCTTTTCGGCTCTGGGTATTCTAATGACTGGTGGTTTACGTAAAGAAAGCTGAAATAAATCTGAATTATGAATTATGAATTATGAATTATGGCATTTAGCGGGCTTGGAAAAATACTTTCGACTTACAAGGTTGATGAGGATAAACAGAGAAGAATTAGTCGAGAGTGGCAGGACTATGCCTACCGGCTGGCTTTGGAGCTATCCGATAAATCCCACACTAGTTTGTATATGAGATTGGCCAAGAATACTCCTAGGCCGATACTAGAAGAGGCGAGAATGTTTGTGAAGGGAGCGGTGAATGCTAAAAATAAAGGGAGATTGTTTATGTGGAAAGTGAAGGAGCTGAAAGATCGTGATACAGTGACACAGTGACACGGCGGCTGATATGATGGTGGGATGAGAAAACTGTTTCTGAACTTTCGGTCTGATTCAGTTTGGTCGAAGGTGATGGCGTTGACGGCAATTTTGTTTTTTGCTCTATTGGCGGACGCGATTCTTTCAGACTGGGTTCCGGTTTACTTACAAAACGTTTTGGGGGGTTCGTTCATGATGGGAATAGTCATGTCTTTTTCGTCAGTAGTTGGATTTTCGGCTGACTTTATTTTCCCGCAGCTACTTAAGGGAACGACGGTAAGAAAGATGATGGTAATGGCGGTATTATCCGGGGTGTTGTTTTCGGCGGTGTTGCTGTGGGCGACCATCCAGACGGGCGGGCAGGCCTGGTGGCCGATGGTTATGGTGTTGCTCTTGGCGATGGCGATTTGGGGGGTCTATTATGAATTTTTGGGCTTTGCCAACCAGCAATTTGTGGCGGAAACGGCCCCTGTCCATCAGCGGGCGCAAGTTTGGGCGGTGATGGGGGTTTTCAAAAACCTAGCTTATTTCTTGGGACCGATGTTGGGGGGATATCTAATTAGCCGAGGGGATCGGGTATTGGTAATGATCACGGGTGGAATTTCGGTAGTGGCATATATTTTGCTGCTGTTTTTCAAAATTAAGAATAAACCGGTTGTACTCGAAGCAGAAGAAATCAATTTGTCTCGAGAAGCCTCGCATTGGTGGACCTTGCTGCCTCATGTTTGGCCGGTATTGGTGTTGGCCTTTGTTCTGGGATTGATTGATGCGACTTTCTGGACAACCGGAACTGTTTTTACCGAGGTCTTGGCAAAACAAAATTGGTGGGGAGGATTTTTCCTGCCGATGTATATGCTGCCGTCGTTGTTTGTGGGGCTTTTTGTTTTGAAGTGGGGGGTCTATCAGGGGAAGAAGAAGTGGGCGGAGATATTTCTGATGCTGGGAGGGTTATTCTTGACGCTTCTTTTTTATAGCGAGTCGGTGATTTACCAATTGGCAATGGTGTTCCTTTCGAGTATTATGCTTTCTGTGAGTTATCCGTTGGTTGACGCCATTTATTCGGACATTGTAGTAAGGATGGGAAGGGAACGAAAACATATGGTAGGATTAGGCGTCTCAATGATTTCACTCGCCTACATAGTTGGACCAGTTCTCTCCGGATGGATCGCCAGTCAGGTGGGAGAACGAATGACATTTGTAGCGGTTGGGGCGGCCACCGTGACGGTGTCGATTGTTTTATTAATTACTACCCCACGGAAGCTTCTGCTTCCCCAAAGGGAAATAAAAAACTGGAGTTAAGATGCAAATAGGCTTGTTTGATTATCATTTGGAGCAGGAGCGGATTGCTCAGGAGCCGGCCTATCCTCGGGATAGCGCCAAACTGATGTTTGTCAGTCGGAAGACCGGGAAAATCGAAGATGGTCTGGCTTCTGATTTGGTCAAAAAATTAGGGACAAATGATGTCTTGGTTTTCAATCAGACAAAGGTAATGCCGGTGCGTCTCTTCGGCCAAAAGTCTACCGGTGGAAAGATCGAATTGTTGCTGACCAAACATATTAATGAGAATACATGGGAGGCAATTTCAACGCCGGGCCTGAAGGTGGGTCAGAAATTGGAAATAGGGGTGTTGAAGGCGGAGGTAATGGATCGGAATGAGGAAATAATTACCCTGAGATTTGCCGACCGAGGGGAGTACCTGCGTGAAAGAATCTTTGAGTTTGGGAAGACGCCGATTCCACCATATATTCATAGTCTAAAGACGGAGCGGGAACTAAGAAGAATTTATCAAACGGTATATGCCAAAAGAGAAGGTTCGGTGGCGGCACCGACGGCGGGACTTCATTTCACCAAAGAGATGATGATTGCTCTGCGTGATAAGGGAGTCCAGCTGGAGTTTGTGACACTTCACATTGGTCTGGGGACTTTCCGGTCGGTCAAGACGGAAAAAATTGAAGACCACCAAATGCACGTGGAGAGATTTTCCCTGGATGAGGAAACGGCTCGAAGATTGAATCAAGCCAAGGTTGACGGGAAGAATATTACTTCAGTTGGGACGACAACATGTCGAGTTTTGGAAAGTTGTGCCGATGAAAGTGGGGTCTTGTCGCCTAGAGAAGGGGAGACGGGCATTTTCATTTATCCGCCTTATAAATTCAAGTTCGTTGACCAACTGATGACTAATTTTCATTTGCCAAAGAGTACCTTGCTGATGCTGGTGTCAGCCTTTGTCTCGACTCCCAACACTAAAGAAAAATTTACCAGTTTCAAACGAAGCTTGATTGGGAGAGTGTACGCTCACGCTATCGAAAAAGAGTATCGATTCTTTAGCTTCGGCGACGCTATGCTAATCTCTTGATCTTTACGATTTTACGTAGTTTTTCTCGTTTTGTTCTCCCAGTAAGGTGACTGAGAATCTTTCTTTTGCCGTTTTTGTCGAGGTAACCATCTTTTGTGTCAAATTTATCGATGAGGTTGGCATGGTCTTGGATCATGCCGAAAATATTGACGTTGATCGTGTCGTTTGGGTAGCGATAGATTGTCTCGAAAAATGTTTTCCAATCAACAAAGACTGAATCTCCAGAGTATGAATCCGCGATATAAAACCACCCATGGTTTTTGTCGTCGTCTGGCTGATAATAGCCGTAGATGACGATGGAATGAAGTTCGTTTTTGGTGATCCAGCTACTATTCTCATGTAATACTTTATTTAGCCAGAGTTTTCCGTAGACAGCGAGTTCACAGACAGCCCCGCCCTGAAGCGCTGCTGTAAGTGCGCGATAGAGAGTCGCCTTATTTTTGATATCAATAATTTCGTGTCGGATAGGGGAGAGACCCTCTTCGGTTAGAAGTTGCAAGAGATTGGTCAATTCTCTGTCGTTTGTGCCGGGGATGGCCCGAATGGCGGCCTCGGAGTTGAAGCGATAGCTGGGTGCCAGAAGTCTGGTGACAATTGCCAACGAACTGGTGAGACAATTTCCGGTTGAGTAGACCTTGACCTTTTCCCGAAAGGATATTTCCTTTGACATGGGGGGATTATACCCTATAGCTATTTGGAGGACAAGGCGATGGCGTCTTCGACGGTTTTGGTCATCATCCGAAGATTGTGGATGCTGGCGAGGGAATAGTAGAGGAGTTCTTTGGTGTGGAAGAGGTGATGGAGGTAGGCACGGGTGAAGTGATGGCAGGTGTCACAGTCACAGTCCGGGTCGATAGGCTTCCCGTCGGTCTCAAATTGCTTGTTGCCGATATTGATTCTTTCGTTGGTAAACTCGCTTTCGAAATGGTATTCGGGCGCACCATGTTGCGCCCCTACGACGTTTTTGATGACGACCTTGCCGGTGTAGAGAGCGCCGTTTCGGGCGAGACGGGTTGGGGCGACGCAGTCGAACATATCAATTCCCAGAGTGATGGCGGAAAGAACGTCTGAGGGCTTTAGCCCTAAACCCATGGTATATCGGGGTTTGTTTTCGGGGAGAAGATCGGCAATCCAGTCGACGACTTGTTTGGTGCCGGCCATGTTGAAGCCGATGGTTTCGCCGCCAAGGGCGATGCCCGGGGTATCTTGGTCCACGACGAACTGGGTCGCCTCGCGGCGAATGTCTTCGTGGAGGGCGCCTTGGATAATTCCAAATAATGCCTGTTTTCCAGGGTCATGTTTTTTCCACTCTTTGATTGAGCGAAGTAACCAGTTTTGAGTGAGTTCTACGGCGGCACGGGCTTCATCAACGGTGGCCGTATCCTTCGTACACTGATCGAAAGCCATGATGATATCGGCACCCAGCTTCGCTTCGGAGTCGATGGCGATTTCGGGAGAAAGAAAATTGAGAGAGCCGTCCAGATGAGAACGGAATTCGACGCCGTCTGGAGAAGTATTTCCTTTGAGAGACCAGACTTGAAAACCACCGCTGTCGGTGAGAATGGGGTGATCCCAGTTCATAAACGAGTGAAGGCCGCCCATCTTGGCAATAATATCGCTTCCCGGTCGCAAAAAGAGATGATAGTTGTTCGCCAGAATGATTTGGGCCTTAATCTTTTCTAAATCGGTGGGATTGACTGATTTGACCGAAGCGTGAGTACCGACAGGCATAAAGACCGGGGTTTGGATGTCTCCGTGGGGAGTAGTGAAGATGCCGGTGCGGCCGCGACCGGCCAGCTTGCCGGTGACTTTGTATTCAAACATGCCTGTTATTATATGTTATTTGTGCCTAGGGAGGGAAATGTTTTAGGTTCGGGGAGTTTGAAGTTTTAGGTTCAAGAAAATTGGTTGATTTAGCCTCAAAACCTGCCTGCCGGCAGGCAGGTAGGCATAAAGTATTGATGCATTGCACTAATATATCGGTTTAGCCTGCTATAATGGTTTTATGAGAGACTTTGTGAAGCCAGCAGCATTGCAGAAGGGAGATGTGGTCGGAGTAATTGCCCCCTCAGACGCGATTGAGAAAAAATATATCACCGCCGGGGTGAAGAAAATCCAAGAATGGGGTTTGAAGGCCCGTTTGGGGAAACATTTATTTTCACAGGTGGGAGATTTCGCGGCCGGAACACCGGAGGAAAGACGCGAGGATATCATCAAGATGATTGATGACCCAGAAGTCAAGGTAATTTGGGCGGCAGAGGGAGGCTATGCCGCGACCGAGGTACTGCCGGTATTCACTAAGGAAGTGATTCAAAAATTACGCCAAAACCCGAAATGGTTTATCGGCTATTCTGATGTCTGTGTCCTGCTAAATGCTTTGGTGAGCTTCCGAATCGCTTCGATTCAGGGTCCGAACTTTTCGGGAATTGCAGAAAAGGACGAAAGGAGTCAAATCTGGCTACGGAGAATGCTTTTTGGTGAGATTGGGCTGGAAATCGGCAGTGAGGCCAACTGGACCAGCTATATTTCCGGCCAAGCCGAAGGTACCTTGTTGGTTTCAAATTTGGAAAGCTTGATCGTCACCTTGGGGACTAGATACGACCCGTTGATGCACGGATCTGGCGACGTAATTCTCGGATTGGAAGATTGGTGGATCGAAAAATCAACTTTGCAAAGACAAATTGATATGATTTTGAATCATAAACGGGCGAGTCGAATCAAGGGAATAATTGTCGGAAGATTTGTGGGAATCGGTGAGTATTCATATCCGGTTTGGGGGAAGAAAGTGACTCCGGAAGCATTGATTGAGGGAAGAATTCGTCTTCGCGGAGCAATCATGCCGATGGCAGTGCTTTCTGATTTCGGTCATCACCTAGAACCGACTTGGTTGGAAGAAAGATTCCCAAATTTACAAAAACCACATCGGTTTTTGGCGTTGCCTAACGGAATAAAAGTGAAATATACAGTCGATTCGAGTAGTGGGCGATTGCAATTTTTGGAGTCGATCACGGCCTAATTTTTTCTTGTTGTTGACAGATGATTTTAATATGTGATAATTAAGTAGCTGTTTAAAATGTTGATGAAAATATTACTTGATTCATCAATGTATTTATGATACGCAACATACAATGGATGATGGTTTTGGGACAGACTTGAAGAATAAAAAAATTCTCATCATTTTTGCGGAGATGGATGATTGGAGCGAGGAAGATAAAAGACAATCCGTTCTCTCAGTCGACGAATTGGTAAAAGAACTGAATGATGCGGGGTTAACAAACATCTTTGTCAAGAAAATTGTCGAGCCGATTGATGAATGTTTTGTCGGATTTGATCCAAGAGAAACAGTCGTTTTTAATTGGACAGAAAGTTGGGGAAATGACGGCACCGATTACTGGACCATCCCGGACCACTTGGAAAAATTGGGATATGTATTCACCGGTTCTTCTGCCGCCTGTCTTCGGGAAACGATTGATAAGGTGGCGGTAAAAAAGAAGATGCTGGAGCTGGGACTGCCAACACCAGTGACAAAAATATATGATTCCGTCGATTCGAACGGTTGGAAGACTTTTCCGGCTCTGGTGAAACCAGCGCGAGAACATTGCTCGACGGGGATCACCCGCGATGCGGTGGTGGATAATGCTAGCCAGTTACACCGGCGGGTTGAATATATCCTGAATATGTATGGACCGCATGGGGTGATCGTAGAGGACTTCATTGAGGGAAACGAATATAACGTGGCGGTGTGGGGAAACGAAGTCCCCGAAGCTCTACCAATCGGGATGATTGACTACGCGACCTTTGATGACTACCACGACCGGATTTGCGGGTTTGACGCGAAGTGGGTGGAAGGCTCTAAGGAGTGGGTGGGAACGGAAGTGATTTGCCCGGCGCCGCTGTCGCCTGATATGAAAAAGAAGCTTGAGGAGGTGGCGATTTTGGCCTATAAGACATTTGGTTTGCGGGACTACGCCCGAATTGATATCCGAGTTCGAGATGAAATTCCTTATATTCTGGACGTTAATTCCAACCCGGATATTACCACCTCGGGAGGATTGGTGAGGTCAATTCGTAAGGCTGGCTACACCTATGGCAGTGGAGTGGCAAAAATACTCGAAATGGCACTCGCACGAATGTCCTCACCCCCGTCTTGAAGTACCCCTCTTCCCGCAGTAGCGGGCCTTCTCCCCTAATCTAGGGGAGAATAACAATGATAAGATATTTTTAGATGAATAAGCTGGTTTGGCATCAGGTGGCTCTGTTTTCGATTTTTCTGGGTTTGACTTTGTTGCGATTCCTGAAAGGTCAAGTGAGCTTTGATTTGAATTTGATTTGGTGGTGGCTGGGTGGGATGCTTGGCTTCCTGTTTGTTTTCTCTGACCGTTTGGTCTATGCATTGGTGAGTAACCGGGAGGAGGTGCTGAGCGTGAAAATAAAAGAACTGTTCGGCAAAGGAAAACTGATGGCTGGTCTGGCAATGGCATTCTCGGAAAGGGACAAACAAAAACATCTGGTGATGAGGAGTGCCCTCTTTGTCGTCATCTGGGCGGTATTGGCGATTTTTACGGCAACGTCGGTGGGAACGGGTTTCCCCCGGGGTTTTGTCCTAGGGCTAGGGACCCATCTTATCTTCGACCTATGGTGGGATTATCGATTTGGTGGGCGTGATATTGAACTTTGGTTTTGGCAGATAAGGAACGTGACCAAAAAGGAAATTGATTGGTTCTTTAGAGGAGCAGTTCTGTTCTATTTATTAATTTTTTGGTTACTCTAAATATATGAGTAGCTGTGGAGCTTGTTCTAATAAAATGAGTTGGAAAGAATTCCTAATGTCTTTTGTGGGAGCAGTGGTGAGCGTGATATTGATAATTATTCTTTCGACTCAGAGTGGGGTGAGCGCGGCGGGGAAGGCGCCAAAATGTCTGACTGTGGAGCAAGTCAAGAGCGCGACAGAAGGGATGAATAAGTGTTTGACTATTTTTGGGGGAGGAGTTTATGATTTCTCGATGGCGAAGAAATGGGATCTAACCGGTCACGTCGGCGGACATTTGTGTGGCAAAGAATATAGTAAAGAGGTCATTGAAGAAGGTCCTCATAAGTTGGCGGTGATTGATAAATTCTATTTTACAAAGGTATGTGGAGCGGTGGAAAATACGATTCCGGCGGGAATAAAAATAAATTGGTTTAGACTTTCGGCTTATCTGTCTCTAGTATTCTTCGTTTTGAATTTTGCGACTTGTTTTGCGATGCCCTGGGGGAAGTTCCCTGAACCCTGGAAGGGAAGCCGTCCAGGCAAGGACAAAAGTGATTTCTTGGGAGCGTTCCCTTGGACTCATTGGCACAAGGTTTGGGCGTGGCTGGCCATCTTTACTTTGGGGGTCCACGGATTACTGGGCTTTGCGGGGGTGTTGTTTGGGAAGTGGTATTAGTCCTTCGGGGATACTCAGGACTTGACACTAGATACCATGGGGGGTATAAATATATCTATGACAATTGAGGAAAAGAGAAATTTGGAGATAATGCTGAAGCGGATTGCTGGACAGGTTGGGGGGATTTCGAAGATGATCGGTGAAGATAAGAGTTGCGATGCGGTGATGACCCAGATCGTGGCGGCGATGAGCTCGCTCAAAAGTGTGGGTAGATCTCTTCTGGCCGATGCCACCTGTAATTGCTCCAAAGAAGAAACAACCAAATTATTAAAAAGATTTTTGTAAATATGGCAGTAGCACATTTCACCGATGCTGACTTTGAAGAAAAAGTCATCAAGAACAAATTCCCAGTTTTGGTCGACTTTTACGCCGATTGGTGCGGTCCGTGCCGGATGGCGGCGCCGATTATCGATGAGCTTTCTGAAACATATAAAGATAAAGTTTCAATAGGGAAGGTCGATGTCGATGTGAGTACGGGCACGGCGGCCAAGTACGGGGTCCAAAGTATTCCGACGGTGATAATGTTTAAGGATGGTAAGGAAGTGGATCGGAAGGTGGGGTTTGGGGGAAGGGGAGGATATGAAGAAATGATAAAGAAAGTGCTGTAGCACTTTCTTGATGAATTAAGAATTATGAATTATGAATTATGAATGAGGTTCGGAATGTCATTGTGATTGGGGGGGCGCCTGCTGGGTATACAGCGGCGATTTACTTGGCTCGGGCGACATTGTCGCCGTTTGTTTTGGCGGGAGAAAATGCCGGCGGTCAACTGATGTTTACTTCGGAGGTCGAGAACTACCCCGGTTTTTCGAAAGGGATTAAGGGACCGGACCTTATGGATGAGATGAGGAAACAGGCAGAGAGATTTGGGGCGGAAATAAAGAATGAGAACGTGACGAAAGTTGATTTTTCCGGGGAAATAAAAAAAGTTTGGGTAAACGAGACTCTTTATGAATCTAGGGCGGTGGTTCTCGCCTTAGGTGCCTCTTCGCGGATGATTGGCGTTGGTGAGGAAAAATATTATGGCAGGGGAATGTCGACTTGCGCTGTTTGTGACGCGGCCTTCTATAAAGATAAGACGGTATTTGTAGTGGGCGGGGGAGACGCGGCCATGGAAGACGCTCTAGCTCTGGCGAGATTTACAAACAAGGTGACAATAATTCATCGAAAGGCTGAGTTTCGGGCAAGTAAAATTATGCAAAAACGGGTTTTGGAAGAAAAGAAAATTCCGGTATTGTGGAATACGGAAGTAGTGGGAGTGGGGGGGGAAGGCAAGCTTGAAACGATAAAACTTCTGGCAAAGCCAGATCTCGCTTCGCGAGACAAAAACTCTAAAACTCAAAACATCGAGGAGGTAAAAGCCGATGGATTGTTTTTGGCGATTGGGCATACACCGGCGACGGATATTTTGAAGGGACAAGTGGAGTTGGATGGCCACGGATACTTGATTACTCAAATGACCACGCCAACAGCTTCGCAGTTAGGCGGGCAGGCAAATAATCAGGAGGTTTGGCTGAATGGTTATCCGACACAGACGAGTGTGACCGGAGTTTTCGGTGCCGGGGACATGGTTGATATTCGCTACCGCCAAGCAATTACAGCGGCGGGGATGGGCTGTATGGCGGCGCTCGACGTCGAAAAATTTTTGACGGGGAGCATCAGTGGTTGGTAAAGATGTAGGATGGAGTAGTGACGGAAAGAATTCGCGAATTGATTTTGACACCAACATTGACGGAAGATGAGCGGGAGTTACTGGAGGAGTGGCTGGAGGAGTGTAGCGAAGACGAATTTGATGAGTATCTTAGATTGAGGGGTGGAGAAGACGAGGAATTAGTGCCTGAGGAGGAAATGTAATAGAATTAGGGGTGATGAAACCTGCTGACATAATTCGACAAGCGATTGAGGGGGTGGTGGGGAAGGATATTGATTTTGTGGTGGAGCATCCGGCGGATGAGGGCAAGGGGGATTGGGCGGCAAACATTGCACTGGCAATGTTTCAAAAACTCAAGAACTCAAAAACTCAAGAACTCAAAACAATAAAAAACCCGAGGGAGCTGGCGGAGAGCATTGTAGAAAAGTTAAGAATTGATAAGGAATTAGGAGAAGTAGTCGACGTCACAAGGATAGAAGTGGCGGGACCGGGGTTTATAAATTTTTGGGTTAAGGAGAGTTGGTTGCTATCGGAAGCAAGTAAAGTTTCCCAGCTTGGAGACGAATATGGAAAGGGAGGATGGGGGAAAGGAAAGATTTATGAGGTGGAACATACATCTCCAAATCCAAATAAAGCGATGCATATTGGGCATCTGCGAAACAATGTTACGGGGATGGCACTGGCGAACATATTTGAAGCCGGAGGAATCAAGGTGATAAGAGATGAGATTGATAACAATCGAGGAATCGCGATCGCGAAACTGATGTGGGGATACCTGAAATTTGCCAAAAAAGACAAAAAGGAAATTACTGATATGAAATATTGGAATGACCACCAAGATGAATGGGAAACACCAGAGGATAAAGGTCTTAGACCTGACTTGTTTGTGGATGAACTTTATGTGAAGGGGAGTGAGGACTATAAAGTTTCTGAAGAAATTGAGAATTTAATAAAGAAATTAGTAGTCGATTGGGAAAATGAAGACAAGAGTACTTGGTCTTTGTGGAAGAAGGTTTTGGATTATTCTTATCAAGGCCAGAATTTGACTTTGGAGCGATTGGGAAACAAGTGGGACAAGATTTGGCGAGAACACGAGCATTATAAAGCGGGGAAAGAGATGGTAACTTCGGGTCTGAAGAAGGGGGTATTTAAGAAATTACCTGATGGAGCAATTATTACTCAACTGGAAAAGTATGGAATACCAGACACCGTAGTGGTAAAAAAAGACGGAACCTCATTATATATAACTCAGGATCTAGCTCTGACAAAATTGAAGAAAGAAGCGTTTCACGCTGACAGAATTTTCTGGGTGATTGGGCCGGAGCAATCTCTAGCGATGAAACAAGTGTTTTGTGTGAGCGAACAGTTGGGAATTGGTAGAGTGGCCGAATTTACCCATGTCCCCTACGGCTACATCACGATAAAGGGGAAAGGCAAGATGAGCAGCCGGACCGGTAATGTCGTGTATATTGACCAGCTTCTTGACCTAGCAAAAGAGGAAATAACCGAGAAAATAAAGAATAGGGGTTTTTCGAAGAAAGAGGCGGAAGTAATTTCTGAAAAATTGGGAATTGGAAGTGTGAAATATTCTATTTTGAAGGTGGGAAGATTAACGGATATGGACTATGATCTGGAAACTTCAATTTCATTTGAGGGGGATTCGGGACCTTATCTAAATTACGTTTATGTTCGAGTAAAGGGGGTCATGAAGAAGGTTGGTAATGAAAAATCAGATGTAGTGGCTGATGAATTGTCAGAAACTGAAAAATCAGTTTTAAGGTGGATAGCCAGATTTCCTGAGGCGGTTGAATCGGCGGGAAAAGACTTGGCACCAAATCTGATATGTTCATATTTGTTTGAACTTTCCCAGAAATATAACTCGTTTTATGGAAAGAATCAGATTGCGGATGGAGGAAAATTTATGGGTAGAAGGTTGGCGATAAATAACGCCGTCGGCCAGATAATTAAAAACGGACTAAAACTTTTGGGAATTGAAGTGGTGGAGAAGATGTAATTTGACAATTACAGGTTTTTAAATTAGTATTGGGAAAGTTAAACAAAGGCGTTTGAGGGGAGTCGCGATCCCCGAGCTTCTTGACGAAATGCAAGACGGGTAAGCCCGAAATAGCAGGAATAAGTAATTAGGGGTGGTACCGGCTTAAAGAGTCCCCCGTCTGTTTTGATGTTTTCGAAATAGACGGGGGATTTTTTTATTAGTTACTTGTTAAAAATGAAAATATCGACGGAGATACTAGAACAGACAGAAAAGCAAAAGTGGGGATATCGACAACCAGTTATATTGGTAGAGTCACAGTCGGCACCGGTATTGTTTGGGGATCCGGCGGAGCAGGCCTATATGAGAGGATGTAACATCGCCAAAGAAGGTGATTTGGTGGTGACTGATTTTCCTCTGAATAGGTTGTATGTCGAGGAATACTTGGGGGGAATATTGGGTTTCGATTTACCGGAGTATTTGGTGGTTGACAGGGTTGGAGCGGGGTGTCTCTCTGACAACTTACTTGATTTGAGGAACCAAGATTGTTTGAGAGCGATAGAACAATTTTGGTTGGCGAAAGGAAGGGTGCCAAGGCTCCAATTTTTTAATGTGACGGAGCACGAACTTTCTTTGATGAGAACCCTGAGGATCGAGACAACCTGTGGAGATCCCAAGATGGCGATTGAGGTTGGGTCTAAGCCAGGGTTTAGAAGGCTTTGTGAAAGTTTGGGAATTCCGATGCCGAAAGGGATCATTTGTCGCGATCTTGGGGAAACGATTGAGGCAGTTTCTGGGCTATTGGCTGAAGGAAAAGAGGCGATGATAAAAACAGAAAATGGCACCGGAGGAACAGATCTTAAGAGTAACGTTGTAATTAGAAGAGTGGGTGAGGTCTCGGAAAAGCTGGCTGATTTTGATGGGTTTCTGGGCAAAGAATGGGTGGTTGAGGAAAAAGTCGAGGGCGATGATGGATCGATTCATGTTTTTATTCAGGACGACCAAAAAGCAGAAAAATCATATGTTTTGGGGGCAATCTCTTCTGACAATTCTTACGTGGGAGGATACTTTCCATTCGAACCAAGTGAAGAACAGGTTAGAATGATGGAACTGGTTGACGAGGTCTTGGTGCCGCGGTTACAGGGACTCGGCGTGTATGGGCATCACTGTCTGGATTTTAAAGGGGGTTGTTTTTTGGAAGACAATGCTCGGCCAGGAGCGTTGGACTTTATTCACGGGATGGTAGCTCGAATTGCGGAAAAACATTTTGGAGATAAACCCTATGCCTACTGGCATTGTCATGTGTCGACAGGCGGGCCGACTAATTTTGATCGAGTTTATGGAGTCCTTTCCGAATATCTCGATCCCCAAAAGGCCCAAGATGGTTGTATGGCGATGGTAAGTAATCAGGAAGTATTACCCTTTGGAAGGTCATTGGATTTAACAACGATTTCATTCGGAGATGATGCCAGTGTTGAAAAAGCGAAGGCCTTTTTTGATATGCTGGCTGTAGTAGTTAAAGAAAAGTTGTAATAATTCCGATGAGAACATTGTTGGAACAGTTAATTGCCATCAAGTCTTATTCGGGCGAAGAAATAAAGCTTCGCGACTTTATTGCCCTTTGGCTGAAAGGGAAAAAAATAAAGAGTTTTGTTCAAGACAGTAATCTGATGGTTCATTTGAAAGGAAAGGACTCGAGAATGGCGTTTATTTTTAATTCCCATATGGACACGGTGTCGGCGGGCGATGTGAAGCTGTGGAAAACCGATCCTTGGAAAGCTACCAGGGAAGGAAATAAAATGATTGGTCTTGGAGCCAGTGATATGAAGGCGGGGCTGGCGGCAAGTCTGTTGACCTGTGTCGCTTTTTCGAAGAATGTTCCTCCAGTAGATCTATGGTTTACCTTTGTAGTTCGAGAGGAGCAGGATGGTTCTGGAAGTTTGGATTTCGCAAAATGGTTTAAGAATGAAGGACACGTAAAAAAATATAGAAGAATCGGAGGAATTTTTACTGAGCCAACCGGATTGTCAGAAATTGAACATGGTCATCGCGGAAATATCTTTTTGTGGGCGAGAACGCAGGGTGACTCAGGACATGCGAGCCGGCCAAAGGATATAGCAGTTCATTCGGTAAAAAAAATGGTCGAATTTGCAGATATTTTGGAAAAAGAAGTCGATAAGTGGTCTAGAAAATATCGGAACAAAATTTTTAACCCGCCTTCGGTGGGGATTTTTACCTCAATCAATGCCGGTGTAATAGCGGAGAAAGGACAGGTCGAGGTTGAGTCTCCCAACAAGTTCCCTGCCAGTTGTAGTGCCAGTTTTGATATTCGAACAGTTCCGGGATTTCACGAAATATCTTTGTCCAAAATCAAAGCCTTGGCCAAAAAGATGGGCGTCGAAGTGGGTTTGCTTTTTCCCATAGCCCCCTGTGGTTATACCGACCCTCAGGACAAGTTGGTTCAAGTAGTAAAGAAGTTGGCGAAAAAGGTTAAACTATCTGTTTCTCAGGGGTCAGCTGATATGGGTTTTCTTTCTGAAGTTGGAGTGAAGACAATTATTTTTGGTCCGGGCGAGAAACGTCAGAGTCATATGGTGAATGAATATTGTTATCCGGACCAAGTTGAAAAAGCGGTGGTGCTTTATAAGCAGATAGTGGAAAATTGGGCAAAATAGATTTTTGTGTTATATTGCGGTCGTGAAAGAGGAAATTTGGGACGATGGTGATCGGCTGACCAAGACCCGGGGGAGGGCGGTTGAAGTTGTGACTGGTTTGAAGAGCCTAACAGTGGTGATGGCCTTGGATTGCGATGGAAGAGAAGTGCTGGGACTTTATCGACCCGAGAGTGGAATTCGCTTGTCAGTCGATCCGAGAATTCCCAAACCGTCTGAACTTTATCGAGACGTGGAATATTCAAGAATGTGTCGAGAAATTGGATGGGAAATTGCGGCACCAGTATTTTCATGGCGATTAAGTGAAGAAGATAGGGGGGTGATCAGACCATATTGGCGGCAGGTAACAAAGATAGAGGTTTATAATTTCCGTCGTGATTTATTGCTTAATAATGATAGTTATTATTGGTTGAGGATTGCGATGGCAGATTACGTTTTTGGAGTTGGCGATAGAGTTAGTAACGATTTTCTGGTTACCGATGATGGTTTAATGGTCGTAGATAGTGGGTTTTCTTATTTGCCGGGATTGGAATTTGTTGGACAACAATCAATTGTTAGGGAGACTCTTAGGGGAGAAAGTATTCCAGAGCAATTAATGAACGAACTAAGGTTGTTTTCGGAAAAGACTTATCGTGGTCGATATCTCAGTGATGAGGAAGTTTACTGGGTAGGTCAAAGAATTCAACGCGTCCTAGATTTGAAAAAGATCATTTAATTGAGAATTGTTGACTAGTGTTGTATATTTATTTCAGGATGACAGGTAGACGTCGCCGTACGATTAGAAGTTTAAAAGGTAGTAATAACCCGCTTTGATGGCGGTTTTTTTATATTTAAATTATGAGAAGAATAGCTGAAAGAGGAGAGGGTTTAGAAACACTTCGTTATCATATCCATGAGGAGACGGCGACTTTGAAAAGTACTTTAGCTTGGGGGCCGACGGGGGTTGAAGCAATAATGGCAAGATATTTCCCGTTTAAGGAGAGCCTTTTCGAAATGGAAATGGATGTTCCGTTAGCGAGGGTTCAGTTTCAAAAATTTGAGGAATTACTTGGAGAAAATGGTGTGAATGTTATCGAAGTTAAGGATCTAGTCGCGGAGCAAATCTCTCAATCGACAATAGAACCAACCTCTCGTGATTTGGGTGACCTGGCAGATAAAATTATTAGGCGGTGCTATGAAGTTAAAGCCAAATATGGTGGGAGGGTTAAGGAAGAGGATGGTGGGAGAGACCCCGGGATGGAGTCAATCTCTTGGGTAACTCAGATCTTGAATGAAGACGCACAGAGATATGGCGACGAGAGGGTGGCCATATTGCTAAACGAAATATTGGCGAATTTTCCGGGCTTACCGCTTGCGAATATTCTTTTTGGCAGAGATCAAACAAATGTGGTTGGCGATACCATGCTTTGGTCAAATATGACTAAACCTATCCGCCAGCCTGAGGTGGATATTTGGCGGTGGGGGTTGGGTGATTTGGTTGGTAATCTCAAAAACGTTTCGGTGATGGATGAGGGGAGACTAGAGGGGGGCGATCCTTATGTGTCGAACGGAATTTGTTATATTGGTGTCGGTGGTAGAACCAACCGGGAAGGGATCAGACAAGTGGCGAAAGCGGTCTTGGATCAGGGGATGAGATTGATGTTTGTATACCAGCCAGATATGGATGCAGGTCTAACTGAGCATCAAATAGAGATGCATCTGGATACTTTCAGTATGCCGTTTGGCAAAAATGGTTTGGTGTTGTTCGAGGAGGGAGCCAGTAGGAGGTTTATGTATGAAGTAAGACAGTCATCTGGAGGGGTAGATTTTGTTGATATGAAACAGACATTTCTGGATCATGTTGTCGAGAGAGGGTATGACATTATTCCTTTATCCAGACCGCAACAATTAAAATATCAGGCCAATTACGTAAATTTGAGTCCGAATAAGGTTTTGTTGACAGTGGATATGGATGGGAATAAATTAAGAACGGATTTGGAGGCGCATGGAATGGAAGTAGTTTGCGCCGATATGACCGCGATAATTCAAGGATATGGAGGGGCCCACTGTTCCATCTCTCCTTTGGTCAGAGGGTAGTCGTAGGTAAATCGGTAAATTTGACAATCAGGAGTTATGGGTTATAATCGCTGTTAACAAGTTAACAAAGACATTGAAGGAGAAACAGTAAGTTGCCATCGGCGACCGAATTACACTCTGGAGTTGGTCCGACAAAATCGGACACGGGTAAGCCCGTGATAGCAGAAAGAATGTGTCGCATCTCGCGGAGCATTCGAATAATAAGCCAAAAGAAATATCTTTTGGGAATCAAGGTGGTACCGTCTTAGTAATAAGGCCCTTGTTTGATCCTACTTTTTGTGGGATTGAGCAAGGGCTTTTTTTGATGCCATCAATTAATAAATTAGATTAAAAATGAACAAAGAACACATTGATTTATTGATAGACCGGAAAAAAGAAGCACTCCCGGATGGGGTAATTGTTTTTGGACCCGAGGATAACTTGGCGGCGCAGGTCCAAGCGGATTGGTTAACAACTTTGTTGTGTCAAGTGTATGTTCAGCATGGTATTACCAAGAATAGAGAAAAACTGATAGCAGACATCGACGCCGGAATCTGTAAGCTTTGGTTTGCGGCCAAAGACGGAAAACCGATCAGTTCGGCAGCAGTAATTAAGCAGACGGACGGAAGTGTGGAGATTGGCAGGGCTGTTTCTTTGGTAAAAGGAGTAGGAAGTTTCCTGAGATTTTTGGCTATTGCTGATCATTTAGCAACCTCTAGTGGCCCAGTGGTTTCGGAGGTGAGAATAGCTGATCAATTTGCCGGCATTCCCTCTGGTGAGGCAACACAAACGGTCTGTTTCAAACATCTTGGTCTGATTCCTCAAGCCTTAGTGCCTGCTTTTTGTCATGGTGATCCGGTTAGGCAGGAAATGTTTTTGTTTTCTTCATCAGAAAAAATCAGGGCGGAAGAGCCGATTATTTTGCCTAATGATCGGGCCAGTTTAGACTTGGTAGTGAAGACGGCCATGGCAGTGGCGAGTGAGGCTTTGGGGAACGAGCAAATTATAAAGACCGATGGTGGGTCTAAACAAATAACCAAATGGAGTCTTGTTCGCAGTGACCCCTTTTGTCTGATGATCCCTTCAGACAACGGTTCACAATTGGAAACCGTGTTGGGTGAGGCGTATAAAAACGCGCCTTTTACAATGATTCCTTTGGGTACTGGACCCGGGCATTCCTCGGCCTTAATTGAGTGTCTGAACTTAGGTTTCATTCCCTGTGGTTTTGATAGAAACCTAGGTGGTGACGGACATCCGGTCTTGCTATTGGGAAAATTGAGAGAAGGGACGCTGTTGGCTCCGATAAAGCTGGTCAGTGGTCTGTTTGGAATAAGGGTCGTCGCTGGAATCAATAATATTAACAGGCAATTCCGCTCGCAGTTACTTAGCACGATATACTAAGACTATGCTAGATAAACAAACATTTATTGATCGACTAACTCAATTGGTGGGGCGCAAAACTTTGCCGGGTGATTTGGTGGAGAATGCTAGGGCACTTGATTTGGTGATTGGATGGATTGATAAAAAAGCAATAATAAAAAGAGTTCAAAACGGGAAGGCGGAGATATTGATCGCCGGTAATGCCGATAACTTAAGTCCAGATTTTGCTTTTATGGTCCACATGGATATTGTTGCCGGGAAACCGGAGCAATTTAAAATGGTTGTCGATGGTGATCGATTGATCGGTCGAGGAACAAGTGACATGAAGTTTTCGGTGCCGATGGGAATTGCTTTGTTGAATGAAATAATAAGCACAAATAGTAAGCAAAGTTTCGCGCTGGTGATTACCACTGATGAAGAAATTGGTGGGCCTGAGGGAGCCAAGTATCTGGTCGAAGTGATGAAATATTCGCCAAAAGTTTTGATTGTTCCTGATGGAGGCGACAATCTGATCTTTGTCGATAAGGCAAAGGGCGTTTGTCAAATAAATATTCATTCAACGGGTTCTCCTGCTCATGCGAGCAGGCCGTGGTTGGGGAAGAATGCTCTTGAACCGTTGGTCTTAATTGCGGCGAAACTGATTGAAGAATTTGGGACGATAAATAAAAAGGAATCCTGGCTGACAACGATGAATATCGGGGTAATCCAAGGGGGAATATCGACGAATCAAGTTTGTCCCGAGGCGGTGATGAAGCTGGATTTCCGCTTTCCGGAAACTGAGAGAATAGAGAGAATACTAGAAAAAGTGAGGAAGTTATCTCGAGAGGTTGGGAACGAAGTGACGGTTGAGTTATCTAGCACTGGTCAACCAACATTCACTGACAAGAACCTGCCGGTGGTAAAGAAATTTATTAAAGCCCTTGAGGGCGCGGCGGGAAGAAAAATTGAGGTTAGGCCAACTTATGGTGCCTCGGACGCTCGTTGGTTTGCTAACTTGGATGTGCCAGTCCTGATGATTAAACCGATTGGGGGTGGGATTCATTCGGATACCGAATGGGTAAGTCTTTCTTCGTGTTTAAAATTTTATGATGGGTTAAAAAATTTCTTATTTGGTTTACAATAAACATAATGCACAACAAAACGGATCAGGAAAAAATTGAGGAAACTCTAACCCGGGGGGTGGTAAATATCATTCCCGGAAGAGAAGAACTGGAGAAACTCCTAAACTCGGGCAAGAAATTGAATGTGTATTTGGGAATTGACCCAACTTCGACCAGAATTCACCTTGGCCACTCTGTAGCATTGCGACGCCTTCAACTCTTGGTGGAGTTGGGGCATAATGTAACCTTCTTGATTGGAGACTTTACGGCCCTGATTGGGGACACTTCAGACAAAGAGGGCGAGAGGCCAGTTTTGACCTATGAACAAATTGAAGAGAATTTCCAGACATATAAGGAACAGGCCTCGAAGTTTTTGGATTTTTCCAAGATTAATATTGTTCACAATAGTGAGTGGCTTCAAAACTTGAATTTTGCGGGGGTGGTGAAATTGATGCGCCACTTTAGTCTAAATGACTTTATTGGTCGCGAGCTAATTAAAAAGCGTTTGACTGAGGGGAAGAGCGTGAGTTTGCCGGAAGTGATCTATCCGGTGATGCAGGGATATGATTCATGGCATTTGGACACCGATATCCAGTTGGGGGGAACTGACCAGGTATTCAATATGCAGGCGGGAAGGATGCTTCAGAAGAATCTTCGGAAGAAAGAATCTTTTATTATCGAAAACGGAATGTTGATGGGGACCGATGGCAGAAAAATGAGCAAGAGCTGGGGAAACGGGATTTGGCTGACCGATAGTCCTGAAGAAGTCTATGGCAAGGTAATGTCGATTGCTGATAGTGTGATTGAGGACTTCTTTGTCAAAGGAACTTCATTGTCGATGAAACAAGTCGAAGTGTTTATGAAGAGACTGGCTGAGGGGGAAAACCCCGTGGTCATTAAACGGGAATTGGCTAAAGTAATCGTGGCTGAATTGTGTGGTGAGGAAGCGGTCGCTAAAGCCGTCGAACATTTCCAAGCGGCGGTGGTTGATAAAACGGCGCCGGAAGATTCGGTGGTGGTCAAGTTAACAACCACCAAACTGTTGATGGACGAACTAATTGGTTTCGCCATGGAGAATAATTTGGTGGAAAGTAAGTCGGAATTTCGGCGTCTGCTCGATCAAGGTGGGATCTACCTGAACGAAGGTCGGGTCGAAAAGGACGCTTCGGAACTGACTCTAAACCAAGGCGAGAACGTGGTCCGCCTGGGAAAGAGAAAGTATCTTAAGCTGATCGTCTAGGTACGCCAGGGCGGTAACGCCGTATCAAGATAACTTTTGATGACGTCTTGGGCCTTGGCAAGCTGGGTTAGGTCGACATACTCGTCTTTGCAGTGGCTCATTTCGTTTGGTCCCGGTCCGAAGGCGATACAGTCGCAACCTAGAGCTGTCTGAATAATCTGGACCTCATAGAAGCCCTGCGAGTTGATATCGGCATAATTCGGAACGAGTTGGTTTTCCGTCATCGCTTTTTCAAACTGCTTTAATCGTGATTTGGGAGTCAGGAAGGGGCCAAAGATGAATTTGACGTTTATTTCCGATACTTCGACTCCCAAGTCTTTACCAATTTTGACTAGGTTTTCTTTGATAAAATCCAGGGTAACTTTTGGATTACCGATGCGGATAGAGAAATGTATCTTGGCATAATTTGGGACAATGTTGTCGACACTTTTCACCTCGCCATCTCCTGAACCAAGTCCTCCATTTAAGAAGCATAGATTGGTGGAAGTTTGGACTCCGTTTGGATCGAAGGTTTGACAGAATTTTTCAAACCGGTCTATCAGTTCGACCGCTTTTTCGATAGCGTTGATGCCAAGATACTTCCTGCCTGAGTGAGCGGCCTTACCAATAACAACGGCCTCGATTGCCGAAACACCACGACAGCCGTTTAGAATCTTCAAATTGGTGGACTCGACGTTGATAATTAGTTTTGGTTTTAATTTAAAATCTTCAACCAGTTTTCTAGCTCCTTTGAAACTATATTCCTCGTCGACAGTGAAGATGTAACCCAGCCCTGGCCTGCTCGAATTTAAAGCGATATCCAGCATCATGGCGAGACCGGATTTCATATCCACACTACCCAGACCGAAAAGCTTACCGTCTTTCTCGAATGGCTCAAATGGGCTCCTTTCTTGGACTTTGGGTTGAACGGTGTCCGTGTGACCAAAGAGAATTATTTGGGGATTGCCTCCGTCTAGGGCAATCAAATTGCGCCTTTTCCCAATGACGACTTGTTCAGTCACTTTGAGTCGTTTGTTTTTGGATAGTTTGGATTTGATAAAGTCGACCACAACTCTCTCATCGTTTTCCTTGTCAACGAAAGAGGGGATGGCGATTAATTGTTTGAGTAGATCAATTGTGTTGTTCATGGTTGTTTTTTAATATTGATAATAATTTTTAGTACAAAAAAACCCGCAATGCGGGTTGTTTCTCAAGGTCTTTTTGGAAGTTAGTTATCCGAGAGGCATCCCCGCGGGTACAAAATGTGTAAAGTGATGCCAATAATTCCGGACGAACATGTGAGTGAAATGATATAACTTTTGGGTTTATAATGCAAATATGGCAGATCAGGCGTTGTATCGAAAATTGCTTGGGGAGATAATAAAACTGAAGAGTATTTCCACGGATTCGGTGTATGCGGGAGATATTGAAAAAACGGCCAAGTGGCTCGAGAAATTGTTCGGTGAAAACGGATTTAGAACCCAGATAGTTACCGGGTATGACAATCCGATTGTAATCGCGGAATACGTGGTGAGTGAGAACGCACCAACTTGTCTAGTGTACGGTCATTACGACGTTCAGCCGGCCGAAATAAATGACGGTTGGATGAAGGAGCCGTTTGAGCTTTCCCAAATGGATGGTCGATTCTATGGTCGGGGCGTAGTCGACAATAAGGGACAGTTTCTAGTCCACGTGGCGACAGTGATCGAGTTGATTCGCGAGAAGAAACTGGGCTGTAATGTAAAGTTTATGATTGAGGGGAACGAGGAAACGGGATCTCCGGCAATCGAAGAATTTGTGAAGAAAAATAAAGAACCTCTGAAGGCGGACTTCACCTTGATTTCCGACGGAGAAATGAACCTCAAACAACCCAATATTGAGGCAGGTTTCCGGGGTGGCTTCAACTCAACATTGACGATTACGTCGGGGAAGACTGATTTACATTCCGGAATTTACGGAGGAGCTGTCCCCAGTTCGGTCTTGGAAATGGTCAAAATGATTAACTCACTTTATGACAACAATAATTCAATAACCATCAAGGGATTTTATGATGATGTCGATGAAATAAAAGGAAAGATTAGGAAGAACAATGAGGAACTGCCTTTTGATGAGAAAGAATACCTAAAAGTTGCCGGGGTTAAGGCACTCGTCCGTGAAAAAGGGTTTGATGTGAACAGTCAGGTGGCACTGCGGCCGTCAATTCAGGTGACGGGGTTCCAATCGGGCTACGTCGGCGAGGGGTATCGGAATAGTATTCCAGCGAAAACGGTGGCGAAAATAAACTTTCGTTTGGTAAAGAGTCAAAACCCGAATGAAATTATAAGATTATTTCGAGAACATTTGAAAAAAGTGATGCCGGAGTATGTCGAGTACGAGTTTGTGGCGACTGAGCCTTATGAGGGGATAAAACTGGATTTGGATAACGAGATAGTTACAAAAACGAAACAGATACTTGAGAAAGTATATGGTGAGAAAGTAGTTTTTAAGTTTTCCGGAGGCGGGCTCCCGATCGTGACGCTTTTTGACCAGACTTTAAAGATTCCGAATGTTTTGGTGCCGCTGGGGAATGAAGACTGCGCCATGCATGCGCCAAACGAGAATTATGATCTGAAATACCTAGATAAATCGCTCTCGTTCAGCCGGGAATTCTTCAGTTCCCCGTGGTAGAAATTTGATTTATTTGATGGGAGGGTATATTCTTATATCAGTCTAAATTGTGCCGATGAGATGGACTCACCAACCGCCGAGGCGCAGGTAGTTAGCACCAAGCTAATAATTAAGTGACCACCAGGTTAGCAGGATGGAACCGCTCGTGAGAGTTCCTGCAA
>CAZDXN010000004.1:0-50733 GCA_964509695.1 uncultured Pseudomonadales bacterium | reverse complement strand
ACCGACCGGGGTTCAAATTGATCGTGGTTTGGCGGTCGCTAAAGAAGGCTTGGAAAGCTTTTAGGTTCATGAAGTCATGTTTGAGGTCGAAGAGGGCCAAGGGGGACATGAGTACCAAAAATAAAATAATTCCTAATATCGAATTTCTAATTACTAATGATTTTTCTTTTTGGATTTTCCGGGCGGATTTTAGGGTGAGGAGCCAGTAGATACCAAGAACTGGAATGAGCAAAAGACCCAGGTAGTGCATCTGCAGGGCAAAGGCCATGGTAATGCCCACCAGAGAAAGATAGCCAAATCTTTTATGTCGATAGACCTGCCAGATACTCCAGATAGTGAGCAGGGAAAAAAGAGGCATGGGGTTGGGATTCCAAGATGAACGAGAATAAATGATGGCAACAGGCGAGAGAGCAAAAAGAAGGGCGGCGAGCAAACCGATGTTCCGGCCAAACCACGTCCGACCAAACCACCAGGTCAAAAACACAGTCAGAGTCCCCAAGAAGGCGACTTCGATCGCTGGTCCAACCGGATTTCCCCCACTAAGAGCGAGAGCGGGGGCGATGAGGTAGTAGTAGAGTGGCCCAAGGTACATATTGCCGATACTAGTCTGGGGGCCGATGAAGACTAGATTCCCGGAGAGCAGGTTGCTAACGACTCTGACATCGCGACCTTCGTCTCCCAGAAAGGTCATATACTGGTCAATTTTGTACAGGCGCAGTCCGAGGCAGAGAAGGATGACCAGAGAAATTAGAAATATCTCTAGTTTGGTTATCTTAGTTTTTTCCATAGACGAAACAGGTCGACAAAACTCTTGATGATGACATCTATGTTGGCACCGGTCCCAACCCCTTGACGTCTGGGAAAGTGATGAACAGGGATTTCCACGATTTTGAAGTGATGTTTTCCGGCTTTGATGAGAAATTCGCTGCTGATAAAGGCACCTCTTTCGCTCTCTAGTCTGGTAATTTTGTCAATGACATTTTTGCTAATCAGTTTGAAACCGCAGTCGATGTCTCTGACACGAAGTCCGAAGAGGAGAAAGACAACGGTTTGCCAAGCGAGGGTATTAAGTTTTCTAGTGAAGGCAACCTGTCTCTTGCGGTAATAGCCGATGACTAGGTCGGCTCCGGTCGATTGCTGAGTCTTGATAAAAGTGTCGATTTCGGCGAAGTCGAATTGGCCGTCGGCATCAATGAAACTGATCCAAGCGTACTTGGCATGATAAAGGCCGCTTTTTAGGGAAGCACCATAGCCTCGGTTGACGGAGTGGTTGATAACTCTGATGTGTCTGTTCTTGGCGGCAAAGCCTTCAGAAAGACTGAGGGTATTGTCTTTCGAACCGTCGTTTACCAGAAGCAACTCCCACTTTTCAGCGACACGGTCGGCATTTTCGGTGACGTTTTTTACAGTTTTTGGGAGATTTTCCGCCTCGTTGTAGCAGGGCAGAAAAATAGAGAGTTCCTTGATAAGTTTCGGCATCGATTTTGAGTATACTATACTAGAAGCTGTGAGAACCTATCTGAAGATTGCTTTATTGACGCTTTTGACGACATTGGTTGTCTGGCTGCCTTTTTATCTCACGGTGCCGGAACTATCCGGTTGGGGTGTATCTTTTGAGACGGGGATGCAGGCGGTCTGGAGAAATTTTGACGGACCGTTCTACATCATTGTCTCCAAGACGTGGTATGTAAAAGAGGTAGTTCGACAAACTTTCTCGGTACCCTTGCCTCTGGAATATTATCCGGCTCACTTACCATTTTATCCGGCGACTATTTCAATCCTAGGCCTACTTTTTAACGGACCTCACGCAATGTTATTTTCGACTCTGATTGGTTCGATTTTAGCTTTTTGGATGTTTTACAGGTATCTATCTGAGTTTAAACTTTCCCGGAATCCTTTTGGACTGACCTTGGTGCTGATGTTCCTGCCGGCACGACTGCTCATCGCCAGAAGTATCGGGGCGCCGGAGACTTGGTTTCTTTTTTTCATCCTGGCCTCTCTCTATTTTTACAAAAAGGGTGGGTATTGGTTCGCGGCGGCATTTGGAGTCTTGGGGCAACTGACCAAAAGCCCGGCCATTCTACTTTTTGGAGCGTATGGGATCGATATCTTGTTTAATTTTTTCAGGAGGAAGTCTGAATGGAAAAAATTACTCCTCCGTTGGCCGCTCTTGTTAATGCCGACGACAGTACTATTGCTTTTTGCTTTTTATAAAATGCAGACCGGAGATTTCTGGGCGTATTTCCATTCCGGAGATAATTTTCATTTGTTCTGGCCGCCATTCTCGGTCTTTACCCCCAAAGGAAAATTCTGGACCGGGGATTTCTGGCTGGAGGAGGTCATCTGGCTGTGGTTGATATATGGCCTAACCGTGGCAAAATTGTGGAAGAAAAAATTGTATCCGGAGACGTTTTTTGCGGGGATATATTTCGCATCAACTCTTTTTGTGGCCCACCGAGATATTGCCAGATATTCTCTCCCCTTAGCTCCCATGGCCCTGATCGCTTGGCGTGAAATTGTTTCGAAAAAAGAATTCAGGTGGGTTTTGATTCTATTGATTTTGCCGATTTTCCTCTATACCTGGAATTTTATCCTGAACAACCAAGCCCCCATCCCCGATTGGGCACCGTATCTGTAAGACAAAAACTCAAAACTGAAAAACTGAAAAAACTCAAAGCAGGTGAAAGATAATAAATATCAGAATCTTGAAGATAGGTCAAAAGAACTACTTACAGGAATATAGAGAATTTACCTATATTTTTTCAAGCATCATCGACAAAACGGAAATTAAGAAACTTTAGACTCCGTTATTAAACCTTTATTTTTCCGTGGGAGGTAATTTCTGAAACTGCATTGTCAAGTAGTTTCATGTAATCTGAGGCAGTCAAATCTACCGCTGTGTTTAATATAGAGATAGTTCGATTCCGATCGATCGCCTTTCCGTATCTCATCGAGACTAAAGGCAAGGCGATCCGATCAACAATAGTCTCTACACTTATCAGACTGTCTGGGCCCAAGAAGTCGACAAAAAAATTGATCTCAGATTCGAGTTGGTCGGCCGGAAGCGACAGGTAAGATGATAGACAAGATATGACTTTTTTTATATCCATTTCTTTTAGACTGTTTCGCCAAAGAGTCAAGACTTCTGAATGATCGGTATTTAGATTGATATCAACCCCAGCTTCGATTAGATTGTGAGCCAACACTAGGCTCTTTGGTTCGTCGTCTATTCCAAGTAAACTCATAACGTCTCGAACCATTTTCCTTCCAAAGATATAGGCAAAACCAATTTCTGAATTATCACTATAGAAGTCGGCGCCCTGATTGATGTGACTGTGAAGATCGACTCCAATGGCAAGATCGGATAATTCTGAAAATTTTGAATTCACAAACTGTCTAAACTCATTTGGAGCATAGTGAATTTTGTCCCGACCGATGCTATTTCTCGAGGTCGTCGCAATATCCGGGAGAACACTGCCAAATACCAACAGGGGCGACTGACGCCCTGTTACCTTTGTGGATACGTAAATGTGAGATAGTGGGAACATCGTTTATTTTTTCTTCCAGATAACTTTGTTGTAGAGTATCCAGTTGAGGGGAATGGTAATGCCAAAAATACCGATGATTAGATAGATCGATGACCATTTGTCGCCAAGGAAGTAGGTCATGACCGAAACAAAAGTGGAGGGAATGATGATTCCGGTGACGACCGAACTAAGGTTGAAGGTAATAAATTTGTGGATCAACTGTCCGGCAGAAGTGATTCTTTCTTTGGCAAATGTCCAAAGGTTGTTCCAGGTAAAGTTGCTAACTATAGCAACTTCGGCGGCAAGAGCATTGGCAAACCAATTGATGATGCTAATGCTATATGGCAAATCCTTGAAGACGACCTTGAAGAAACGAAATAAGCCAAAGTTAATTACAAAGCCGATGCCACCAACAACCCCGAATTTCAGAAACTTTTGGGTGAAGTCGTCGTACCAACGGAGTTTGATGACGGTAAGCAAAATTTCTTTGGCGGTTTGAGGTTCGATCTTGCTGGCGCCACTCTCCCTCAGACCGAACTGGAGAGGAATCTCCTTCACTTTGGCACCGAGTTTGATCATCTTGAAAAGAAACTCCAGTTTGTAAGCAAAGGAGTGGCTATAAAGGTGATCCATGTCTAGGTGATCCACAAAACCCTTGACCCGGCTGGCCTTGAGTCCGGTCGTCGGATCAGTAATTCGGAAGAAGTTTTTGAAGGGGAAGAATAGAATAAATCTGGCCGTGAAGCCGCCGAATTCGGAAAAGAAAACACGCTTGAAACCCCAGCCTTTGGGGTTACTCCCCCCTTCAATTTTTCGGCTGCCGAGGACATAATCGTAACCGTTGTTGATTTCGGCGAGCACGACCGGAATTGTTTCGGGGGGATGCTGAAAATCACCATCCATCTCGATGACCACATCGGCCTTGAGCTCACTCATAGCGTATTTGAAACCACGAACATAAGCGCCGCCGATGCCGGATTTCTCTTGGCTAAGAGAAAGATTAAGATTCTTGAATTTCTTCTGCTTAGCTTGAACTACTTTGTAGGTACCGTCAGGGGACGTATCGTCGACGATCAATGCCTTCATCTCCCAATCTTTGATACCTGGGAATGTCTTTTCAAAAAGATAATCTATCATCTCGCCGATAGTTGCGGCTTCGTTGTAGGTGGGGATGATGACGACGGCAACGGGTTTCTTCATTGGTTTTAAGTATAATACACTTTGTGATGAAGATTGATATTCTAACTATTTTCCCGGAAATGTTTGCTCCTCTAACGGAGTCGATCGTCAGACGGGCACAAGATAAGGGGGTGGTCGAGATAAAGATTCATAACCTGCGGGAGTGGTCGACTGATAAACATAAAAGCGTGGATGCTTCGCCATATGGAGGTGGCCCGGGAATGGTGATGAGGGTGGATGTTGTAGATAGAGCTGTGGAGGAAGTTAAGAAGTTAAGAAGTTACGAAGTTAAGAATTCGAAAGTTATTCTGATGGATACGAAGGGGCCGATTTACAATCAGCAAAAAGCGGAACAACTCAAGGCCGAAGAACACTTGATTATCATCGCTCCACATTACGAAGGGATTGATCATCGGGTCCATGAACATGTTGCCGATGAAGTAATTTCAATCGGCAGTTATGTCCTGACTGGGGGCGAGATTCCAGCGATGGTGGTGGTTGATAGCGTGGTGAGACTCCTACCCGGGGTTCTCGGAAATGAAGAGTCTCTGGTCGAAGAATCGTATCAAACTGAAGGAGAAATCGAATACCCCCAGTACACCAGACCGGAAGAATACAATGGCTGGAAAGTCCCCGAAATCCTACTCTCGGGCCATCACAAGAAAATTGGCGAGTGGCGTAAAGATAATTAGGGAGCGCGACCTTCTCTTCGATTTTCGCGATCGTCGTCTTGTTCCTGTGCAAGTTTCTTCAACAGAGCCTCTTTGGGAGATATATTTTCTGCGTTGGCCACTTCGGAAATGGCGACTTTTTGTTCTGGAGTAAGATTTTCCAACATGAGGTCCAATGGGTCTTTTTCTGGTTTTGTTGCCATGGTTAGGGTTTGGGGATGCCGAAGGGGATGGCGTAAATAATAGTTTCGTTGGCGGGAATTCCGGCCGCGGCGGCGACTTTGGTTCCATCGAAGCCGGCCATGGAGACCATTCCAAGACCTAAACTCTCAGCCTGAAGATACATGTTTTGGGCGGCATGACCGACCTCAAGATAGACGTTGTTGTCATTTCTGACGCCGTCAAAGGCTTTGGCCATTTTGGCCATATCGGCCGCGATAATGATCAGTGCCGGAGGGTTGGTGGCGGCATTTTGACCGATAGCAGTGCCTATGACAGTATGGAGATCGCCTTGTTTGATTAATTGAATTTGGTGGACCGCTTCCCGTTCGCCGGGAAGATATTGATAGATACCCGGGGCAAGATCGATGACTTTGGTGGCGACCAAATAAACGGTCAGGGGATAGGCGGACTTGGCTGATGGCGCTGTCCTACCACCCCAATCAGTGGTGACTCCCTGGGCCGACCAAAGCATCTGACCAACTTGTTTGATATTGAGACTATCTCCCGTAAAATCCCGTCGACTTCTGCGCGTCTGCATCGCCGCTTCTACTGAAGTCCGACTCGTCAGCGATGGCTTCGGCAAGGAAATGGGGGCGGCGACAACAATAGTGGGCGAATCTTCTATCTTTTGAGCTGAATCGGGGACTTGTCCATTCAACCAACGGATGTATGCGAGGATGGAGAGGGAAAGAATAAGGGCGATACCGAGCAAGGGAACTGATCTACCCGGTTTGGTCTTGGCAGTTTTTTTAGAGGTAGCTTTGGATGTTGGCATTTTTCTTTTGGTCGGCAAACCAAGTGGCAAACTCCTGTTGGTTCTTTTGCTGGAGAAGATTCTGTTTGATATCTTCCTTGACTTCATCGAAGGTCTTGCTTGGGAAAAGAGTCTTGTTGTCGTTGAAGAATTTCTGAATTTCATCATCGGTAACTTCGACCTTGAGAACTTTCTCGGCGAGCTTCTTCACTAAGACCTGAACGCGCATTTCGTCCTCTAAACGAACCATGGTATAACCCATGCGGTCGAGAGTGGCGGTCAGAGCCTCCTTCCCCCCAAGACGGACAGAGGTCGCTTCGATTTCCTGGCTAACTTCGTCGTCAGAAACAGTGACTTCGTTTTTGGCTGCCAGCTGTTGGACCAAAATGTTGCTGGCCAGGTCATCGAAGGTTTGCTGTCCGTAGCGACTGTTCAGGGCCACTTCCAGTTCGAGGCGAGTAACAGGTCGGCCATTAACTTTACCGACAATAATGAGATTTTTGTATTTCTTGGAACCGAGAGCTATGATTCCACCGAGGAGAATAATGATGGCCAAGATAATAAACCTTTTGGTAGGACGGTCGACTCTTTGCGGAGAAACCTCCACGGAAGGACTGGAGTTCTTGACGACTTTCTTGGATAATTTGGGGGTGGTTTTTGTTTTCATAGGGTTATTCTAGCACAACTATTCTGTGATGGGTTCGAGGGAGATTTTTTCGTCAAAGACGGGAGGTAAAGGATCGGGCAATTGAGGGTTAAAGTCAGAAACAGATCTCTGCAGAGGGAGAAAAACCGATTGATAGGTACTGGTAGCAGTGGGGATGACAACCTCGACAGGGTTGGGGAAAATCTCTTTCGGGACAAAAAAACCAAGTAGAACCCCTCCAATCCTGATTCCTAAAATCAGCACCAAGAAGATAGTTCCAATCGGCAACCCCCAGCGGATTACTTTTTTCACTCTCGGAGTCAAAGCGGGGATAACCGTGGTGGTGATTTGTGCAAAAATAGGAAATCGAGAAAGCTCGGGATAAAGATTGAGAAGAAAGGCTTTTATTTTAGTGACGAACATAATTGGTGTCTAAATCGATAATGATATTCACTAGGCGGGTTACGTTGGCGCGAATTTGAACCAGTATCTCGGAACTATTTGAATAAAATTGGTCGATACTAAACTGATCGACATTCAGGTCGCCTGTCTTTTTTGCTAGTGTGGAAATCTGGTCATTAATTTGAACACTCGAGGTCTGGATTTGATCTAGGCCATTTTTGACCGAGACCTCGTCGGTAACTGCAGTAAGTTTGGGCAGGAGAGAGTCGTAGGCGGCTTTGGCATCGGTTTGGAAATTGATCAATTGGACCAACTTGTTGGCGACTTGAGCTTGAGTTAGGGCGAGTTTGTGGGTGGCGGTGACTTTTAATTCGTTTTTGGTGAAGGTAGTCAGATCCGCCCGAGTGACGACACTACTAACGGCTGTCGCTTGGCCGAAGTGATATTTGGCGATGGCGGCAAGATCGGCCTTGGCTTTTTCTGATAAGGGATAGTTGATGCCGGTAACACTAATTGAATCCGATAAAACCAGAACGAAATTCGCCCAGGCTAGTTCCCGGGCGGAAATTGTTTGCTTGGCGGAAAGAATCGCTTTTTGTTCGTTGTTTAGCGTAGGGTGAGCGAGGTAATCGTTCTTGAAGTTTTGATATTCGGCATAGTTTTTGCGGTATTGGTCAAGCTGAAAATTATAATCCGAAAAATAGGGGGTCTGGTCGGCTAAAACCCGGCTGGCAAGTAGCAAGTAGCATGTAGTAAGTAGCAAGATAACGAAAAGGCGCTTCACAAGACTATTCTAGACTATTCCTTTTTTCTTTGCCCAGTAGGCGTTGGCGGCAAACAAGGTTTCAAACTTGCCGGCATCGGTCCAGAATCCATCTAGCATCTCCCATCGGAGTTCGCCTCTGTCGATATATTGATTTTGGACGTCTGGTATTTCCAGTTCTCCTCTGGCGGATGGTTTGCAGTTTCGGATAAAATTGAAACATTTGTTGTCAAAAATATAAAGACCAGTAGAAGCGTATTTTGATTTTGGGTGTTTGGGTTTTTCTTCGATACGAATAATTTTTGTTTTGTCTTTTCCGTCGAAAACCGGGACGCCATAGCGCTCGGGATCAGGGACTTCTTTCAAGAAGGCGATTGAACCGCCGTTAAAATTCCTAACAGCTGAGGAAATGTCAGCATCGGTAGTGTTGTCTCCAAGAATGACACAAATTGAGTCACCTGCGGCAAACTTCTCTGCTAGGGCGACAGCAGCGGGAATACCACCCTCTCCCTCTTGGTAGGCGTATTCCAGATGAGTTAGACCAAGATTATCGCCATTTTTGAGGACGGGAAGGAAGTGACCGGCGTGAGGACCACCGGTAACGATGATAACTTCGGTAATCCCCGCCTTGACCAAGGTTTGAATGGGATAAAAGACCATCGGCTGGTCATAGATGGGCAGGAGATGTTTGTTGGTGGCGAGTGACAGGGGACGAAGACGGGTACCCAAACCACCAGCGAGTACGACACCTTTCATAATTAGAGGTAATATAACACACCCAAGACCAAGGCAAAACCGAGAGAGGCGAAGAGGAAGTATTCAAAAATGATTTCCGCATGAAATTCATCTTCGAGAGCGGAATGGACGACTCCCCAGATAAAATAGGCGACGGCAATAGAAATAGAAGCGAGGACAATGACATGAGAGGCGGCGTTTCGCCCAATGATGAAGGTGGCGATCAGGCTGGCGACCATCAAAACAAGCAATACGACATAGTGATAGACATGACGGAGAGATTTGTTCTTCATAGGACCAGACCTTGCTTGAGTAATATGAGAATGGCAAGGAGGGTTAGAAAGTAAGTCAGGTGGGCCCAGGTCTTGCCGGAAATGCGGATAATATTTCGGCGCCAGACGATCAACCAGTCAAAGGCGAGGGTAAATATAATCAGAATAGCAAAGGCAAGAGAGATGGAACGGCTGACATCAAAGGAGGAAATGCGGGCTTCCCCGGCAAACACCTGCGGAACAACGGAGATATTTCTGGAAGCGACTGATGGGGTGGCTGATTGGCTGGTACCAAACATCTGAACGACAAGCGTGGTTTCGACGCCGTTCAACTTGCCGTCGACGACGGCGACGCCGATATCCCGATATTTAGAGCTAATTAGATTGGCTTTGTGACTGGGAGACTTCATCCAAGCGGTGACGACTGAGTCCGGATCACGAAAATCGCGAGCGAGATTTTCGCCGGCGTGGAGATAAGAATAACCAGAACCGAGGACAAAAGACCAAGGCTCGGTCCCGTCCGGGGCGTTATGGGCCCAGTAGTCTCTGGCAAACATATCCGCGGCTTTGGCGGCGGCGGCTTCGTCGAGAAGTTTATTCTCTTTGAGAGTATTTAGACCGGCTGCTTGACGCTGTCTGTTCGTAAGCTCAACGATGGCTGTTGGAGAAATTTGGGAGGCATAGCCGAGAACATTGGGGTTGGCCGTATGAAAGATGGAAATGGCCGACTGGGCCATGATAAAAATACCCAAGAGAACCAAAAGAGAATGGTGGTGCAGGAGCCTCGCTTTGAAATTGTTGTGCTGATGCGGTAAAAAAAGATGCAGAGGATTACTGGCCATTGAATACCAGTTTACAATATTTTAGCGGCGGCGGAAGAAGACCCAAACTCCAAAACTGCCCGTGATAAGAAGAAGTAGAATTGGCCACCAGGTGGGGAAGGTCGCTGTTGGAGTTGGAGTCGGTGTTTCCGCCAAAGGCGGATTCGCTACGCTCGGTGCCGGGGTTAAATCGGAGGAAGTGCCCTTGATGCCGGGAGTGAATCCTTCGGCTGGTGTTTCTGTCGCAATAGCGGCGCCAAGAGCTGTAGCACTAATTTCGTTGGAGTAATCTCCCGGGGCACAACCATTTCCGGCCCGGACTTGGAAATAATAAGTGATTCCCCCTGATAAACCGCTGACGGTGTAGCCGGTCGTCCCCTTGCCGCCGACATTCGGATTGCCATAGGTTTGGGCGCCGGGTTTGGTACCATAAGTGATCAGGTAATAGGTCAACGGGTCGGCGGCTTCGGTCCATTTTAGAGTCACGTTGTTTATTCCACCGAGAGCGCTAAGAAGGGTTGGGGCGGAACCAGGTTTGGTATCGTTGCAAACGGGTGTCTGTCCGGCTAGACCATCCGAACGGCCATCGCTTCCCCCACCGCCGATTCCTCCTGAAGCAGAAGTTTCCGTTGAAATCCCGTAAACGGCTTCTAGGATATCGCTGGCATTGCCGGCTTTGTCATAGGCGATAGCTTTGATCGTCAGATCTTCACTTACGTTAATTGCACCGGTGTATTCTGTTTTTGTTTTGTCAGGTGTAGAGCCGTCCGTGGTGTAATAAATTTTGTCCACACCACTTATATTGTCAGAGCTAGTTAGGGTCACCGACTGAGCAGAGGTGTAATCTCCAGCTGCTGGGGTAGCGACCGGTTTTGTCGGAGCGGTGGTGTCGATATCAAATTGGGTAAAATGCGCCGTATTGAACGTCACTTTGTTGGCTTCGGAATCATATATAAATCCGCTGATAATCCCCAATGGATCCAAGACTAAGCCGCTGTCGTCACGAACGACAAGATTTGACGAAGTAACGGAGGATGTTATGTCGTACATTTCGAGTGTCGCACCAGTGGCTGCAAATATCGTCGAGTCTGTTGCTTCAAGTGCTATTCTGCCGTTTCCCTGATCAAGTTTGCTGCCAAGATTTTGCAAGAATTCCTGAGTTGCGCTATCAGATAAATCTAGAGCGTTCGTAAATGTCAGTCTTCCAACCGGCGTCCCATCAATAGATTTTTCAAAATATAAACCTGAGAAACTGCTAACGTTGTTTGTATTTACCAAATTGAGATTGTTGGCGATGTCACTGCCGGGAGCGGCTAAATTTGCAGATATCACGGCGAAGGCGGTGGCGATTGAGTCAACTACGTTGACGGTTCGGGTTTCTTGTACAGCGCTATTGCCATCAGAGTCATCAACATCAAAATAGACCGTATAGGTTCCGGTTTGTGAAGTATCGACGTTTGAATCATCGATGAATATCTGACTGGAAATATCCCCGCCTAGGCCGTCAACGGCGGTTGAGCCGACGTCAATATATGTCGAATTGATTTCAATCGTGACCGGATCATCACCCAAAACCGTAATAAGGGGTAAAGTAGGATCTTGGTTCACGTCTAAAACAACCTGATTGAAACTGGTGGTAACCCCGGGATCCCCCTCTCCTGACGTATCGCCAAAGAAATAAAATCTAATCTTGAGATTGTTGAGGGCATCAACATTCCAGTACTCCTCAGATAGATCGACGGTGAATGATTGATCGGTGTCTGAAATTGCCGCATCTGGAGTGAGTGAGGTTGTAACAAAATCAGTATCCTCGTCAAAATTGTCGTCCGCACTGACAATCATCTTGGCACCAAAGTCCGAGGCTCCGTCTATCTGGTTTGTTTTGTAAACTAATTTCAAGTGAGGGTTATTAATTGACGCGCTTGAATCTAGGCCGGGAGAAAAATTAAACTGGACGTATCGGTCAACGGAATAGTCACCATTACTCCAAGAAGCTGTTACTCCATCAAGAAAACTACTAATTTCCAGATAGTCGGAATCAACGGCTGCCAAACTAGGAAGATCGCTGTCGAAATTGCAATTAATATCATCACAAAACCCTCCATTGGTGGCCCGATCCTCACCACCAGTGACGAAGAAGATGGTGTCGTCGACGGCATAAATCAATGCCGGAGTAAGGGTTCGAAAAACTAAACAAAACGAAAGAAGGAACGAAATTAGACGACGAAAACGTTCTGTAATAATCATTTCGTGCGTTTATCCTCTAAAAAAGACTATTTGTCAATCCCCTTCTTTGGTAATGTGATGTGAGGAAATGCGTCATAGACGGGGAGGACGGGTGGAGATTTGCCGTTGATATTAATCTCCAAAGCGAAAGCCAGAGCGTTGGCAATGGCAACGCCAACGCGGCTACCAGTAAAGGAACCGGGGCCGGGGTTGACCTCAATTTCGGTGAGATCATCAAGAGATCTTCCTTTCTGTTTCAAAGATTCAGTGAGAAAGGAAAGAATGTCTTGCTCCTGTGGGGTGGCGTATCGGGTGATGAATTCTTCGTCATCCAGACGAATCAGGACTTGGCGATTGTTGGTGGAATCCAGATAGAGTTTCATATTAGTTTGAGGGTGATCTCGCGGGTATCAATGCCGAGTGTTTTGAAATTTATTTCGTAACGGCTTTTGGGAAGGTGTCCCTCGAGTCTCTCGGGCCACTCGACTACGATTAGATTGGATTTATCGTCCCAAAGTTCGTCGATTGAAAAAGATTTGATCTCAGTGTGGTTTTCTAACCGATAAAGGTCGACGTGGTAGAAAGTTTTTATTTTTGTCCAATCGTGGTCAATGGGATATTGATGAACTATAACGTAGGTGGGCGAGGTCATTCTGTCAATCCCGTAAAACTCCCCTAGCCCTTGGGTAAAAGTGGTTTTTCCAGCCGCGAGTTCGCCGTGGAGACAAAGAGTAGTTCCCTCCTTCAATTCCTTGGCGAATTTCTTCGCTAAAGCTTTGGTTTCTTCGGCAGAACTGGTGACGTAGATTCCTTCCATATTTGTTGCCTTATCTTAGCAGGTTTAGTTAGTTTTCGAAGCCGCCAAAAGGCAAGCGAGAGGAGAACAATTGTAGCCGCGGCGGCGCCAAAGAGAGTCGTAGTACCAACGAAAGCGGATTGGCTTTTTTGACTAGTTGGTGATGGAGTGGGAGTGGAATCAAAAAGTGGGGCGGAGTCGCTGCTACCAAGCACGTCGAATTCGTCTGGTTGTATTGGGGTTGGAGCCTCCGTCAAAGAGGGTTTCGACGCACTCGGTGAGGGCGTCGGGGTTGGAGTAGATGTAAGTGTCGGGGTGAGAGTGGGGGAAGGGGTGGAAGTTGTGGTCGAAGTTGGTGTTGGAGTGCTGGTCGGGGTTTGAGTAGGTGTGGGGGTGGGAATAGCGGCGGTAAGAGACATAACTAAAGTATTTGACTCTCCCGAGGAGCTGACGCTTTTCCCTGAAAAACGTTTGAATTTAATTTCATAATCCCCCGGACCCTTATATTCATCGTCAGAAGGAGAGTAACGCATTTTCAATTGGCCAGACCAACTGCCCGCTTCCGGCTGAAACTGGAAAAAGGTTGATTGGATGTACTCCAATTCGGGAGAACTAACGTAATCAATCCATGAGTTGATATTGTTTTGGGTTTGGCCAAAATATTTAGCGGCGCCAACACTTCGAAGTGTTCCTTGGAGAAAACATTTGTTTTCCGTGGAACAACTGGTCGAAGTAAGACCGGAAATTGAGGCGGTCAGAGAAAACTCAAGACCGGATATGATCGGGTCGAAGAGGAGAAATTGTATCGCCGCATTCGCGGAACGGGTGGAGAATATGAGAAGGAAAAGCCACCCTGTGAAGATGGCGAAAATCCTCATATTTCCAGTCTAGCACGATCGATCAGAACACCGATGTTGAAACTCAAGATAGTTCGATGGTTCGAATAGTTGAAGTGGGTACTACGGGGTTGCACCCTGAAGTTGGTTTTTGACTTTGAGATGGGAGTGGTATATATTTCGTTCTTAGAAGACCCTCGGCCGTGGTTTATAAACCACACATAGCGGAGGGTTTTGTTTGATATGGGACCACTTTGTTAATAATATCAAGACGGTGGTGGGAACTTCGGGGTCCGTCCCTGAAGTTTTAACTTAGTTGTAGTTGACGTGGAGGTAGAAGGTGTCGATACCACTGTCTTTGTGGTCGACCCGGACATATTTGAGAGCACAGCCATTCGAGCCGGAGTATGTCCCGCGGAAGAGCTTGCCGGATTGAACTGCCCGGACGTCCAAAGAGCCTCCCTCGATATCAAGGCCATTGTGAAAACGATAGATGCCACCAACCCAGGTGTTCCGCACCGCCCAGGTTTCACCATAACCCTGATTCAACTGGATACGGGGACTAAGCGGCCAGTCCCAAGATCCAATAGGCTTAAAAGGATCCCCATCAAAACAGCCTCCACCATTGACACCGGAACAATTGAAATTATCAATCGGTTTCAGGTAGTCAAAGGGGTTTTTGGTAAGGGAGTTATCGGAAATAATGAAGTGGAGATGGGCGCCACTGGAATTGCACGAAGGTTGGTTGATGACATTGGCGATTACCTCCCCTTGGCTGACATCTCTCACCTCCTTCTCGTTGCCATTACCAGCGATGATAGCATTAATTGCTTCAAGTTCAGCTCGAGCTTGGGATAAAAGACTCTGATAGCGGGCTTCATCATTTTTGGTTTGAGTGAGTAGATCGTTCTTACTTCTCTGTTGAGCGGAAAGGTCGGTCTGTTGGCGGTCGAGACGGGATTTCAATTCTTTCACCTCCTGTTGTTTGGTAACTTTGATATTTTTCTGGGAATCGTAACTCACTCTGGCTGTTTCCATCTCTGAGATAATGAGTTGATCCCTTTCTTTGATGATTGATAAATAACGGATGCGGGTGAAAAACTTGGCAAAAGAATCGGAAGTGAAGAAAAGGGAGAGCAGGTCGGGGTCACGGCGGATATAACTTTCACGGACCCGAGCGAGATAAATCCGGGTCAGTTGTTCTAGAGTTTTGTCAAGATCCACAAGGACGGTTGAGAGAGTAGCGACGTCTTTTTCCAGGGAGGCGATTTGGGAAGTGGTCTGTTTGATCTGGGCCTGGGTTAATCTAATTTTTGAGTTTAGGATGTCTAGGGTAACTTTTAGTGTATTGGCCTGTCCTTGTTTTTCCTCAGCTTTTTTTTGACACTCTTTTATGTAGTCGGCAAGCTGATTGACGTCAGATGGAATTGGTTTGCCCAGATCGCATTCTATAGCTAAGGCCTGAGGAGTTACCCGAAAAACGAGAAAGAGAAAAATTAAGAGTAAAATTTTTGTCTTCATCGCTTGATGAAGCGTGCCGCGGCGAGAAGCCCCGAGATCAGTCCGAGAAGGCTGAAGAAAATGACGAGGGCGGCTAAGAGGACAAGCATCAGGGGAAATTGAACTGGGAGCAGAATTATGCCAGCAAGGCGAACGGCAAGAAAGGGGGTGGAATAAAGAATGGCGATGTAGCTGCCCAGCCAACCAATGACGCCACCGACAGCTCCGTAAAGGACCGACTCAAAAAGGTAGGGCTTGATGATGAAGCTCCCCTTGGCCCCCATGAGTTTCATGGTACCGATCTCCAGACGGCGACTGGCGATCTTCATCGAGATAATAATCATAATGGTAATGATCGAATTGAAGCAAAGAATGGCGATGAGAATGATACCAGCAGTGCGGATGGCGCGGGTCCAAGCCGTGAGCTCAGCAACAATATCTTGGGGAAAATCGATTTCCTTTTTCCCTTTTGGGGTGGTGCTGACAACTTCACTTCTTTCCAGGATGGAAACGATGGTGGAAAAATTGTCCGGGGACTTGGCGGCGATCTCAACACTGGCGGGGAGAACATCGGCGGTAATGATGCCAAGGTCAGTGACGGAACCGAGGAGAAGAGGATCGTTGCCGACGGATTTTTTGTAAATCTCGAGGGCCTCCACTTTACTAACGTAAGTGGCACTTTTTACGAGCCCGGTGCTATCAAGGTCTTTTATCAGTTGGCTAACTTGATCTGTTTTGTGATCGTCTTTTAAGTAGGCGATAACTTGAGGCTTGGTCTCAAAACTTTGAAGGGTGATCTGACTTGCCAAAGAAACTAAAGCAAATAAGGTGACAACGAAGACAGTCAAGCCGGTCATGGCGACCGCAGCCAAGGCTTGATAGGGGGAGCGGCGGATGTTCTTTAGGGCGGTGTTAATCATTTATCATTTTTCATTGCTCTTTGCTCATTGTGCTTCTTTGGGTGGGCGCTGGTGGCGGTGTCTGAAATAATTTTACCTTTTTCCAGATGAATGTGCCGATTCCCCGGATCGAGGAAGCTCTGGTTGTGGGTGGACATAATGACCGTAGTGCCCAGACCATGGATGGCTCGAAGCAGTTGATAGATATCGCGACCGGTGGCCTCATCGAGATTGCCGGTTGGTTCGTCGGCGAAAAGAACTTTTGGCTCGGAAACGATGGCCCTGGCGATAGCGGCCCGCTGGAGTTCGCCTCCAGAAAGCTGGATGGGGAAGAGCTCGCCTTTATCTGGGATACCCACAAGCTCTAACAAGTGTTTGACCCGTTCGTCGATTTGTTTCTGGGGGTAATTGATAATTTCGAGGGCGAGGGAGATATTTTCGAAAACGGTTTTATCGGGAATGATCTTGTAATCCTGAAAGACAACGCCAACGAGGCGACGGAGCAGGTGAATCTCTCCTGATTTCATTTTACCTAAAATCCAGTCTCCGACCTTGATATCCCCTCCGCTTGGGGTAAGATCACGAATAAGAAGTCGGCCGATGGTGGTTTTCCCGGCACCAGAGGGTCCGGTGAGAATTACAAACTCGCCCGGCTCGATATGAAAACTAACGTTCTCAAGAACGGTGTTTCCGGTCGGATAAGCTTTGCTCACCTGGTCAAAGATGATCACCTTAAAATTATACCTTAATAGATTCAGTTATTGAGGGTTCGGGGCGTTTAGCTTCTCGACTTTGACACGACCGACGTCCATCAGCCAACCAACCTTTTGGCCTTTGAAGGTTTCTCCCCAAACGGTGACCTGGTGGCCGACGAAGGCGTCAAGGTCAACGACTGAGCTGGTCAGATAAACTGTTTGACTGGATCCACCGGGACGAAGAAGATTGTGACTACCTTCGCCATCGAGACCGCCTTTCTGTAAAACACCGGTAGAACTGTCTTTGAAGCTAGTTGTATCCTGTATGCCAATAACGTCACCTTCCTTCACGCCGGCCTCAGGAACGTTTCGGGCGATAACGGGACCAGAGTTTCTGGCGCCACCAATACCGCCGCTCTTATTCTTGATTAAATATCCTGAACCGAGGCCGAGAACTAGAACAATAACAAAGGAAACAATTCTAACGGGGGTAAAAAAGCTGTCTTTTGACATAGAATTAATGACGGGTTTGCTCGTGGAGACAACTGGTCTTGCGGTAATTGGAGGTTGTTTCGAACCCACCCCGAGATTGATTTTTTGCAGTTCCATGTTGTTTTCCGGTTATTAACTAACTAGAGTTTAGCAGATAAGGGCAACGGCGCAAAGTGCTTTAGTTCGGTCTCAATAAACATATCCAGATCGCCGTCTAGGACCGAGTCCGGATCGGTAGATTCGTATTCGGTGCGAAGATCTTTGACCAACTTGTAAGGATGGAGGACGTAGGATCGAATCTGGGTCCCCCAGCCGGCCACATGATGAGTTCCTTTTATTTTCGCCAGCTCTTCTTGACGTTTCTTTTCTTCGATTTCCCAGAGCTTGGCCTTGAGGAGTTGGAGGGCAATTTTGCGATTCTGCTCCTGATATCGTTGACTTTGAGCCTCGACGACGATGTTGGTCGGGATATGGCGAATCCGAACGGCCGTACTGACCTTGTTTACATTTTGACCACCAGCGCCAGTGGAGCGGCTGGCCTCAAATTCCAGATCTTCGTCACGAACCTCGATCTCACCGGTGTCCTCCATCAGGGGCATAATCTCGACTCCGGCAAAAGAAGTTTGCCGGAGACTGTCGGCATTGAATGGAGATAGGCGGACTAGCCGGTGGGTCCCCCGTTCGTTTTTGAGATAGCCATAAGCGTAGGGGGTGTGGACAATATAAGTAACGGACTTGAGACCGGCTTCGTCACCGGGAGAATAATCAACCATTTCATAGGGCCAGTCTTTTCTTTCAAAGTAGCGGGTATACATCCGACCGAGCATTTGAGCCCAGTCCATGGCTTCGGTGCCACCCTGACCGGAGTGAATCGAGAGAATAGCTTCGGACTTGTCATATTTTCCGGAAAGATAAGTCACCAATTCGAGTTTGTTAAGCTGGCGGATGAGAGTCCGCTCGAGGGCTTGAATGTCGTTTTCCAAGCTGTTGTTCTTGGTTTCCTCCTGCATTTTCACCAGATCAGAAAGAGATTTGAGATTCTCGTCAATCGAATCAAGGTCGGCAAGAAGCGATTTGATACGTGACAGCTCCTGCATGATTTTCTTAGCCTTGGTTTCATCTGACCAAAGATTGGGATCGGCCGAGTCTTTTTCAAGCATTTCTTTGTCTTTGAAAAGTTTCTCGGGATTGAGTTTGTCGTGAAGACCAGCCAAACGGAGGGTGTAGTCGTCTAGATTTTCGTGGGTTACAGCCATGAGGATATTGTACTAGAATAAGGGCTATGATGAGCTTTATTAAAAAGCGGTGGTATTTGGTACTTGCCGCCGGCCTGATTTTGGCATTTGTCGGCTATCGGCAGTTCGGACCAAAAGATTTTTCAAAGGTAAAATCGTATACCGTAAAGACCATTGATTTGCGGGAGAATTTATCTTTTTCCGGAGGAGTGGACGCCGAGGAAAAAGCCAAGATGGTGTTTCAAACCACCGGAAAGTTATCTTTTGTAAAAGTCACTGAGGGAATTATCGTAAAAAAAGGGTGGTTATTGGCGGGCCTGGACACGGGTGACCTGGCCGCGGCAGAGCGGGCGGCTTACTATAAGTATCTAGCGGCTGATGCGAATGCAAAATATGTCGAAGACACAGTCAAAGATCACGACAAAGACGAGTCGTTTTTGCAAAAGAATAACCGGGTGACGGCGCAAACTGACCGGGACACAAAATACGATTCCTGGCTGACGGCCCAAAGAACGCTCCGGTATGCAACCTTATATAGCCCGATTGATGGAGTCATTTATAACGTAACCGATAACCATCCAGGTGAGTTCATCACCGCCACCAATTTGTTTGAAATTGATATCGTTAATCCAGCGACGATTATCTTCACCGCTAATGCCGATCAAACTGACGTAGTGAAGTTAAAAAACGGAATGACGGCGGACATTACTCTGGATGCATTCCCAGATAAACCGCTAAGGGGAATGGTCAAGGAGATTGCTTACACTCCCTCGGTGGGAGAAACCGGGACTGTTTATCTAGTTAAGTTGACAATTGACACCAGTGACGCAGGGAATCAGACCCGAATGGGAATGACTGGAGACGTAACATTTCTGATGAGAGAGAAGAAGGGAGTCATGGCGATACCACAAAATTACGTGAAGACGGTCAAGGGAGAAAAAATAGTTTATAAGAAAGTCGTTGGCGGGAGTCAGGCTACGAGAGTAACAACTGGTGAAACACTTGAAGGGCAAACAGAGATATTGTCGGGATTAAACGAGGGAGAGACGATCTATGATCAAGCTCTCTAATATCTGGAAAGAGTACAAGCTGGACACGGACGTAGTTTTTACGGCGCTAAAAAATGTGAGTTTGGAAATCAAGGACGGCGAATATGTGGGAATTATGGGTACTTCTGGCAGCGGAAAGTCGACTCTAATGCACATCATTGGATTATTGGACAAGCCGAGTCGGGGTGAGGTTTTCCTAGACGACAAAGATGTCTCAACTTTGGACGATAATGATACCAGCACTGTTCGTAACGAATATGTTGGTTTCGTTTTCCAGCAGTTTAATTTATTAAACAAACTAACGGTACTTGAAAATGTAATACTCCCGACTGTCTATGCGAGAAAAAAATTGGCACATGATCCGATTGAAAAAGCGATGTATTTGCTGACGCGTTTTGGTTTGGCAGAAAAGGCAAATTCCTACCCTAACAAAATTTCAGGAGGACAACAGCAAAGAGTGGCCATAGCCCGGGCACTAATAATGAGCCCTCGTTTGGTGCTGGCTGATGAGCCAACCGGAAATCTGGACACCAAGACCGGGGACGAAATTATGAAACTTTTTGGAGAGTTGAATAAGGAGGAAAAAATTACGATTGCCATCGTAACCCACGAGCTGAATATTGCCGCAAAAACAAAGAGGATTATCAGAATTAAAGACGGTGAGATTATCAAATGAATTACGCAACCTTTATTATCAGGTCGGCCTTTTTCGATTTCTCCCGAAGTAAGGCGAAAACTTTGTTAACCTCGCTGGGAATATTAATTGGTGTCCTTTCGGTGGTCCTACTGATCGCCTTTGGTTTGGGGTTGAAAAAATATATCCAGAACCAGTTTGAAAGTCTGGGAACGAATAACTTGAGGTTGGTGCCGGGAAAAATAATCAATTCTGGAGGTGGATTCCGTGCCAGCCCCGGCTCTTTGGGAGGAATTAGCTTTGATGAGAAAGATGTAATTAGTTTATCCAGAATTACTGACTTAGAATTGGTGGTCCCGGTTTTCTCTCGCTCACAAAATGTCTCCTCCGATGCGAAGACAGAGTTCACTGATATTTACCACACCTCGGCGGATATTTTCCCGGCTCTCAATCTGTCTGTGGTTTCTGGAGATTTGTTTACGAAGGAGGACGTAGACAAGAGAAGCAAGGTGGTAGTGATCGGACCAAAATTGGCCGAAAAATTATTCGAGTCCACAGAGGCTGCAGTGGGAAGGACCATAAAGATCGAAAAAATCGCGTTCAAAATCATTGGTGTATTGGGGGCGAAGGGCGGGGGCTTTGGAGGTCCGGATCTGGATTCATTCGTCTATTTGCCCTACAAAACAGGCTATGTATTTAATAGTGACAAAAAATTTGTGGCGATGATTATCAAGGCCAAAACTGACACCGACCTAACAACGGCGAAACAACAAATTACCGATGTTCTGAGCAAGCGCTATAAGGAAGACCAGTTTTCGGTTATCGAGCAAACGGAGATATTGGACGCGATAAGCTCCATCTTCAATATATTAAACACAGTATTGGTGGCAATTGCGGCAATTTCACTGGTGGTTGGTGGAATCGGAATTATGAACATTATGTACGTGACGGTGACGGAAAGAACCCGAGAGATCGGCATCCGGCGGGCAATCGGAGCCAGAAAAATAGATATCTTGGCTCATTTTTTGGTCGAGTCGGTGATTCTGGCTGTGTTTGGGGGGGTGATGGGTCTCGCGCTGGCCTATCTCATTGTCTTGGCGATTCAGAGCTTGTTCCCCGCTTATATCAACATCCAATCAGTCCTCCTCGCTCTCGGGGTTTCCTCATTTATCGGAATATTATTTGGAGTTTTTCCGGCCAAAAAAGCGGCCGACCTCTCCCCGATTGACGCTATTCGCTACGAGTAACTCAATTGTCATTCCCTCACCCGGTCAGAGTACTGACATCCCTCTCCGTAGATACTGAGGGGGGAAAAGGGTAGAGATTATTATAGAGATTTGGCGAGCGCTATTTGTTTGGCGTCTGGGAAGCCGAGATCGCCCGGGGTTTCGAGAATGAGGGGTAAATGGGCAAATGAAGGATGGTTGACGAAGTTCGATAGACCGGCCAAACCAATTTGGCCATCGCCAAGATTGGCGTGTTGGTCATTTCTAGAATCGAAATCCGTTTTGCTATCGTTGAGATGAAGACAGACAAGGTGGTCAAGAAGTTTTTTGCCGGTAAGTTCGTTGACTAGAGTATCAATAACTGACGGATTTCGAAGATCGTAACCGGCTTCAAATAGATGGGCTGAGTCAAGACAAAGTTTGAGGCGGGGATGTTTTACCTTGGCAAATAATTCACCGATTTCAACTATTGAACCGATTTTGCCTTTCTGGCCGGAAGAATTTTCGATGACGAAAGGTGTTTTTTCTGTCGAATTAATAATTTGTTTGATGACATCGGCGGTCTGATCGACGACGGCGGAAAATCCCCGACCTTGGTGTGAGCCAAGATGGACGATGACACCAGCGGAACTAATTGACCGGCCATTGGTGAGATCGATAATCAATGAGTCGATAGATTTCTGTAGAAGATCTGGGTTATCGGTGGCGAGATTGACGAGATAAAGGGCGTGGATGAAGGTCGGGGTGTAGTCAAGTTTGGTGGCCTCTTTTAGATAAGCCGAAACTTCCTCGTCAGCATAAAGCTTCCTCGCCCAAGACCTTGGAGATCCGGCAAAAATTTGAAGGCAATTACCGTCAATGAGAGTAGTGTTCTTCAGGGCATTAGCGATTCCTCCGGCAGTAGAGACATGGCCGCCCACTCTTTTCATTTGCGCTCGATGGAAATCGACTCAATGGTGACCGGAGTAACTGGTTTGTCGTTTTCGCCAACAGGAGTGTTTTCGATTTTGGTAACGATATCCATACCAGAAACGACTTTACCAAAAATGGTGTGCTTGCCGTTAAGCCAAGTGGTGGGAGCGGTGGTGATAAAGAACTGGGAACCATTGGTGTTGGGACCGCTGTTGGCCATGGCCAAAATACCGGGAGTATCAAAGGTCAGACTGGAATCAATTTCGTCCTCAAATTTGTAACCGGGACCACCCATACCCGTACCGAGTGGGTCGCCGCCCTGGATCATAAAATCTTTGATCACCCGATGAAAAATTGTGCCAACATAAAGTGGCTTACCGGTTTTGGTGCCTTCCGCCAGCCCGACAAAATTGGCGACAGTCTTGGGGGCTTTGTCAGCAAAAAGTTGAATCTTAATATCTCCGAGGGAGGTTTTGATAGTAGCGTACATTTTTTCGTTTGGTTTTAGATTTAATAATTGGTTAACATCGGGGGTTGGTGTTGTTGGAGAAGTAACGGTCGGATTAACAGTTGCCGTAGCGGTCGGGAGCGAAAGAATAGGTGATGACGGAGAGGACAAATCGCCCTGGCAGGCAGAAAGAAACAGACCAAGAACGACTAGGAGTGTTAAATTTTTTGACATCAAACTATGATAGCATGGGATTATGCAAATGCCAGTAGTAGTCGGAGTGATTATTGCCATTATGGCTTTGGTGACTTTTTCGGGGTGGTTCTATGGATACACTACCGGAATGCATGAATTGGTTCTGGACGATAAGTTTTTTAACTACCGAATTGCTTTCGCAACGTTCTCGTCGATACTGTTCATGGTGGCGATGTTTTGGGTGATAGCGACGGTGAATGAATGTCCGAACCAAACTCGTGATGGAGTCTTTGCCGGTCTGAAGTGTGATGGTTACCTAAGAATTAAGACCTCGGCGGATAACCTTTTCCAACCAAAGAACAAAACGATAGATCAGTCGCTCTAGGAGGGGCTTCTGATATTGAGACTTGCCATGGTATGGTTTTTGCCAGACGGAAGTGACGATCCAGTTCCCACCATCGCGCTTGACGGCGGCGACGATTTGTTGGCCACCGATAATCTTGATGTGTTTGTTTGAGTTGGTGGTCGTACTTCTCTCGACCCGATCCGGAAATCGAATCGCCCGATCTACTAAAATTGGGTTGATGCCTCTTTCTCGCGATCTTTCTTTGAGATGACTTGTCCAGATAATTTCCACTAGAGAGTCCGTTTGACTACTATCTCGTCCGGATCTTCGAAGAGCGAACTCTTTGATGCTTCGGCCAAAGGCGGATTCCCGGCCAGAGGCGGGGTAACCGCTACGCTCGGTGTTGGCGGGGTTTCAGCTTTGACCTCGGTTAGAGCCACGACCTCGGAAATTGGCATATCGTTGTCGAATGTGCCTGCCGGCGACGGCAAGACGGGGATTAATGGATCAGACATACCTTGATGCTATTGCTTTATCGGAGGAGTGTCAAATTTTCGTGACCTTGACGATATCGGGGTTGGCTCGACCAGACTGGTTGGTGTCAAGACCCATACCTTCCACCCACTCTCTGACCTCAAAACCAATATATTCTACGGGAACTTCGATTTCCCTTTTGTGTGGTTTGGATAGAAGAACCAGAGTTTCCAGCGAAGCCACCCCCCGAGCCAAAAAAATTGCTTGTAAAGCGGCAAGGCTATAACCAGTTTCGATAATATCTTCAATTAAGAGAACACGTCGACCACTGACGTTGGCGTCAACATCTTTAGTAAATCTGGGATTGCGCGAAGATTCTATTTTATCGTCATAACTTGAGATAGTCATAAAATCAATTTCGAGATCAGTAAGACCTGCCCGATGGAGTTCGCGACAAAGATCGGCGGTTAAAATAAATGCACCTTTCAGAACACCAACCAAAAGTAGGTGTTGGCCGCGATATTTTTCAGCTATTTCCGAAGATAGTTCCTTAACTCGTAACTGAATTTGCTCAGCAGTTAGAAGTATTTCCCGGATAAATTCTGGTTTGGCTTCGGAGCTGATCACAATCCATAATAATACAAAAGGAAAGAGACTTCATCGCCGAAGTATCTGGAGATTCTATCAAACCCTAAGGTGAGGTTTTTGATTTTAGATAGGTAATCATTTCTTGCCAGCAAGATGAATTGTTCCAAAAAAGATTATATTCTGTTTCGCTCATTTCTGACAAAACCAATTTACTTTCCAACGGTCGAAATAGTTTATCGGCCATATAGCCTCGATTGCCGGAAATTTTTTTGGGGACTTCGCCGTAACTTTTACTGGCGAATATCTTCACTTCTTCTCTCGGCAGGAAAAGTCCTAAAGCCGTGACCCAATAGGCCTTTCTATTTTCTTCTCTCTCTAGTAATTTCAGAATCTGATATTCCGAAAGCCATTTGTTGACAAACTTTATAAATGGACCGGGGAATCCGTTGAGAGCTTCTATATAAAAACCTCGATCCATGACAAACAGTGGTGTGTTTAATTTACTCCCAGCAAACTGGGCAGAAAACCGAGCAATTTCAGGAGTATCATCACTTTGAATTTCGAGTGTATCGAGTTGCTGTTGATTCAGCTCAATTCCGGAACCGGAAAAGATTTGTCGCGCTTCTTCGAACTTGCCTTTGTTTCCAGTAATAAATGAAATTGTACTGATCATGTTTTTAGCCGGGGTCGGGGTAATGACAATCCTTCCACTTTTTACCGGAGGAGCACCAACAGGGGTCGTTTCGGCCAACTTTCTTTTTCTTTTTTGCTTCTCCAACTTCTTTTAATCTTTCAAGGGGGGGTGGCGGAGCCGAGGTTGGTTGGAAGCGGAAGATTTTCCTGGCGATCTGGTTGTTGATTCGATTGAGTAGGGTCTCGAACATGTTGTAGGCTTCCTGTTTATACTCAACGAGGGGGTCTTTTTGGGCATAGCCGCGGAGCCGGATACCATCACGAAGATCGTCGATGGCATCGAGGTGATCCATCCAAAGTTCGTCGTAGGTTCCCAAAATGACAAAGTTTTCAATTTGGCGCATGACCGAGGTGCCAAAGGTGGCGGTTTGCGATTTTCTGGCCTGAGTAACTATTGAAAATAGTGTCTCCTGAGCGGTCTTCTCTCCCGTTCCCGAAAGTCTTTTCTCTAGCCCTTTGGCAGAGCGATTATCCAAGGGGAGAATCATCTGAAATTCCTTGCTGATTCGCTCGGCCTCCTTGGCGTCGATTCCCTCTGGTGAATACAAGGTACAAAGGGCAGAGGATTCGTTCTTTATTATTTCGTCGATGCGATCGGAGAGGCCCTTTTCGGACTCCGAGTCGGTTAGGGCTTGGAAGCGGCGTTTGTAGAAAATCTCGCGTTGCTTGTTCATGACGTCGTCGTATTCGACGACACTTTTGCGCTGATCGAAATAGAAAGACTCTACCTTGGCCTGAGCAGTTTCGATAGCCCGACTGACCATACCGGCTTCGAGTGGCTGTTCTTCGGGAACTTTGAGAAAATCCATTAACTTGCTGATCTGCTCGCCGCCAAAGATGCGCATAATGTCGTCCTCGAGAGAGACGTAAAAACGGGAAGAACCCGGGTCTCCCTGACGGCCGGCTCGACCGCGGAACTGGTTGTCAATGCGGCGAGATTCGTGACGGACGGCGCCAATGATGTGAAGACCGCCAAGCCGAACCACCTCGTCGTGATTTTTTTGCCAAGTTTTCTTGTCCGTCTTGGTCGGGTCACCTCCCAGAACAATGTCGACGCCGCGGCCGGCGATGTTGGTGGCGACGGTGACGGCCTTGATTTCGCCGGCCCGAGAGATTATCTCGGCCTCTGATTCGTGATTTTTCGCGTTCAAAACCTCGTGGTCGACTTTTTTGTGTTTGAGATACTTGCTGACGATTTCGTTTTGCTCGATGGATTTGGTGCCAATCAAGATGGGTTGACCAGCTTTCCACTTCTCTTCAACCTCGGCGGTGAGAGCGGAGTACTTGGCCCGCTGGGACTTGAAAACCATATCGGGAGAGTCGGTTCTGGCGACGGCAACATGAGTCGGAATAATGACGACGTCGAGTTTGTAGATTTTACGAAATTCTTCGGCTTCGGTGGCGGCGGTTCCGGTCATACCAGCGAGTTTGCTGTACATACGAAAGTAGTTTTGAAGAGAGATGGTGGCGAGGGTGCGGCTCTCCTGTTGGATCTTGACGTTTTCCTTGGCCTCGATGGCTTGATGCAAGCCCTCGGAGTAGCGGCGGCCGTACATCAGACGGCCGGTGTGTTCGTCGACAATGATGATCTGGTCGTCCTTGACGATATATTCCCGGTCACGGATAAAAAGGGTTCTGGCTTTCAATGCCTGCTCGATGTGGTGGAGGGTGTCGAAATCTTTCTCGTAAAGGTTATCGACTCCCATAATTTTTTCGACCTTGCGCAGGCCATGCTCGGTCAGGTTGGCGGTATTTAATTTCTCGTCGATTTCGTAATCGGTATCTTTGCTGAGTCCGTCGATAATTTGGGAGAAGCGATAATATTTTTCGGTGGGCTCGGAGTCGGGAGCGGAAATGATGAGAGGGGTTCTGGCCTCATCAATCAAAATTGAATCGACCTCGTCGACAATGGCAAAGTGGTGACTTCGCTGGACCATCTCGGCGGTGGCCCGGGCCATGTTGTCACGTAGATAATCGAAGCCGAATTCGTTATTGGTGCCGTAAGTAATATCGGCGGCATAGGCCTCGCGGCGACTGACGGGACGGAGGTTTTTGAGCCGGTCGTCGCTATGGGTAGCGTCAATATAATCTGGATCATAAATGGCGGCGGGGAGATCGCCTTTGCCTGAGAAAATAACGCCGACGGAAAGACCTAAGAGGTGATAGATCGGACCCATCCAGCCGGCATCACGGCGAGCGAGGTAGTCGTTGACAGTGACGAGGTGAACTCCCCGCCCTGTCAGAGCGTTGAGCACTACAGCAGCGACGGCGGAAAGAGTCTTGCCTTCACCGGTTTTTTGCTCGGCGATCTTCCCTTGATGGAAAGTGATGCCGGCCATGAGCTGGACGTCAAAGGGGCGCATCTTCAGAGTCCGAACCGAGGCTTCTCGGGAGAGGGCGAAAACTTCGGGGAGAATATCGTCAAGTACGGCTCCTCCCTCGAGCTGATTTTTGAATTTTTGGATCTGAGCTTTCAACTCGCTGTCTTTAAACTTTTTGGCCCAGTCTTCGTGGCTATTAATTTGGTCCACCAAAACTTTCAGTTTTTCGACTTCTTTCGTGTTGGTATCAAAAAGTTTCCCCAATAGATTAAACATCCGCAGTTGATTATATGCTAGCGTGAGATGGTTTTGATTCCACTGGTTGAAAACTGTCATCGCGAACCCTAAAGGGGTGTGGCGATCCAGAAATTGGTATAGATTGCCACGTCGGCGTACCTCCTCGCAATGACGATGACTTCAGGGTTGGACCTTGAAGTTTTTGGACAACCTCCGAGGTTGAACGATATAGTGAAAGCGAACTTAATTCAGACTGGCGATTACTTAGACGACACGGTAACTCACTATTGTCTCGTCATTTTCCGACACAACCGATTGCACTTCGATTTTCCCAACCTCGACGGTATGTTTTACCTGAGTTCCCCCATCAGCAACTGACCCGACTCCTTCGAGTGTAATTTTTCTCAGTGGTTTGTTGGTGGGCAAACCCGGTTGTAAATAAATGGCGTCTTTTTGTAATTCTTCTAGAGATGCAAAGCTCCAGGTTAGATTCAAATCTTTTTTTACTAATTCATTGGCTTTATCTTCCAGTTCCTGCCTTATGTCCTTATTTACTATTCCCTTATAGACTATAAACGCCTTTTTTCCGTGATCTCCTTTGAAGGGCATTAGCGTATTCGGTGAATAACCCAAGAGATACATCGCAAAATCAACAAGGTGTCCTCCAGTGTGGATCTTCATTAATTTATATCTTCTTTCCCAGTCGATTTCACCAACAACTTTCATGCCGACACTAGGAGGTGTGGTCGAACTGACAAAATGGCGAACCTCCCCGTCTTTCATGACTACCTCTTGGACTTTCCCTACCCACAAATCGCCGTGGAGGCTACCTTGATCCGTAGCTTGACCACCCCCGATTGGATAGAAAACAGTTTCGTCTAAAACTAAGGTATATTTCCCCTGACCGACTTCACCTATTTCCAAAATGACCGCGGTCATCGTCTTCGCGTAAGAATCGTCAAGATACAAGAGCTTTGTTTTCATGACTGGATTGAGATAATTTCGTATTTATGTGGTTCACCATCAGTCTGGGCACCAAATAGAAAGTCTATGATTCCGTCGATTCGTTCCTTAGTTAATTTATTCGAAACCCAAAAGGCAGGATGGCCATCAATGGATAATATTGTGATTTCTACAAAATTTTTTCTCCGGTCAAGTTCTTTTATTTTTGCCAATGTTTCTGATCTTGTTGCCATGTATTGGTGTATTTTACACCCGCGTCATATTTATCCAAAATTGGATGACCTCCTAGGTTGAACACGGCCTCGTCTATCTAAGCAGTGCTTTCAACAGTCGGTAGATTTCGCGACGATGGCCGATTTGGATCACAACTATTTCACTGATTGTCTTTCTGTAAACAATCCGAAAATCACCAACTCGAGACCGGAAGATTTGCTTGAAGCCCTGGAGTTTTCTTTCATCTACACCCGATTTTCCTAGGTTGTTAATTCTTTTGATTAGGACAATTTGAACCGCTTTACCAAGACCTTTTAGTTGTTTTCTGGCAACTTTGGTGAAATCTATTTTCATAGATCTAGACCCAATTCGGCAACTACTTTCTCAAAGGGGACGACATCGCTGAAATTCGCTTCTCTGACCGCTTTAGCGTCGATGATGTCTTCCATTTGGGCGACTAGTTTTTCAAAAATATCCTTGCCGACTAGATAGGCCTGAGTTTTGCTTCTTTTTTGGATCGCGACCGGATAATCGAGGGAGGCGGAAATTGCCTCCGCGGGGTTGGTTTTGAGTTCGGAAATGGAAACATAAGTCATAAACAAATAATAACCAATTAACAGGTCATTTGTCAAGACCAGTTTACAGGCCTTTTGGATCGCCACGCTTTGCTCGCGATGACGGAAGGGCTAGAGAGATGATGAGGTTGCTGGCGGTGTAGATGGACTTGATTTGGAAATGATGACCGATTTTGGCGACGAAGTCATCAGTCGCGATTTTGTGTTCGTCCCAATATAGACGATTCAGAAGAACGTTGCCGCCGATTCGTTTCATTTTCATGAGTACATTAACCTCATCAAAACCAGTCGGAGTTAGGAAGCCTTGATAGCAATCCATGAGAATTAGCGAAAATTCCTGCCTGCCGGCAGGCAGGGTTTGTTTGATTTTCTTGATAAACTCGACGGCGTCTTGGTTGACAATAGTCAGGTCTTTGATTTTCCCGATATGAAAATATTTTTGGGCGATTTCGATCATAACCGGATCGATCTCGACTGCCGTGAGATGAGATTTCGGAAAACGACGCCGGAGCCAGAAGAGAGCTGATCCCCCACCTAATCCAAGGATCAGGATGTTCTCGGGAGAAAAGTTATTAGGGAGAAGATTTTTTATCGCGACAGACCAGATCCAGACCATAATATCACCGGATTGAGTCAGCCCACCAACCTCAAGACGAAGCGTGTTCGCGAATTTAATTAATTGAATTTCGCCGTTGAAATCAGAGTGAAGAGTAGCGATGGTTTCGGGAGCTAGTAGTTGTTTAATTGACATGGTTTTAAGATTTAAGATTCAAGATTTATGATTTAGGATTTCGGATTTGGTTTTATTGATTAGGTCGTTCCAAACTTTGTAGTGTTGCTTGAGCTGCCACTGGGTGATATTGGCAGCAGGAATATTTTCTAACCCAAATGACTGATCGAGCAGGGAGGCGGCGGAAGCATCCCGATCATACAGGGATTTGGCACCGGTGACGATGACAGCGAGACGAACCTTGCTTCTCTCAGATAAAACGATGGTTGAATAGCCGGCGTTTTCAGTAAAAGCGATCTTGAGTCCGAAGACGCCGGGATATACTCCCAAGAGGCCATTCCAGTTGCTGAGATAATAGAAACCGTGAGTCTTGGATTCTTTGATGTCTTCGCGGTCAGAGGCGGCGGCCGAAAGAATCTCGGGATAATTCTTGACGGTGTTTTGAACCAATTTGGCGATATCGATCAGGGCCGAAAACTGAGCGTCATCATCCAAACCGTCAGGATTGGCAAAGTGGCTGTTTTCCATCTTCAACAAGGCTGCCTTTTGATTCATCAGGGCGATAAAATCGGTGGGATTGAGACCATTTTGGGAGGCGATTCCCTCGGCGATGGTGGCGGCGGCATCGTTTGCGGAAGTGGCGATGGTGGCGCGGAGGAGCTCGGACAACTTGAATTGTTCGCCGATTTTTAGTCCAAGAACGGTGGGGATTTTATCGACCGAAGTCTTCGTCGCTGATAGAAGCTGGTCCGGAAACCCCAGATCAAGAGCGACTTGGGCGGTCAGGATCTTGGTGAAGGAGGCGGGGGCAATCTGGTCGGTGGCGCCGCTGACAAAATAGACCTTGCCTGAATCAAGGTTGTAGGCCAGATATCTAATTCCGGTTAAACCGACTGCTTTTTTGGCTGAGGCAAGATCGAGTTTTGGAGAATCAGGAATTCGAGTAGAAAGTTTGGCCGTTAAGTCAGGGGTGAAGTTAATTTGAGGCGAAAGAAGTTTCTCACCGAAAAAAAGGGCGGCGATTAGAGATAAAACTATGTTAGCCTTCACGTCTAATTACCTCTTTGCCCATAAATGGAACGAGGATATCGGGGACCTTGACACTCCCGTCCGCCTGTTGGTAGTTCTCGATGATGGCGGCCAAGAGGCGCGGAGTAGCGGCGACGGTATTATTGATCGTGTAAACATATTTTGTCTCACCATTTTTGGCGCGGTATTTGATATTGAGTCGTCTAGCCTGAAAGTCATTGAAATACGAATCCGAGTGGGTCTCGCGATACTTTCCCTGACCGGGGAACCAAGTTTCGATGTCGTATTTTTTCCGTTGGCCGGCCCCCATATCACCGGTACACATTATGAGAACGTGATAAGGAAGTTTTAAGGCTTGGAGAACTTCCTCGGCATTGATAAGCATTTCATCATGCATTCGTCTGGTCTCGTCTTCGTCGGCGATGGTGTAGACAACCTGTTCAACTTTGTTGAATTGATGGAGACGGAAAATTCCCTTGGTGTCCTTGCCATAGGTACCAACTTCGCGACGGAAGCTGGGAGAGATGCCAACCATTTTGATAGGAAGGTCTTTTTCGTTGAGGATCTCATCCTTCCGATAGGCGGTGAGGGAAACCTCGGCAGTGCCAATGAGAGTCTGACCATCCTGTGTCCGGTAGTGATCTTCTTGCCCCCAAGGGAAATAGCCGGTTCCCCACATCGCATCCTCGTTGACCATCCAAGGAACGGTCATGGGGGTGAAGCCCTTGGCAATCATGTGTCTGAGGGCATAGATAAGGACGGCGTATTCGAGAAGAACGAGATCGTTTTTGGTAATGTAGGACCGGGTGCCCCCGATACGGACAGCTCGTTTAACATCAAGAAGGTCGAGATTTTCCATAATTTCGTCGTGGGTCTTTGGAGTAAAATCGTATTTGGGAATCTCACCCCATTTCTTAACTTCGAGGTTCCCCGTCTCGTCTTTACCAATGGGGACGTCCGCGGCGGCTGGATTGGGAACCTGATACATCAAATCTTGATATGCTTTTTCGACCTGATTGAGTTGAGGTTCGATATCCTTGAGTTTTTCTTTCAAATCCTTACCAATGGCAATATCTGAGTCAGATGGCTTGCCGCTCTTGAGTTTGGCCGCGTGTTCGTTGATCTTGGCGCGCAGGTCCTGAACTTGGCCCATGAGGGCGCGTCTTTGATCATCGACACGGATGACCTCATCAACGATTTTGGGGGTTAGTTGTTTGGCCTCAATGGCCTTTTTGAGTGTGTCCGCATTCTCGCGGATGTATTTGATATCAAGCATAGTAATAGTTTACAGCTTTCAGAAGTCAGCTGTCAGTTAAATAATAAAATTGGAAATTTCGGCATTAAAAAACCCCGAAAGTTCCGGGGTTAGGTCCCGCTGCTGCAGGAAGGTGCCACCTAACGATTACTTAATTACGGCTGTAACGGGCTTACCCGCCCCGATTGTAACCTCGGGGAGCTCGATGGTTGGAAGCCATCTAATAACGCTATTGTGGATATTATAGCAAATCAGAGACCTAGTGTGTCGGAGATGGTTTGAATGGAAGAAAGGCAGATGCCGACGAAGTCTGGAAGCTTGATGCCCAATTTTTCCTCGCAGAGCGTTATGTGTTCGCGGTGAACCCCTTTGGCGAATGATTTGTCAGGGAATTTTTTCAGGACGGATTCGACGGTGACGGAAGCTAATTTTCGATCTGGTCTAACCAAGGCGGCGGCGACAATTAGACCGGAAAGCTCGTCACAGGTATAAAGTGACCAGTCCATTTGGGATATTGGTTCCGGCGACTTCTCACTCCATTGCCAGGCGTGAGCCTTGATGGCTTGGACCGTAAGGGGGTTTTCCTGGTTTTTCTCGAGCTCCTTCACCAAAATCCAAGGGTGTTCCTGCGGATGGGATTCATAGTCGGCGTCGTGGATCAGGCCGGTAATCCCCCAGGAGTCTTCATCTTCCTTGAAATATCTAGCTAGGCCACGCATACAGGCCTCGACACAAAGCATGTGTTTGATGAGATTTTGGTTCGTGGTCCAGGAATTGACTAGATCTAGAGCTTCCGGTCGGTCCATTTAGGCGATTTCTTTGATGTGATAGATGACCTTACCGACGGGAGCGACGACCTCGACTTCTTCGCCGATGCCTTTTCCCATCAGGGCTTTCCCCAAAGGAGATTCATGACTGATTTTCTTCTCGGCAGGGTCGGCTTCCCATTCACCGACGATAGTAAATTCGTGGGTGGTGCCGTTGATGGAAACTTTAACTTTACTACCAACACCGACCTGAGTTTTGCTCGTGGTTATTTCGATAATCTCAGACCGGTTGATGATGTCCGTCAATTCGTCGATGCGGCCAACCAGAGTGGCGTGGTCGTCGCGGGATTGGTGGTACTCAGCGTTCTCGGAGAGGTCGCCAAATTCACGAGCACGGGAAACTCGCTCGATCGCCGCGGAAAGTTTGTTTGATTTTAAGTCCTCAAGCTCCGCCGCTAGATCTTTGTAGCCAGTGAGGGTCAGATGGACTTTATTGTTTTGTTTCATGGTTCGATTTTCGCTATTGTAGGCTAACTTTGGCCAAAATCAAGACCGGCAATTGCCGGCCGAGTGGAGGCTAATTTTATGCTAAAAAAGCCCAAAAGTCAATTAAGCGGTCTCGAGATGATAGCCTAAGTTCCCGCCCGAAACAGTCCAAAGTTCTGCCAGAAAGCGGGCTAGTCTAAGTTCGGGGGACTTCGCTTCTTCCGTCTGTATCAGGTCAAGGGCGGTCTGAGTTGGCAAACAACCCGTGAGGTGGTGGTGGAGCACGGAAAACGAGGAGCTTTTATAGTCTAATTCGAGCGACAACACACGACTATCCGACGGGCGGACTGTTCCAAGGATTGATCTAATCGGGTCGGCTGATCCGTACCGGCAAACCCCGTTAAGCAGAAAATGATGAGTTGGGGTAGTTTTTGGCCTGGCGCCTTTAAGTTTGTTAAGCCGAGACTGGAACCAACCATCGATATCTGCGAGAACCGCGCTAGTGGCGAAAAGATTCTCGATTGAGTGAATGGCATTAGGATCAATCGGAAAAAATAAAGCTTCTGAATAACCGGTCAAGGGACCATATTGGGCATGAAAAAGAGCATTCGAGGCAAAAAGATAATCGGAATCGTTGAAGACCAGAGACGGTTTAGCGATGATTTCTAAGGCCTGATGGGAAGTCCTGCTACTTGGTCTGGGGTTTCGTATGATCGAGTCAGTACCGAAGAACTGGTTGACGTGAAAGGATCCAACGGCCTGAAGTGGCCCGATGTGAATGGGAAGTTCGACTGAGAAGAGGCAGGAAGAGAACTCATTTGTTTCTCGATTTAGCTTTGGGGTGGCGATTTCGGGAAGGTTGAGCATGATCAGCCTGCGATTGTAACATAAATTGTATAACAGCCATGAATCCGATAAAATACGAGGGCTGGGCCCCGTCGTCTAGTGGTCTAGGACACTTGGTTCTCATCCAAGGAATCAGCGGTTCAAATCCGCTCGGGGTCACCATGAGCTGCAAATACACAGTATAATGTTGGGATGGCAAAGAACGTCAACATAAACATCGATTTCTCCGGTTTTGAGAAGTTACTCGGAAAGATTGGGGTTCGGCTGAACCATCTCTCCAGTTCCGATGTTCTTTTTGTGATTTGTGCTATTTTTATGCCGCCCTTGGCAGTGCTACTCAAGGTTGGTTTTACGACTCAGTTCTGGATTAACTTGGTGCTGACGATTTTGGGGGTTGTCCCCGGCCAGATTCACGCCCTCTGGGTGGTCCTATTTATGTAGGTTATATTGTCGAAATTGGTTATAGGGTAGTTTGGTGGTATGATTTGAGCCATGAGGGAACTGATGGCTCCAACGTCTATCGAGGTCGGGAGATTTTCCGGAAGAGGTACGGTTTGGTCTTTTGCCATCATTCCCCGCACGGACTATGCACCGGAGGGTTTCGAGTTCTTGGTGCCTTATGCCGTAGCGATTGTTCGGCTTGAGGAGGGACCATTGGTGACGGCGATGCTGACTGACGTTAACCTTGGTGATATTAAAATTGGCATGGAGGTGGAAATGGTATCTCGATTCCTGACTGAAACTGGAGAAAGAGGTCTGAGAACATACGGATATAAGTTTCGACCACCAATTCCGGTATCGACAAAAACCATGGCTGAGGTCATCGAAGAAATTATGAACTTGCCCTAAATTTATTCCGTGACGATGAGTTTGCCGACCTGACCGTTAGCCCGGTGCTGGCCGATAGAGCAGTAGAATTCAAACTCGCCAACTTTGTCGGCGGTAAATTCAACGGTCGAGGAGCTTCCGGACTTCGTGACGGGAACCTTGATGCCTAGTTCGTCGATATTGAAATCATGCATCAGACTGACGGCGTTCAGGGTTAACTTCACCTTCTCACCTTTTTTGACACGAATTAAATTGGGTTTGTAGTAAAAACTGCCCGCCTCGATGGCAATGGCACCGTTAACAACGTCGACTGGTGTAGTGGTGGGAGTGGGTGTGGGTGAAGCGACGGACTCGGCGACGGGAGTAACCGTTTTCTTTTTGCCATTTTGAAGCAGTGGTAGTCCAATGATTACCAGGACAATCAGTAAACCGATATAGAAAAGGTTGTTTGATTTTTTAACCGGAGCAACTGGCTCGACTACGTTTTCTGTTTCTTCCATATTTAACTTTGAGATAATTAGTATTGGTTTAATTAATATACCATAAAAAAACCAGGACTTATCCCCGCTAAGCGGGGTGCCTGGTTTTGACTATTCTGTTTTCCCGGTAACGGTTTGCAACGCAACCATTTCTGCGTACAATCCGCCAGCGGAAACCAATTGTTGATGTCCTCCTTCCTCGACCTTTCGCCCGTCCTTCATGACGACAATCTTGTTGGCAATGTGCCAGACAGTCGCCAGACGATGGGCGATGATGATTACCGTCTTGCCCCTTAAGACCATTCCGAGGTTTTCCTGAATCTCTTTTTCAGTGATGGCGTCAACCGCACTGGTTGGTTCATCAAAAAAGAGAATGGGACGATCGAGAAGGATAGCGCGAGCTAAAGCCAGTCTTTGTCTTTGCCCGCCTGAGAGACGAACTCCACGTTCCCCCACCATAGTCTGATAACCTTTTTCGAGACCTTTGATGAAGTCGTGGATTCCTGCAAGACGCGCCGCCTCGATAATCTTTTCCTCCGGAGCGTCAGGCCAGGGATAGGCAATATTTTCGTAGATCGACTTGTCGAAAACATAGACTTCCTCGCTTTGGGGAACGGTTGAGAAGAGATCGCGAAGTTTTCTTCCGTTCCATCGCGCGATGTCCAGTCCGCCGATAGAGATCGCGCCACTTTGGAAGGGCGAGAGCTTGGTGATGATCTTTCTGATAGTGGTTTTGCCTGCGCCAGATGGACCGACCAGAGCGACAATTGACCCTGGCTCGACCTCAAGACTGAAATCATGAAGGGCTCCATCTCCTTCGGAGTACTCATCCGAATAGGCAAAGCAGACGTTCTTCATACTAATGCCCACCGGCCCGGCGATTACAGCTGATTCTGTCCCCGTTTCTATCGGTTCCGGCTCGTCCATAAGGCCGATAAGACGAGTGACCGCCTCACTGCTACCATAGACACGGTCGGCCAAACGGGCAAATCTCCAGAAACTATTGAATAGTTTTTCGGTGAGAACCGAGACGAAGATGAGCCCGGCGACGGTCAGAGTTCCCCGGTAAAGCTGACTGACCCAGATAGCGTAGACGATCAGCCGTATTGAAGTGAGAATACGGATACGCCAGCGGTTGTACTTGAAGATCCCGAGCCGGTGTTCTTTCATAGCTTGGCCGATGATGCGATCGTGGAGCTGTTCCTGAACCGCTAGGGCTCGATCCTGCTGATTGGAAGTGATGACAAACTCGTGCCCTTGAACGGCTTGGACGGCCTCGCTCCATTCTTCCTGATATAGATCCTGACGGGCCTGACGGAAGGGCCGTTTTTCCTTCTCCCCCTGAATCGTGAGGTAGGCGAAAAGAAAAAAGGCAAGTAGGGATAGTACGGCCGCGTATGGGGTCAGCCAGAAAAGCGGAACGAGGCTTAATACCGTCTGGACGATCGTTGGCATAAACTCCCAGGAAAGCATGTCAACGATTTCTAGAGTTTTCCAAACGCCGTCTGATACTTGACCAACAAGGGTGCCGGAGTTGTGGTGGTGATGCCAGGCGATATCCATTCTCAAAAACTTGGCGATGGCACCAAGCTTGAGGTAGCGGTATATCGGATGACTTTGTTTGGCGATAATGTGCCAATCAAAGCTATTGTCCAGCCGCATCGTCAGCTCGTTGAAATTGAGCATAGCGAGGACAATCAGCCCCCAAACCAGGAGCTGGACCTGAAGGGTGAATAGGCTGACAATCAAGCTAACGGTGTAACTTACTGCAATCTGTGCGCCTTCGCCAATGACTGCCAATAGAACCAAGACAAAAAAGACGCGATGGAACGGCTTTAGCAGAACCCAAATTTTTCTGAACATGGAAGTCTCCTTGTGAACTTGTGAAGGTGCCCGATTAGGCCTAAAACCTAAAACGCCCCGACGTTTGTCGGGGCGTTTGTTCACAAGAAGAGAACTGTCACTTCAATTTATGCACAAAAACCCCGGCAAAAAATTTGCCTAGCGGTTTAATGATTTGCGGGCGTGTCATTGGTTTCATAACCTTAAAATAGCATAATACTACAGGATATGTCAAGGGTGAATTTGGAACTGAATTGGATGGTGTAATATTAAATAGGTGTTATAAATTAGTTCAAAAACATGTTTGGATACAATGGGTATGGTGGATACGGGATGATGGGAGGCTTGGGAGCCTGGAGCTTCTTTGGCCTGCTGACTTGGGTATTCCTGATCGCCTTTCTGGTGTTGGGGATCGCCTACTTCTGGAAAGAGATCAACAAGCCCAAGGGCAAACGTTAACCGATGTTTTTAGCCTGATATCCGAGTTTGGTGATTTCGGCAATGATTTTTTTGGGGTCAATTTTTTCGGGGTCGAAGTCGATCGTGGAGATAGACTTGGCGTAATTCGTGGTTGAATTGGCTACACCGGGTAAGTCTTCGAGGGAAAGGTCGATGTTGACGGCACAACTGGAGCAATGCAAACCTGACAGTTTCAAAACTAGATTGCCACGCTTCGCTCGCAATGACGAATTGGTTGGTTTGTGACGAAAAAGGTTGAACATATTTTGTCATTCCCGTGGAAACGGGAATCTATTTAAATGGATCCCCGCTTTCGCGAGGATGACACTTTTATATAACGTTGAAGGTGCCGGTGTACATGCCCATACTGCAGGAGAAGACGAGGGAACCGGTCTTGGTAGGGGTGAACTCAAGAGTTTCGCTGCCGGTTTCGGGGAGAATTTTGGATAACCGAAGAGAGGGAATGGTAAAAGCACGAGAGCAGCCGCCGGTATTGTTGGTGGTCAAGGTAAGTCTGGTTTTGATGCCTTTCTTGAGGGTAATACTTTGGGGAGAATATCCGGAGGACTTGACGGCAATACTGACTTCTTGGACATCGCCACTGATGGTGGCACTGGCACCGGCCACTCTCGGGGTGGAACTATTCAAACTAATTTTGGCGGCTTCATAAAAGTTCTGGAGGGTGTAGATCGAGCCCATTAGACCGAGCCCGCCGTTGAAGGTGGTAATGGCCATGACGATGAGGAGAGCGGCGGAGACTTTGCCAAACCAAGACTGAAAGCGAGAACTGGCCTTGGTAAAGACGAAGCCTAGGGCAAAAAAGGTAGGTGAAGTTCCCAAGATAAAGGCGGCCATAACGGCGGCGCCATACAGGGGATTGGCGGTGGCGAGAGCAATGGCTTCGGTGGCCTGAGTCACGGCGCAAGGAATGAAAACGGTCATAGCACCTAAGAGGGCAGGGGCAAAAATTGACTTACTCTTGCTCTGGTCTTTGATTAGGCGTGAAAGAAATTTGGGAGGGGTGATGATGAAATAACGAAAAATTGGGTGAACTTCGAGCATCGAAAGGGCGACGCCAATAAGGTAGACGGCGATAGCGATTTGGAACCAACCCCGGGTGATCGGAGAGAGGGTGATAACCGTCCCGAGGAAGCCGAGCAAGGCGCCGAGGATGGTATAGGCGATTAGCTTGGAAATCAAAAAGGCCAGAATCGGGAGAGCTTGGTTTTGGGTCTGAAGTTTTTTATTTATTTTCTCTTCGGTCGGGGAGATGACTGAGGCCAGCAAGCCTCCTTGGACAGCGAGGCAGGACAGACCGCCGGTGGTCAGGCCAGTGAGAAAGATTAAGAATAGATTTGAGTTGGCAGGCATAGCTTCCTGAATTATATAGTAGATTGCTTCAACCTCAAAGAATTGGTGACGACCGAGACCGAAGAGAGGGCCATGGCGGCGCCGGCAAAAACTGGGTTTAGGAGAATGCCGAAGAAGGGATACAAGACGCCAGCGGCAACGGGGATGCCAACGACGTTGTAAACAAAGGCCCAAAAAAGGTTCTGCTTGATCGTGCTCATGGTCTTCTTTGAAAGTCGGATGGCCTTGACCAACTTACTCAGATCTCCATGGAGGAGAGTGATGTTGGACGACTCGATAGCGACATCGGTGCCGGTGCCCATAGCAATGCCCACATCGGCGAGGGCTAGGGCGGGAGCGTCATTTACTCCGTCCCCAATCATGGCAACGGATTCACCCTTGGCTTTGAGAGATTTGATTTTGTCGGCTTTTTCTCCGGGTAGGACTTCGGCGAAAACATCGTCAACACCTGCCTGACTGCCAATGAACCGAGCTGTGTTTTCGTTGTCACCGGTGAGCATGATTACCTTGAGTCCCAACCGGTGTAGATCTTTGACGGCCAGAAGAGCGGCTTCTTTCAGGACATCGGCGATGAAGATAGAGGCAAGGAGAGTTTTGTCCTTGATAAGAAAGACGGGAGTTTTCCCCTCTTTGGTGAACCGGGACACCATGGCTTCGTCGTATTTGGCCTTTCTTTCCGATAGGAGTTTGGCGTTGCCGAGGTAAAAAGTTTCTTTGTGAAAGTTCGCTTTGACTCCCTTGCCTTCGAGATTGGAGAAGTCGATAACTTTTTTGGATTCGACCCCCTTGTCTTTGGCATATTTTATGATTGCGGCGGCGAGAGGGTGCTCAGACTGCTTCTCCATAGAGGCGGCAATGGTGAGGATGTCGTGGTCGTTTTCTTCGGAGTGATTAATGAAGTCGACCACCTGAGGTTCACCTTTGGTAAGAGTCCCGGTTTTGTCCATGACGATGGTTGTGACCGAGTGAAGCTTCTCGAGGCTCTCGGCATCTTTGATAAGAATGCCATTTTCGGCACCCTTGCCGACCCCGACGATAATGGCCGTCGGAGTGGCCAGCCCGAGAGCACAGGGGCAGGCGATAACCAAGATGCCAACAAAAGATGACAGCCCAAAAGCGAGAGCCTGCGAGAAAGGAAGATAAATCGAGCCAAGCGACAACCAAACGATTAGGGTGATCACCGCCAGTACCAAAACGACCGGAACAAAAATGGCGGAAATCTGGTCGGCAATCCTCTCGATCGGGGCCTTGCTGCCTTGAGCCTCCTCGACCAACTTGATGATGTGGGCCAAAAGAGTATCGGAGCCGACTTTGGTGGCGGTAAATTTGAAGGAACCTTGTTTGTTGATCGTGCCGCCTATGACCTCTTCTCCGACTTTCTTGTCGACAGGCATGGATTCACCGGTGACGAAGGATTCGTCGATACTGCTTCGACCCTCTTTGATGAGGCCATCAACCGGTATTTTGGCCCCTGGTTTGATGATAATGACATCCCCCAACCTGACCATTTCTATAGCAATCTCGACCTCTTTTCCGCCTCTTTCGACTAGGGCGGTTTTGGCCTGAAGCAAAACCAATTTCTCAATAGCTTGGCCAGTTTTAATTTTTGAACGGGCTTCGAGGTACTTACCAAATAAGATAAAACCGATGACGACGATGACGACGTCAAAATAAGCAGTCTCGGCGAGACCGAGGTTCAAGACCGTGCCCGGGAAAAGAAATACAAAGGAACTATAGATAAAGGCCGCCAATGTTCCGATACCGATGAGGGTATCCATGTTGGCGGTTTTGGTTCTGACGAAACGACCTACAGCAATGATAAAATCTTTGCCAAATCCAAAGAGAACGATCGTCGATAATATCATTGAAATTAGATTGAACATCTTCATCGGTAAGAAAAACGGAGGAAGGGACTTGAAAAAGTCAGCGGCAATACCCCACATCATCAGGGAAAAGATGGTCAGAGAGATGGGGAGGACAAAAGTGACGACCTGGCGTTGTTTCTCGAGTCGTTCCAGTTTGTCTTTTTTTGAACTGTCCATTTGATTGCCGACGACTAAAGTGTAGCCAAGGTCGGTGACTTTTTGGCTGATTTGATCGAGCGAAATCTTGTCGGAATCAAAGGTTAGAGTGGCTTTCTCGGTGGCGATATTGACGTCGCTTTGGCTGACCCCGGGGAGCTTCCCCACGGAGCGGCTAATGATACTGGCACAGCTGGCACAGTCCATGCCTTTTACCGGGAGGATGACTGAGGTTTTCATATGGCGTACCAATCCTTTCTCAATTGTTCCAAAACTAATTTACTTTCCCCAAGGCTCTGGGTGATTTCGTCGGCCAGATTGAGGACTTCGTCTCGAGTCGATTTGGTGGAAATTTCTTTGGCAGTGTCGATTGCTTCGACATGGTGGGCAATCAGAGCGTTTAAGAAACGCAGATCAAAGCGTTTGCCATCGTCGCCCAGATTGATTTTCTCGAACTCCCCAATATTACGGTCTTCTTTGTACCATGTTTGTTTATAAATCATTAGCTGCTTGATACTGGCTTCATCAGACTTGATGATTTCCTCGGCTAGGTTTCTTACTTCCTCCCGATGCGATTTCTCGAGAGCTTGGCGGGCAAGATCAATGGCGGTGAGGTGGTGAACGATAACTCCGTTAAGATACCTTAGATCGATAAGACGATCCGCCTTTCCCAAAGGAACCATGGTGGTATTTTTTTCCCGCATGGTACTCGCGTATTCTGGAGTGAGAGTGTAGCCTGCCCCCAGACCAATGATAAAGGCGATTATGGTCAGACTGTAGACAAGAAGTTTTGACATTTATATTGATTAACTAATAATGAATTTCTCGGGATTTTTTTGAAAATTTTTCAAACATTTAGAGGCACAGAAATAATAGTCGTGACCGGCATGGATGTGGACAAAGGCGGCGGTTTTCGGAGAGAGATACATGCCGCAGACTGGATCTTTCTCAGAAGGAAGTAGGTCGGCAAGGGGAGGATATTTTTCCAGAAAAACACAACGCAAGAGGTCACTAGCTTTGATGAAATTACCATGAGAAAGTTTGTAAAAAATCTGTTTCCCCTTTTTCTTCGTAGTGACGACCTTGGCGTGGCGAAGAACGGTGAGGTGCTGACTTAAGTTTGCCTGGGGGAGGTCGAGCATTTCCTGAATTTCCCCGACGGTGAGCGACCGGTCACGAAGCAAATGGATTATTTCCAGCCGTTTGGGATGAGCCAAGGCTTTCAATAGTTCGGCGTGGAGTTCAAAGACTTCTTGATATGGTTCGACTGGCTCACCACGAGTACGCATATTCATATATTCGAATATATTACCAACAGACCAGAATGTCAAGAGAGATGTATGAAATAAGGTAAAATCTAAAGCATGAACGTCTTGGCCAATATTATTTTGTTTTCCTTACTCGGAGGAGTAGTTTCTTTGGCGGGAGGAATAATTCTTCTCTATTGGAAAAAACTAACCGAATATGTTCTCGAACTAACCAGCTTCGCGGCCGGGGTTCTGATCGCCATTTCGATCCTTGACTTGATTCCCAAAAGTTTCGGCGCCGACAATCGGGAGACCATATCGCTTCTCATCTTGGCCGGAATTCTATTTTTGTTCTTTATGGAACGAACCAGTGTTTGGTTCCATCATCACCATGAGCCACATACTCACAACACATCTATGTTTGGAGTTTGGTTCGGGGACACCCTGCACAATTTTATCGACGGAGTGGCGATTGGAACGTCTTTCCTGTTGGGTAATAACTTGGGGATCGCCACGGCCATTGCAGTCGGAATTCACGAACTGCCTCAGGAGATCGCCGACTTTAGTCTCTACATCAAAGCAGGATACAGCCGAGCCAAAACGATTTCACTAAACGTTCTTTCCAGTTTCTCGACCCTTTTGGGAGCGGTTTTGGTATATTTTTTCGGGAGGGCGATCGGGGGAATGGAACTCTATATTCTCGCTTTTACAGCGGGAATGTTCCTCTATATTGCCCTGTCCGACCTAATACCGGAACTGCACACTATAACCAAAAAGAATGCTATCCAAAGACAGCTTCTGGCCTTTACGTTCGGTTTGGTAGTGGCTTTTGCCAGTATTAAATTGCTGGGGTAATAATACCTCAGAGGAGAACGAGGTATAATTTATTAGATGAAGATGAGTCAGCTGGCATTCCAGCCAGAAAAAACACCACCCAAAGACGCCGAGGCAATCAGTCACAAGCTCTTGGTGCAAGCCGGTTTTATCGACCAAGTCATGGCGGGGGTTTTTACTCTTCTCCCTTTCGGCCTTTTGGTTTTGGCCAAAATTGAAAACATCGTGCGGGAAGAAATGGATAAACTCGGCACAGAAATCCTGATGCCCTCGTTGGCCCCGAAACAACTGTGGGAGAAAACGGGGAGAATTGAGACCGTTGATGTCTTGATGAAAACTAGTCCGGCAAATAAAGCGGCTGAGGAAAAACACAACGCGGAATATGTCCTCAATTCGACTCACGAAGAATTGGTCACTCCCCTGATCATGAAACAAAATCTGTCCTACAAAGATCTACCTTTGGCCGTTTATCAAATTCAAACCAAATTTAGGAATGAACCACGGGCGAAGTCAGGAATTATGAGGACGCGAGAATTCCGAATGAAAGATCTCTATAGTTTCCATACGGACGAGGCCGACCTAAAACGATATTATGAGGTGGTCAAAGAGTCATATAAAACCATTTATCAAAGATTGGGAATCGGCCGGGATACCTATATTTCTCTGGCATCAGGAGGCGATTTTACCAAAGACTACTCACATGAGTTTCAAACCAGATGCGAGAGCGGCGAAGATACAATTTTTTTGGACAAAGAAACTGGGATCGCTTACAACAAAGAGGTAGTGCCGGCGGGGGCGGAGGGAAGCGACCGTTTTGAGGAATTTCGAGCCTCCGAGGTGGGCAATATTTTCCCCTTGAATACCAAGTTTTCAGAAGCATTTGATTACTACTACACCGACAAGGATGGGGGTAAAAAAATTGTCTATATGGGAAGCTATGGTATTGGAACCAGCCGGCTGGTGGGGGTAATTGTGGAAAAGTTTCACGACGATAAAGGAATTATCTGGCCGGAGAATGTCGCCCCTTTTAGAGTAAGTTTGATTAGTATGAATGATACTGTGGAGAAAGCGTCTGAAATCTATAAATCCTTAGTCAATGCTGGAATTGAGGTGCTTTGGGACGATCGTGACCTGTCGGCGGGGGTCAAGTTTGCCGACGCTGACCTAATCGGAAATCCATATAGGATCGTGGTAGGAAGCAAGAGTTTGGCCCTAGGGGGGGTAGAACTGAAAAAGAGAGGGGATGAAAAAATAGAGATTGTTCCTGTTGACGAGATTGCAAAACGATTATCTTGACACTGGCGTTATTTGTATAGATTCCGGGTCAAGCCCGGAATGACACGATGAGTATAGATATATTTGGAATAGCTTTTCACCCGTATGGTTTTGTTTTGGGTCTGGGGATTTTGGCCGGTCTGCAGGCGTCGCTCTGGCTGGCGAAAAGAAGAAAAATACCAGTTCAATTAATTGAACAACTATTCTGGTGGGTGGTTATTGGTGGCATTATTGGGGCGAGGGCATATCACGTCATTGATAAGTGGCAGGAGATTTATAGTTTGAATCCCCAGAGCGTGTTTTATCTTTGGAATGGGGGTTTGGGGATATGGGGAGCAATAGGAGGAGGAGTAATTGGGTTACTGGGTTATTGGGTAATTAAGTCGCGAATGAAAATAAATTTTTTTGTACTGGTGGATGTGGTGATGTTTGGAGTGCCGCTGGGGCAGGCGATCGGGAGGTGGGGGAATTTTTTCAATAACGAGATCGTAGGAAAGAATGGGGAGCCGCTGTTTCTGTATGAGAGTGGGCTGAGTTTTGTTCTCTTCGTCATATTAGTCAAATTGGTCAAATTAGACAAATTTGGAAAAGAATTTGGGAATATTGCTGGGGTGTATTTGATTGGGTATGGGCTGATCCGCTTTCTGTTGGAGCCCTTACGGCCCGAGGCGATAGTCTGGAAGATCGGAATCATGCCAACGGCCAGTATGGTTTCGTTAGTGGCGATCGTAACCGGGATATTTCTTACCCGCGCTACGCGCAAGCGCTAGCGGGGTGGGCAAAAGCCTCATTTCCTGAAGACGATTTTGACGACGTCGTCCATGCTTTCGACGAAGTGAAATTTCAAATCTTTTTTGACTTTGGCGGGAACCTCAATCAAACTCTTTTGGTTGTCTTTGGGAAGAATAACTTCCTTGATACCGGCCCGATGAGCGGCAATGACTTTTTCTTTGACACCGCCGATTTCGAGGGCCCGGCCCCGAAGAGTGACTTCACCGGTCATAGCCAGATCTTTTCGGAAAGGCTTGCCACTGAAAGCAGAGATGATGGCCGTAGTGATAGCAAGACCGGCTGAAGGACCGTCCTTGGGGACTGCTCCCTCGGGAACGTGGATGTGAATATCAGAACGGTTGATGATCTTTGAATCCAATCCGAGCTGTTTGGCGTGGGATTTGACATAAGAAAGGGCGGCCCGGGCTGATTCCTTCATGACACTGCCTAGCTGACCGGTAAGAGTGATCAGTCCCTTTCCGGGCATAGTGGCGACTTCGATGAATAGAATGTCGCCGCCAACTTGGGTATAGGCGAGACCGGTGGCAACTCCGACTTGGTCGGATTTTTCGGCCAGACTATGAGTGAAACGTTTGGGGCCAAGAATGTCAGTCAACTGGTTCTCAGCTATAGTCACTTTCTTAAAATGCTTATCTTTGGCCTTCTTTATAGCGGCCTTTCTCATAACGGTGGCAATTAGGCGATCAAGACCACGAACGCCGGCTTCGCGGGTGTAGTACTTAATGATCGCCTTGAGAGTAGAAGTGGGAATGGCCACATCATCCTGACTTAGGGCGGTGTTGGTTAGCTCCTTGGCCATTAGATATTCTTTGGCGATATTTAGTTTTTCGTCCTCGGTGTATCCGGAAAACTCGATAACCTCGAGACGATCGCGAAGAGCGGGGGGGATGGTATCGAGGACATTGGCGGTAGTAATAAAAACGACGTGAGAAAGATCGAAGGGCAGGTCGAGGTAGTAATCGGCGAAAGTGGCATTTTGTTCCGGATCCAATACTTCGAGCAAGGCGCTACTGGGGTCACCGCGAAAATCGTTACCAACCTTGTCGATTTCGTCCAGCATGAAGACCGGATTATTGGTACCGCAGTCTTTGATTAATTGAATTACGCGCCCGGGCATGGCACCGACATAAGTCCGACGGTGCCCGCGGATCTCGGCTTCGTCGCGCATACCCCCAAGAGACATTTTGACGAATTTCCTACCCAAGGCTTTGCAAATGGACTTTCCGACTGAGGTCTTGCCGACACCCGGCGGCCCGACGAAACAGAGTATGGTGGGGACGGATTTTTCTTCGGCCTTTTTCTGGTCGGCTTTTAATTTCAGAACAGCGATGTACTCGAGGATTCGTTGCTTGACTTTTTCGAGACCATAGTGGTCCTGATTCAAAATCTTTTCGGCGTGGGTCAAAGAGAGATTGCTCTCGGAGGCGATGGACCAAGGAAGCTCGGTGATGGTCTCGATCCAACCTCTGATATAGCTCGTCTCGGGGTTATGGATCGAGAGTTTGGCGAGTCGGTCGAGCTCTTTGTTCGTTTTTTCCAGAATATTTTCGGGGAGTTTGGCGGCTTTGATCTTCTCGCGCAGTTCTTTGACCTCGCTATCCTCTTCGAGCTCTCCGAGCTCTTTTTGAATGGTGCGCATCCTCTCACGGAGAACCGCCTCTTTCATATTATTGTCGAATTTCTTTTGAGTTTTGTCGAAGATCTTTTTCTCGATTTGGAGGATCTTGACCTCTTCCGCCAGGAAATCACCGACCTTTCCAAGTCTTACCTTGAGATTCGTCTCTTCGAGGAGACGCTGTTTGTCACTATTTTTGACATTTAGAACTGAGGCAATCTGGTGACCGATTTCGATTGGGCTGGCGGTGCTAATTATTTTCATGAAGGTGGGGACCTCGATGTTGTTCTTCCCCAGATTGATGGCTTCTTTGATTTCGGTAGTGATGTGATTCACCAAAGCGGTGATTTCCTGACTGGTTTCGACGACGTCGGGGAGTAGAGAAACGGCGGCGAGAAGTTTCCCCCCCTGAATCTCGATGGAGTGGATTTTGACACGAGAGATTCCTCTGACAATGGCGTGGAGTTCGTCATTTACCGGTAGGGTTTTGATGACCTGACAGATGGTGCCGACGTCAAACAAATTCTCCGGTTTTGGCTCAATAGTCTTGGTGCTTTTTTGAGAAACGAAACAGACCTCAGAGTTGTTGCTGACGGCGCCGTTGACATCATTTATCGAAGCCGGTCGACCAAAAGTCAGGATAGCCTCAGTGTCAGGGAAAATTACTCCCTCTTTGAGGTGAATTAGGGGAAGAATGCGGATGTTGCCTTCTGGTTTTTTGAGTGGAGTTAGGACAATGGCCATATTATTATTTCGGGGTTATTAGCAGATATGGTATCTGATTGCTAACGGAAAATCAAGCTTTTGCCAAGAAGAAGGGTGACCAAGATGGTAAGGATGGTGAGGATTAGGAAGAAAGAGAAGGAGAAAGGGGTCTTTTTCATTTGGGGATAACTATAATTCGCTTCTCTTCTGTCCAAAGATAGTCGTTGTCGATTTTGGCATAGGCACGAAAGTAGACGGTCCCGACGCGGGGAAATTTCAGGTTCAAATCAAATGTGTCCGGGAGTTTGAATAAACCTGAAGAGTAATCCTCGGTAAAATTTGGATAACCGACGGCTTTGGGGGAGTCGAATTTGGTGAGAGCCGAGGGGGAGCTTTCGTAATTCCAGTAAATTCCGGTGGCGGTGGTTGAAAAAGATTCGGGAGCAATGATCCTCCAAGAAAAATTAGCCGGCTGGTTTGTGACCATAGTTTCCGGAGTTTTCTCTAAATTGATCGAGAACTGAGTCTGACGGCTATTTCGAAGATTCTTTTGCTGTTTCTGGTAGTTGTAAAGCACTAGGGAGACTACGCAAACGAGGAAAATGGCTGAATAGACAAATATTTTCTTGATCATATCTTCCCATTATCTCACGCTGAGGACGCAAGCAACGCCTTACCACCTGCAGGGTCTGACCCTGCAGGTTATATGATCAATGATTACTCAAAGCGACCTCTTTAATTTCTCGACAAATTTGATTCTTTCCTCTGGGAGCGAAAGAATACTTTTCTTTGTCATGTTCTCATTAAACTGGTCGCTGTCGTATCTAGGAAAGATGTGATGGTGATAATGAAAAGCGTGTTGATTCCCCGCCGGTTCATTATTTTGTCTGGTAGTAATTCCATCGCATCCATAGGCCTTTTTCATTGCGATCGATATTTTTTTGATTATCTCGAAAATTCTACTTCCGACTTTGTTTGGTAATTCATAGATATTTTCGTAATGTTTATTGGGAACGACGATTACGTGACCCCTGGTAGTATCTATCCAAAATGAGTTTATAAACACGCTCACCAAATCGTCCCGATAAACTAAATCTGCTTGCCTGAGCAAGGTATCTTCATTTTCGACTCCGTTAATTCCTAAACAAATAGGGCATTTATAATCAGTGGGCGCGTGGTTATACATTGGCGAGAGATAAAAGAAACTTTTTCATATCGGCGATGTCTTGATATTTGTGGGTGATGATGCCGAGTTTGGTGGCGGCAGCCAAGTTCTCGTCGTTATCGTCAAAGTAAACGTATTCGCTGGGTGAAAAATCATGTTTTTCGAGGACTTGAGAAAAGGCCTCTGGACTAGGTTTGACTTTCCCTGTTTCCCAGGAAAAATATTGCTCATCAACGACCGCGAATAGTTCTGGAAACTGTTGACGATAGTTTCTTGTCCTCTCGGGAAAGTTGTTACTTAGTATTATGATTTTGATATCTTGTTTTTTTAAGTCTTTGGCGAATTGAAGTAAGTCTTCATTAAGACTCTCACCTTCGAACCAAAACTTGAAAAAATCATCATACGAAGTATTCAAGCGATCAAGTAAGGGCTGCCAGAGTGTGCGTGAATCAGCACCTGGTTTCCTGACCCGATGCAGAATATCCTTGATGAGAGGATATATCTCGTAAGCGGAAACTCCGAATCTTTTCTCGATTCGCAAACTAAGAGGGCCTGCGTCTCTGATGAAGACGCCGTTCATGTCAAAAATTATGGCTTTAATCATGGTTCATTTTAACAAATGTTAGAAGATATTAGAAAATCCTAGTGGCATCGCCTACGGGGTTAGACCTTGTAGGCAACGAGGCTATTTTTTGTGGGCGCGGTATTTCTTTTTCTGAGCATGGTAAAACTCAGAATTGTGTTTTCCGTTGAACATACTTTCGGGATATTTTTCTTCGTTGTACTTCATTTTCCTTTCTAACGCCTCGATTAAATCTATTTTCATATTTCTCCTTTTAGATACTTTTTGCCATTTAATTGGTCAGGGAGCAAGCTTTTGTCGGTGTACATCTCATAACCTTTACCGTAACCGATTTTCTGCATTAGTTTGGTGGGGGCGTTGCGAAGCTCAAGGGGGATGGGTAAATTGCCGAAATCATGGACGTCCTTTTGAGCGGCACGAAGGCCGTCATAGGCTCCCCGGTTCTTTTTGGCCTGAGCGAGGTAAGCGGCGCCATGAGCCAGATTGATGGCGCACTCAGGGTAGCCAATGGTATTACACGCCTGAAAAACGGCGTTGGCGACGACGAGGGCGGTCGGCTGGGCTAGACCGATGTCTTCGCTGGCAAAGATAACCATGCGTCGAGCAATGAAGAGAGGGTCCTCGCCGGAATCAACAAGACGGGAAAGATAATACAAGGCGGCGTCGGGATTGCTGGCGCGCATGGATTTGATAAAAGCGGAAATGGTGTTGTAATGCTCGTCGCCTTGTTTGTCGAAACGAAGGAAGCGGGATTGAAGAGTATTTTTTAAGGTCTCGAGAGTGATCTTCTTGTACAGCCGGAAACAATTATCCAGAAGGTTGATGATTTGGCGGGCGTCGCCGTTGGCGGCGGCGATGA
>CAZDXN010000003.1:0-55428 GCA_964509695.1 uncultured Pseudomonadales bacterium | reverse complement strand
CCGTTATCCTCGCCCAGTTCCTTCGCCTCCTCAACAAACTGAGCCATGTTGACCGCAGCCGCCCTCACCTCAATCTTTCTTCTTCGTTTGGCATCAAAAAAAGCCTTCACCAAAAGCAGCGCCGCCGCCCCAGCCCCCACCCCCGCCGTCACCGCCAAAACCTTATTACCATTGTCTTTCCAAAACTGTTCGATTCTCACCCCTCCCGATCCCACAATAATCTCCTTCCCCTTCGCCATACTCTCATGATACACAAACCGTCATTGCGATCCCGCTTAGCGGGAGAAGCAATCCATCTTGTCATCCCGGACTTGCCTGTCCCGAGTATTTCCTCGGGAATCCGGGATCCATATCACCCCCTTACCCCCTCTTAATTTAAGAGGGGGAGAACGAAGTTCGGGGGTGATACAAATAGATTCCGGCTCGGGGGTCGGAATGACAGAGTGGATCGCCGCGTCGGAATACCTTCTCGCGATGACATTGAAAAACTAGCTTAATCCCCCCGTCACTCGTACCTTTTTCAACAATTTATCATCCTCGAGTACCCGGGCACAGCCGCGAACGACCGCCTCCATCGGATTCTCGGTCACCCAAACGGGCATCCCCGTCTCCTCCGAAATCAGCTTGTCCAAACCCCGAATCAAAGCCCCGCCCCCAGCTAAGACGATTCCCTTTTCCAAAATATCAGAAACTATTTCCGGCGGTGTCTCCTCAATAATCAAGGTAATTTCAGATAGAATCTGCTGAATCACCGGCATTAGTGCCTCGCGAATCTCGACACTGGTCAATTTCAGCGACTTGGGCAGTCCATTTTCCAGACTCCGGCCCCGAACTACAATCTGCAATGGCGTCGCCTCTTTCTCACGTTTTAACGGGTAGGCTGATCCTACGGCAATCTTCACCTCCTCCGCCGTCGACTCTCCCAAAAGCAGTGAATATTTAGTTCGAGCAAAATTAATCACCGCCTCAGTCAGTTCGTCCCCGGCGACCCGCAGACTTTTGTTCAAAACTAGCCCCGACAGTGAAATTACCCCGATCTCGCTCGTTCCGCCACCAATATCAATTACCATTTGTCCCTGAGCCTTGTCCACCGGCAGTCCGGCCCCAATCGCCGCCGCCATCGGCTCCTCGATCAAAAACGCCGCCCGTGCTCCCGCCGACAGCGCCGCCTCGTGCACTGCCCGCCGTTCGACCTCGGTCACTCCGGAAGGAATCCCCAGAGCCACTCGGGGCCGGGGAATCTTGAAGCCAAAGCCGCGATACAAATCATGAACTTCGTGAATGTAGTGCTTGAGCATCGCCTCAGCCGCGTCATAATCGGCGATCACCCCATCGCGCAACGGCCGCACCACCTCAATATTGGCCGGATTTTTCCCCAGCATTTTCTTCGCTTCCTCACCAATGGCCAAAATCTCCTTCGTCTTGATATGACGGGCCACCACCGAAGGCTGTCTGATCACCACCCCCTTACCCCGAATATGAACGATCGTATTGGCTGTGCCCAAATCAATTCCCACATCCAGCGTCGCTAATCTCCAAATTTTCTCGAACATAATGCGTCACAATCATATCAGAAACTATCTTAACCTTACTTCCCAATTTATACTTGACACTTTTCAGAATTTCTGATAATCTGAATACATGACATACATCGCCACGGTCAGGCAAAGAGGCCAAATCACCATTCCCGACAAAATCAGAAGCGAACTCCCTTGGCTGACTGAGGGGTCAGCAGTTCACATTTTCGCAATCGATGGCAGATCCTTCATCGTCAAACCCTATCAGCCCGAACCTCAAAAAAAAGTCGACTGGAAGAAAATCTGGCAGACAATCAGGCTGACCCGAAACTTCAAAGGCAAGAGAGATGACCTCACCGCCTCTCAATTCATTATCAAAGACCGACAGCGGCATTGATGAAAATGAAACAACTTGTTTTGGATTCTTCTGTGATAGTGAAGTTTATCTTTTCCGAAGGCGAAGATGGTTTGGATCAAGCCGATGCTCTGCTGTCTGACGTCGAGAATGGCGCCGTTTCTCTCGCCGCTCCAATTTTGGCCAAATATGAAATCGGAAATGTCATCCGTTTTCGAAAAATCACCGAACCAGAAAAGGTAGCTAGCTGGAATAATCTCGAACAATTGCCAATAAAATATTCCGACTTGAGTTTTCCGGACGGCACCCGATCCGAAGAGGTTGCCGAAAAGGCCAAAATCACCTTTTATGACGCCGTATTTATTGTCTTGGCCGAGAAGCTGGAGGCAACGCTGGTTACTGCTAATTCCAAACACCAAAGTAAATTTCCGGGAGTAAAGGTGGTAAATCTCAAAGACTACCGATAGCCTATAACTTGACATTCACGGCCATTTGTGCTAATTTTGTAGCTGGCTCCCGTACCTTAACAACCCAAGAGTCGAGTAACAAAAAACTTACGAGGTTGAACTGAGCGCTTGAGCTTTCGAGCCTTCAACTTTCAACCCCGTAGGCAATTCCGCCCACGGGGATTTAGGTAAGGCCGCCAAAGGAGGCAGCCCATGACCGCCACGATGAAATTCGTTTCCATCCCCGTTCTGGCCGCCCTCCTAATCGCGGCCGCCCTCCCCGTTCTTCTCCCCCACGTCCCCCCTTCCGCAATCAGTCTTCCTCCAGCCGCCGTCACGGCTAAGGAAGAAATCGGCGATACGTTCGCCGCAGTAGCCGACGGTCGGCATACTGATGCCAACCACAACCCCAACCGGGCCACCAGCCTAGCCAGATCAAACATCTCCGCCATTCTCGCGAGCTGGGTGACCTTGGCCGTCAACGGGGCCCCGGATCCGAATAGGGTCCAGTGCGGTGCCGTTGTGGACTCAAGCGGAAGAGTAATCCGCTGGATCCTCTGGGTCGCCGATGGGGTCCGTGCCAGTGGTGGTTTCCTGGCGGTTTTCACCCCGGGAGCCCAGGCTCCCTGGACGAGCTCTTATGACACGACCTTCGAGAATTTCCTCAAAGGCCCGAATCAAAAGAGACTCGACCAGCAGGGCCTAACCTGGTCGACAGGGGTCGGTTGCCCCGGAAACATCCCGACGCTCCAAAAGGCGTCGGTTCCCTAATCCAAAGAGGGCGGTTGACGGACCGCCCTCTTAATCTCACTCTCGGTTGAAAAAAATACTTTCCTATTCAGCAGTTTGTGCTCTTACCAGATCACCCTTTTTGCTTTCATTTGCCGCCTCTTTATCAACATCAGTTAATATTTCCTTCAGTCCATTTATCAACGCGTCCGTATAAACAGGCTCTCCAATTGTTTCCATCACATCATCGATACTAGCCTCACCTGCCGGCTTGGCCATCACCTCACCCCGAGCAATTGTTTGCCCGATTAAATGCGCCATTCTTTGGTATTTTTCATCCTTAGGATTTTTACGTAATTCTGCCAATCTCTCTCCATAATACTTCACAATCAAACCCGCAAGCTCAGAAGACATCAATACCAATTCTCCGTTCAAACGCTCATTCGTCAGAATTACGGTCAAAAACGACCCCATCGTCAGGTCAACCAACTCAGTTTTATCTTTATTTGCAACCAATTTCTTGAATCTTTTCATTAAGTCAGCGTAATCCTCACCTTCTTTCAATCTCGCGTCAGCCACCCTCACCGCGCCAGCCAATACATTAGCATTTGCCACTCTCGGCTCTAAATTATTTGCATCAATCAAACCATTTATCTGAGGAATAAAGGCCGCAAAACTGTCAGCTCGACCTCGGCGCGATTCATCAGGGGTCATCAATAATTCATCCATACGGCCATTCTAACACTTTCCCCACAAAATCCAAATGCCCTATAACTTGACATTCACGGCCGTTTATGCTATAAAACCCACAGCCCTACAACGTGTAGGTAGCACATTTTAAACATAGGAGAAAAATTCATCATGGCACAAAGAAATACCTCGGACCGGCGCTGTGCAAACGGGAAAGGTAATTTCCAAGTCGATGGGCTCGGGGATTTTGAAGAACTTGTCGCCGCCGAGACTGCCGAAAAACAGCACCCGGCAACCAAACTCCTCCGCTCCGAAAACCGGCAAGCCGTGCGCCAAGGCGTCAAAATCCGCCTCGGCCTCCCGGCCTAAGAATAGCCCACCGCGGGCCGCGAAAAAAGCGCAAAGAAAGATTTTCTCCAATGAAATGAACTAACTCTCCTCCGAGGGCGTGCTTGACCAAATTAAAATACGGTCAGAACCACACGCCCTCACTCTCTCTTTTTCTCTCCTCCTCCGTGCTAAACTTTAATTCATGGTTGCCCGCCGCCAAAAACCCATTTACGCCTTCATTGATTCCCAAAACCTAAACCTTGGTCCCAATCAATACAAATACTCGGCCCTATTGCGCCGATTTGTCTCCCAAATCACCTTCCTGAATACTCAAAAAATTAAATTAGCAACCCCTAAAACCAAACGGGGAGGGCATTAACCTTCGGACGAGCCTTAGGTGTGTCCCTCCATCGTGATAATCAAAATATAGCATAATCAAGCAAGAATGTCAAAGCTGATCGAGTCCCTCTTCTACGCCCTCTTTTTTTTCATCCCCCTCGTCCTCTGGCCGGGTACTTCCGAGGTCTTTGAGTTCAACAAAATGCTCCTCGTCTACGTCCTAACTATCCTCATCTCCGCCGCCTGGGTAGTCAAATGGATCAACCAAAAGAAAATCACCATCCGCCGCACCCCCCTCGATCTTCCCATTCTTCTCTTCTTAGCTTCTCAGATTCTGTCAACTATTTTCAGCATCGACACTCACACCAGCCTCTGGGGCTACTACTCCCGCTTCCACGGCGGGCTTATGTCTACCATCTCCTACATCGTTCTCTATTATGCTTTTGTCACCAACATGTCACCTCACCCCATCCCTCCCCTTACCAAGGGGAGGGAGTCCGAGGGAGAGGTTTACAAAATCAAATTTGTCCTCATTTCAATTCTTTCATCGGCCACCCTGGTCTCGCTCTACGGAATCGCCGAGCACTTCGGTATCGACAAGTCGCTCTGGGTTCAAGACGTCCAAAACCGCGTCTTTTCCACCCTTGGTCAGCCCAACTGGCTCTCCGCCTATCTCGTCGCTCTCCTCCCCCTCCCCATCTTCCTCGCCGTCAAAGCCAAGACCAAAAAACTGATCACTGTCAACTGCCTACTGACAACTCTCTTCCTCCTCACCATTTGGTTCACCAAATCCCAATCCGGCCTCGGCGCGACCGCCGTCGTTCTCGCCGCCATGTTGGTCTATTTCTTAGTCAAAAAATTACAACCAATTACCTCAAATTACCAAAAGTTACTCATGTCACTTCCCCTCATCACCCTTGCTATTTTCTTGGTCGCTTCCAAATGGTCTTTCTTCCAAAAAATTAGCCCCCTCGGACCTCCCAATCTGGACCAGCTCGTCGTTCAGGACAAGAAACAGCGCATCGGCGGCTCCGACTCCCTGATTATTCGTCAGGTCGTCTGGCAAGGAGCTCGGGAACTAGCCAAGAGGAATCCTCTTTTTGGTTCCGGCGTCGAAACCTTTGGCTACTCTTATTTCTCAGTCCGCCCCGCCATCCACAACCTCCTTTCCGAGTGGGAATTCCTCTACAACAAAGCCCACAACGAATATCTCAATACTCTAGCCAACACCGGCTTCTTCGGCCTCGCCACCTATCTCTTTCTAAATCTCGCTTCCCTCTTGCTCCTCTGGCCCGAGCCTCTATTTTTTGGTTATCTCGGCATCATGATCACCAACTACTTTGGCTTCTCGGTCGTCCCGGTCGCCCTTTTCTTTTTTCTTTTCCCCGCCATCGCCTCAGTCAATAGCGACACCATCGAAAAGCATCTATCTATCAACTTCCACATCAATCAATGGCTATCTCTCCCCCTATTACTATTAATTACCATTTATTTACTATTAATCCCCGTCAACCAATGGAGGGCCGACCTTGCCTACAACCGCGGCAAACAAACTCTCAACCAACAGCTCCTAAAGCCCAGCCTAGACTATCTCGAACAAGCCGTCCGAATTTCTCCTGACGAACCCCTCTTCTGGGCGCAATTGGCCGAAGCCCAAGCCATGGCCGCTTCATCTATCAAAAGCCAGGTTGACAAACCGGGAGCAGTCCAACTGATGAATGATCTTATTATTCAGGCAGACACAAACTCCACCAAAGCCATCGCCATGAATCCATACCAAGGGAATTATTACAAAAGCCGAACCAAGGTCGAACTTTATCTTGGTACTATTGACCCTAAATATAATCAAGAAGCCATTCAGACACTTACAAACCTCCTCGAGCTCTCGCCCACCGACGCCAAGGTCGCCTACAACCTCGGCCTGCTCTACCAAAGCACCGGAAAAAACGATTCCGCCAAAAAATATTTCCAAAAAGCCATCAATTTGAAGCCCGACTACGATGCCGCCCGCGCCTCCCTCAAAACTCTCACCAAAAACTAATCCAGAAACGACCGCGCCGTCTCCATATCAATCCCTACGTCTGTCGAATCATCATCCTCATCTATTTCCTTCCTGAAAAATCCCGGCGTCTTCCTTTCGGGTACGGCCTTTTTCGCCACAATCACCCTAGCTATTCGTCTCAACTCAGCCCGAACTCCAGTCAGAAAAACCGAAACTTCCGCTTGAAATTCCGATTGTCGAATCTCCTCTTCTTCCAATTCCTCAAATTTGAGCATACCAACTTTCCAAGCCAAAAAATTTGATATAAAGACCCGTCTTAGCATATCCAAGTCCAGTTCCCAATAAGACTTGCCGACCAACCTCTGATAAATTTGAACGTCTTCGTCATCCAACGGAGGTAGATGCGCTCCCACCGAAACCAACGCTTTCTCAAAAGCTCTTACTTCTCTCTCCCCACCCATCTCATGAACCATCGATCGATACAACAAAATCTGGTGAGGCCGCTTGGCCGCCAAATTCACCGCCCTCTCGGTCAACTTCCGAAAATCGCTAGGTCTCTGACTCTCAACCGCCAACCTCAAATATTCGCAAACCATCTTGGTCTCCACCAACGGCTGGTCCTGATCACCCTCATGAAGGCTGAGACCCCAAGTCCGGTTGTGCATCTCAAATAATACCCGATGAATCAGTTTCTCCGCCTCCATCTCATCGCCTCCACACAGATCGCAAGCCAAATCGGTAATCATTGACACCTCTTCGGGTGAGCGCATTACCCTCCCCCATCTTTGCTCCAACAATTTCTCCATCATCCGATTCTAAGTTCGCCTGTACTATAAGTCAATGGTGCGATTATTGACAAATAGTGATGTATACATTAATATTAATTTATGATGACTAGGACCCAAATATATCTACCGGAAGAAACGCACGCCAACCTAATAAACTTGGCAAAGATCGAAAACGTTAGCTTGTCGGAATTGATAAGAAAAGGCGCTGACTTGGTAATTAAAACAAAGCAGAAAGGGATGTCCCCCCATCGACAAACTCTAAAAATGCTAGCCGACTACCCAGAATCCCTTCGCGTCAAGTTGTCAGACTCGGCTATAAATCTAATCAGAAAACAAAGAGACTAGGTGAAAAAAATCGTCATTGATTCCTGTGTATTTATCTCTCATTTCGGGAAAGATGGTCTCACCCACCAATCAAAATCATTTTTCCAAAAAATATCTCAAACTAACACTCAAATAATTTTACCAGCTTTAGTAGCTGCAGAAGTAGTCGTTATTTTAAGACAAAATGGCGCTATAAATTTAGAAAAAATATTCCAAATTTTTTCACAGATGAAATTCTCGGAAATAAATAGGGAAAGCATTAAAGACCTAGCCACCTTCTTAAAAACCAATCGGTCTTCCCTAAAAACTTCAGATCTAATTATTGCCCTCACAACCAAATTAAACAAGGCCACTCTTATCACTTGGGACAAACAACTTTTAAAAAACAATTTCTGCAAAGCTACAACACCAAAAGAGTATGAAAACTGACCATATGCAGATTCTGACTACACCCCATTCATTCCTAAAGCACAAGGCCAAGCCTATTCGTGGTTGGGACAAGAAAACCGCCAAAGAAGTGGCCCAAATGGCAGAAATCCTCAAACACACCACCAATCCCAAGGGCGTTGGTCTGGCCGCCACTCAAGTTGGCCTCGACAAACGCCTCTTTATTCTCCTTGATGAGGAAAGACAAACCACCAAGGTCTTCATTAACCCCGAAATCATCACCATCAGTCAGAAAATGCTTAGCTCCGTCTACAAAAAGAAGAAGGACCGCTGGCTCGAAGGCTGTCTCTCCATCCCCAAGATCTGGGGATTCGTCGACCGTCCCTACTCCATCAAACTCCAATACCAAATACCCATACTGTCAACTGTCAACTGTCAACTGTCAACTGTCACTGAAGAATTCAGTGACGTCTCCTCCGCCTACATCCAGCACGAAATCGATCACCTCAACGGCATCCTCTTCACTGACCGGATTATCGAACAAAAGGGCCAAATCCTGTGCGAAACTGAAAACGGCCTCTCGCCAATCAACCTATGACGAACCTAGTCTACTTCGGCTCTCCCGCCTTCTCCGCCGAAATCCTCGAATCCCTAATAAAAAACTCTCCCCCTAGCGAAGGGGGAGATAAAGAGGGGGTCCTTTTCTGCCTCGCGGGGGTAGTCACACAACCCGACAAACCCCTCGGTCGGAAACAAATCCTGACTCCGTCTCCCGTCGCCCAACTCGCTACCGAATACAATCTCCCAGTTTTCAAACCCGAGAAACTCGACGAGGCAAACCTGGCCCACCTCAAACTCCTAAAACCCGATCTCTTTCTCGTCGTCAGTTACGGCAAGATCATTCCAAAGCCTTGGTTGACCGCTTCCACTATCGGCACCTTTAACCTCCACTTTTCTCTGCTTCCCAAATACCGCGGCGCCCTGTGTATCAGCGAGGCGATCAAAAATCAGGACTCCGAAACCGGCGTCACCCTGATGGCTATGGATGAGGGAATGGATACCGGACCAATCATTTCCCAAGAAAAAGTTAGTATTGATATAAACGACAATTGTGAAACTCTGACGAACAAACTTACCCAAGGCGGCATTAAACTCCTCGCCGAGTACCTTCCCAAAATATCCTCACTTACCTCTCCCTCTTCTCCCTCCCCTTATCAAGGGGAGGGACGGGGTGAGGTTCTTCTAACCCACCAAAACGAAACCCTCGCCACCTACACCTCTACCACCAAAACCAGAAACCGCCAATCCGCCTTCATCCCCTGGGAAGAAATAAAACCATGTCTTGAAAAATCTCAAATGTCAAATGAGCAATGTCAAATGAGCAATGTCAAATGTGAACGAATTCATGCATTGATTCGTTCACTGAATCCCGATCCCGGCGCCTGGACGAAAATTGGCAATCTTGAATTGAAAATTATTCGAACCTCTCTTGAAAATTATTTGAAAATTAAAAATTGTAAATTGAAAATTGATCTAGTTCAACTTCCCGGCAAAACCCCCATCTCATGGCAACAATTTCAAAGCCGAACTGACCCGACCAAGAGTGCTATTTAGATCCCGCCACTTTGCTTCCCGGTCAAATCGAATCCTATTTCTAAGGTTGGTAAAATCCACATTCCGTCGAATGACTAGATCCGGAACTTCGTCCTCCTCACCAACCACTCCAAAACGCATCTCGCCTTCATCAATCAACAACCGAAATTTTAAATCAAATCCTCCCAAAGGTCGGACAAATAGGGGTTCATCATTCCCCACACTAAGGTTCATCAAAATCCGATCGATCACCTGAACTTCTAAAGCCTCTCCGCTTTCCTGACCGATCTTTGTTCTCAAAAGACACCAATAGGGAGAAAACTCATCATCCCCGAAGAATACAACCAACTTTATTTCATCTCCCGCGTCGGCGAGATCGATTAGCCTACTCCAGTCACTTTGATTAACCAAATGCGGATCCATCCCTTGCTCCGCAAAACGATTCACCAGCGAAGTGAGTCCCAATTTCACCGCTACCAATTCACCATTCAAATCGTAATGACACTTCACCACAGGATCGTCGGAAGCAATGACAATGCCTTCGGACGACCAGGCTATTCCAGACATCCAACCCGCTTCTTCATTAAGATACGTCACCGACCACTCCCCACCAAAGGCTTCTACCCGCAAATACCCCGGAAAATCCCCAACCAATTCATGACTCCAAATTCCACAACATCCCCCATACGGATCGAGACACTCACCCATTCTTGCCATTTGCCGATTCTACACTATCGCTCGAAGCGTGCTCAGAAGAAACAGGGTTCCCGCTGGTGTCCCAATGTCCTCAAACAATTCAGGGTCAATCTTCAACCGCCGACCGGTCAACGCCATCTTCCTCCCATCGCCGACGGCCACAAAAAGCATTCCATCACTCACTTGGGCCTGCACCCCCAAAACACCCATTACATCATTGTTTATATCAAACAAACCAATGCCGTAGATTTCTTTCATTACCACCTTCGGTCCAACTTCAAACCCCACCAACTTCCCTTGATTAAGCTGCCTTGTCCGGTTATCACAAACCAAATAAACCCAGCCCGTGCCACTGCCATCGGAAAGTCCCTCTCGCAAATCGACGTCCACCGTAATCTCAGCTCCAACCGCAGACATACTATTCATGGCGAAAAGAAACTCCGGCAAAAGATTCTGCCTGCCTATCTCATCCAAACTCCCAAAAAACTCCACCACGGGCAACCTCAGTCTTTGCAAATTCCCCCTAGTATCGTAGTTAACGATTCCTCCATAATGATTGCTCACCTCAAATAACCCCGCTCTCCACGACAACTGCTCTACCTTAGTCCAACGCTGATTATATTCGTCAACTACAATGGCCTCAATTCGACCATCGTCCATTCTTACTCTACTCTCAAAGCAAATAGAAGTTCCCCCAAGGTCGAGGCTAATAAAGAAACTTCGATGATCGACAAGCAAAAGCTCCCCACCATTTTTTTTCATTCCCCGATTCTACACCCAATCCATTCCCGGAAACGCATCTGTCGCTAAATCCAACATCAAACCGGGACTGACTCTCTCTTGGTCCAAAACAGAAAAATCAAGCATCTGAGCAACATGAAACAGCGTCACCTCCCCGGAAGTTGAGTTGAAAATCATCAGGTCCAAAGAAAAAACTCTGATGCCAACACAAAAATCGATCTTTCCTACAGGACTGATACAATGCCATGCCTGCAGTAACTCATCCGTCTCCTCATCTCCCTCATCATCCTCCTCCAATACCAGATCTACCATTTTCGCCGCCACCAAGGGCCGGCAAACCCCGGCTCGATCGGACAAAACCACCGTTCCTCTTGCCTCACCGTCTTTATCAAATTTTATGACCACCGCCAGATCATCCCCACCTCGAATCAGCTGAGCAAGAAATTTGATTGTTTCCTGATTTGCTCGAACATCATACCGGCTCATCTCCAAAAATGCCTGCGCCAAACTAAAGCTGGCGCTGGTCAGTGCCCCAGAACTTCGATCGTAAATCGCCATCACCCGATTGTCACAACAAACTCTAACCTCTTTATCCGTCACTACCGCCCCGACCGGCTCACCCAAACTCCGACAGACCACCGTCACCTCATTTCCTGGTGTCGTCTCACCAAAATGCATCCCGGGAAAGAAATCCCCGACCGGCCAAAAATCTCCGAATGAAAATCCCTCCCGATGATACCCGCCGTCTAGCGTCGTATTTCGCCTCAAAAACCTGGGAAGCGTCTCGTCAGTGAGCACTTACCGCCGCCACCGGTTTCACTACTTTTTCAGAAGCCCGAACCGTCCTCTTGCACGAAGTACAAAGCTTCAAATGAACCGCCTCGCCCTCGATCTTCATTTTGTGAGCGTGCAGATTCGGACGGCGAACTTTGTGAACCCGATTCTTCGAAAAACTGACCAAATTTGAGTTCTGAACCCCCTTACCGCAAAAATCACACGCATATCTCTTCTTCTCCATAGGCACATATTCTAACATATTCCTGTATACTTTATCCATGGTTGAAACACTTTATCTGGTTTTTGGACTCGTCATCGCTATCACCATCCACGAGTTCTCTCACGCTCTGGCCGCCGATCGGCTGGGTGACCCCACCCCGCGGTCACAAGGCCGGCTCACCTTAAATCCTCTCGCCCACCTTGACCCCTTGGGGACACTCATGCTTTTCTTGGTTCACTTCGGTTGGGGCAAGCCTGTTATCTTCGACCCATACAACCTCGCCCACCCTAGACGCGACGCCGGAATCATTTCCATCGCTGGTCCTGCCAGTAATCTCCTTCTGGCCATTCTTCTTAGTCTTGGCCTTCGACTATTCCCTCTGCCAATTTACCTTTTTCCCTTTTTTTACGCCGTCATTATTTTGAATATCTCCCTGGCCATCTTCAATCTCGTCCCCGTCTATCCTCTTGATGGTGAGAAAATCCTCGCCGCCATCCTTCCTCGCGATCTTGCCTACGAATATCAAGCCGTCATGAGCCGCTACGGCACCATCATCCTCATCTTCATGATTCTCCCCCTCTTCGGCACGTCTCCAGTGATCTCTCTGATTTCCCCCGCTATTGCCTTTATCTCGCACCTCCTCCTCGGCTAAAAGCCAACGAAGTTACGAATTCACGAATATACGAATCTACGAATAAGATTTCGTAGCCGTCATTAAACGATTAAGTAACTTTTTCACCGACAATATTCTCTCAACGAATTCGTCATATGATGCTCGAGAAATATATCCGAGGTCGTGGCTGATATCAATTTGATTCTCAACCTCCGTCAACGAACCCATAGCTAGATTATAAAACTGTAATTTTTCCTTGTAAGACCTCCTGCCAAAACCCTCGGCTATGTTGCTGGTTACAGACACAACCGCTCTCCTAATCTGATCGACCAATGAGTACATTTCCTCCCGAGGAAAAGTCTTTGTTGTTTTGTATATCGATAGTACCAACTGGTGAGCCTGTTGCCAAACAAGCAAATCTCGAAAACTCTGAATTTTATCGTAACTCATTCTTCATTCCTAACTTCGTATATTCGTACCTTCGTTTTCTAGAGGTTCTTCCTTCGCGCCAAAAAGCTCATTACTCCAACAATGATCAGCAGGATGATGAATCCAAACAAAATCGCCTTCCCAATCGCTACTACGGCTCCAGTCAGATTCTTTGTCGGCGCCGAAGTGGGAACAATAGCCACGCCCTTATCGTCCAGCTTCACTGCCTGAGTTATCATGGCTGTAGGCGCCAAACTGGAATTAAAGACTCCTTTTCCAAAATCAATTTGCTCAACCTTGCCATTCAAAACCATATTGATCGAAGGTTTGTTCGAATAAGCATCCGACTCGAGAGTGACAAAAAGAGAATCGAATTTCTCCCCAATCACCGCCGAAAGCTTCCCGTTCACGATCTCACCCAGCCTCTGCTTATTCTCCCCCACATTGGCCCAAACGATATACTTGTTCAACACCGGATCAAGAGCCATCGAGAGGCCCCGGCAGGTCATCAGAAGCTTGTAGTTCCCATCGACATAGATTGAAACCGCAAAACACCGCCCATCGGCATCTGTTTTACCAGCTAGCTGAATCACCCCCTCGTTCGCCCCAGCCACCTTGGCTGTGGTCAGAAGCAATACCAAACCCAAAACTGTCGAAAACACAATTTTCTTCATATAACCATATTATCATTGTTTCTTCCCCCAAAATCAACCATGGGTCTAAAACAATAACAGGCAGCATTCCGAAAAATGTTAAAATTACCTTAGTTAGTCGTTTAACGGTTTCAAGAAAGGGGTCACCATGCCAGAAAGACAGATAGATACTACTACAAATGAAACAAGCCAAAGGCTACAAAGCCTAAAAGAAAAATTAGAAAATGATAATACCGCTAAGTTCTTTGGATTAACCTTAGATGAAATATCGGATTTGTTAAGTTCAATTAACTTTACGGGGGGGGGAATTTCTCCAATGTTTTTATCTCCCGGTTATGGGAGAAATGGTTCTCTGCGACCACAGGTACAAATGACACGCCTTAGCAACCGACCAGACACATACCTTCACGAGTCTAGACATGGACTACACCTCAAGGTCTGTAATATTATTTTCGAAAGACCAGAAATGATCCTAGAAGCTTTTCGTATGTTTTGTGAGAATGTGCTTGGTGATCAAAAATTCATTCAGCAAATAAAACAAAGTGGAAGTGCGCTTCAAAAAGAATTTATTGAAAACGCGTATCAGTTGCAAAAAAACACGGAACAAAGTCCAGAAAATATACGTTCTTTTTCAACCCAACTTGGTGCACTAACTTATCAGCATGCCTATTTTGTTGACCCCCGTATGATCGAGGCCGTAGCAAGCTTTATGGATACAGGGGCAACTAGAGTTATCGGCGATATTAATAGAGTGATGGCCGGGATGATTCCCTATCATTCAACTTTTGCCTTGAAAGGCTATGGAGACAGAAAAAGTCAAAAAATGTTTGAGCGGTCTGACTTAATTCACAAAGCATTATTAGTAAAACGAGAGGACTACCGCAGGGAGCAATTTTTTAAACAATAGGTTATATTTTTCCCAAACCTTTTAATTTCCCCTAGAACGTCTTCACCATATATAAGCCTTCCAAGACATAGCCCAATTTTTTGTAGTACTCCCGCGTCCCAACGGCGGCAATGACCGCCAACTTTTTGTACCCGTTTTTGACCGCTTCCTCCTCGGCCTTCTCCATCAAAAGCCGCCCCAAACCTTGGTGTTGAGATTTGCCTTCTCTTCGGGTCGACAGCGGCACCGCCTGACCATAAGAATGAACCTCCCGAACGATCGCCGCCTCTTTTAATTCCGGAAACAACATCTTCTCTGAAGGGTCAGGCAGTCGCAGGCGAAGGAGTGCAAACAATTTGTGTTCATTCTCGTAACTAAAAAACACTTCCCTCCCCCCAATTGTTGCTAATTCAATCGCCTTAAATTCTAAATTCGTATCTTCGTAACTTCCTGCTCCAATTTCTCTACATCTAATACACCGACAAGGTCTCCCCTCGGCAATCAACTCCCGTTCTACTTCCTGTCTCATGTTCGTTTTGACGCTTCCTGCCCCCACCCAACCTTTTGAGATGTCCCGTATCAGCCGGTCGACTCTGACCCACTCGGGAGTAATGGCGCTGATTTCCTTGAGGACCTTCTTCAAGGTTTCATCGTCATAGGTTTTGAATTGCCCCTTCTGCCACAGTCGATACAAGGCCGTTCCCTTGATCACCATACAGGGATAAAGCTTGACGTAGTCTGGCATGAACCGGGGGTCGGTATAGATTAGTTTTGCCATCTCGACATCTTTCTTCGGATCACTTCCGGGTAGATTCGGCATGATGTGATAGCAAATCTTCATCCCCGCATTCCGCAAGAGTCTGGTCGCCTCGGCCACTTCGGCTTGTCCGTGCCCCCGCTTGGTGATCCGACTGATTTCTTCATCAATCGCCTGTACTCCCAGCTGGACCTTCGTCACTCCTAGCCTTCGCAGTAGTCGCACTTCAGCCTCAGTCACCCAATCAGGTCTAGTCTCTACAGAAAGAGCTACGATTCTCTGTTTGGCAGTTTCATTTATTTTTATTTCAGCCAAAACCTTCTCTTCCCACTCACACCTCTCCCTCTTCTCCCTCCCCTTATCAAGGGGAGGGGTGGGGTGAGGTAATTGGGGGAGAAGAGGGAGAGGTCTTTTTGTTTCGTTTGCGGCTCGATAAATCTCGCCAATAAACCAAATTTTGTAATCGGTCGGGTAAGCCGAGTACGTTCCCCCAACCACGATAATCTCCAGCTTGTCCGTCGGATGGCCGTTCATCTTCAGTTGTTCCAACCGCTGGGAGATCTGGGCCCTGGCGTCAAAATTCAGTTTCTTCGCCCTCTGAGCCGCCGGTTCGTCCGAAAGGTAGCTCTTGGGCATGTTTAACTCCAGCGGGCAGTAGATACACTCCCCCGGACAATTGAACGGCTTCATCATCGCCGCCAGCGGCGTCACCCCGGACATCGACCGCCCCGGCTTTATCACTGGCTTTATAATATGTTTCATGTTTGATTCACAAAAAATCGCCTCTACGTACGACCAAATCGGCCTTAATTTTAGCGCAACCAGACAGAAATTGTCGCCGGAGGTGATTCCTCTGCTTCCCAAACTCGAATCAAACGCCTCCGTCCTCGATCTGGGCTGCGGCAATGGCGTCCTCCTAACGGCCCTACCCAAAACCGTCACCTACACCGGCCTCGATTTCAGCGCCGTTCTCATCAAAGAAGCTACGGGGTCTGACCCTGTAGGCAAATTCATTCTGGCTGACATTCTTGACCAGTCCATTTGGGACGAACTCGGGCAATTCGATTTTGTCGCCGCTCTCGCCGTCTTTCATCATCTCCCCTCCCCAGACGACCACATCAAACTACTCCGAAATATAAAGCAGCATCTCAATTCAACTGGCTCCTGTCTCATTTCTGTCTGGCGTCTGGACCAACCCAAGTTCGACCGTTTTCGCACCAACTCAAAACACCTGTCAATTCCCTTCCACTCCGGTCCCTCCCGCGATTTTTATTCCTTCACCGCCGACGAACTGGCTAATCTAGCCAAACAAACTGGCTTCTCCGATATCAAATCCACCGTCATCGGCGACAACCTCTATCTCAACCTCTCTTGACATTGGCGCAAATTAATTGCGATACTTAATCAATGCCCAACGATCCAACCACGGGGTCTTTCCCTCAGCCTGTCCAAACTACCCCCGAAATCCAACTCACTGATGCCGTCGCTCCTGACCTGTCCGCCAAATCGGCGGATCTTTCGGCACAGCCCATAATTGAGGAGATTCCCAATTCAGTCCCAGAACCCATTGAGGTAATAGCCCCGGAACCAGCGGCTCAGATTCCCGCGACCATGCCCACATCGGCCAGAAAACCCTTCCCCGTCGTCACCGCCCTGCTTCTTCTTATTTCAATTGGCGCCATCGCCGCCACCTACTTCTTCTACCAACAAACCAAGAGTCTCAACGCCCAGCTCACCCAAATCACCCAAACCATGCAACAGCAGCAAATCAAAGAAAATCAGATTATCCCGACTCAAACCCCCGCCCCTAACCTGACCATCACACAGACGCCTATTACCACTCCTTCTCCAACCGCTACAGCCAGTGCCACCGGAAAAGTTTTTGGCGACATTCAGACAGTCATCGCCACCGCTCAAAAACAATACCCATCCGCTCAACTCATCATGATCAAAACCGAGAACTTTCAGGATCCAACCCTCGCCGTCATCAAATACTGGTTCAGACAGACCCCTACGGACAAAAAATATCTTTACGTCATGGCCGAACCAAACAAAGACCTCGTCGTCGTTGACCAGCAAGTCACCGTCGCCGAAAACACCCTCACCCCTTCACTTAACCAGCTTGCTGCCAATTCTCAGCTGGGTATCGATCTGCCTGAGGCCGTGAGCATCTCCACCGCTGTCTGCCCTACAACCTTCAACTGCACCACCACCTCTATTTCCGGTCAATATATAAAGCCCTTCGGCTCCGCTCAGGACAGGTCCAGCGCCACCCTCTGGCAAATCAGCTTCAAATCCGGCGACAACAGTCAACCCTTCGTCGTCCAAATCGACGCCGCCACCAAAAAAATCCTCTACAAATCCCTCTAGTTTCCGTCATTGCGAGCGCCCGCCTGCAACGCCTTGAGCGCAGCGATTGGGGCAGGTACACGCGTGCGGCAATCTATATGGATCGCCACGGTCGCTATCGCTCCCTCGCGATGACACAGGAAGTAATTCAAAAACACACCCGTCCCGTTCTCATTGACTGATTGAGTATCCCGTAATACAATCTCGTTCAACATGCCAAGATTCTCCGAAATTTTTAGTCGTAAAAAAAAGGCGTCAAAACCTGCGCAAACACCGAGGCCGATAGAAACTACCTCAATACCTCCGATCATCAAAGATAGGTCGAAACTCCTTGATAATCTTTCTCCAGCCTTAAGATACGCTCTCCAATCAGACCGCGCCTACCGTACCTTCCCTGACGATCTCCCCGAGTCTGCCATCCCAACTACCTGTGATAATTGTGGCAACCCATTCGATGGCCCCACCCAATCTCATTGTCGCGCCTGCAATCAAGGCCGCGCAGCCTACAAAGTCGACGTCACCGACAATCCCTACTATACCCTTCCACCCGAAATTAATGGCGACGCCCCAAAAGTCGATCCGGACGAACTAATTCCCACCTTTGGTGGTGCTGATGTCAAGCTGGGCAACGGATCCAACTCCGAAAGAATCTCCGGCGGGAAGATTACAATCGGCAACCAGTCTAGAGTCAAGAGAATTTCAGGCAATCAGGTCGAACTTGGTACAGAAACAAGGATAAATGTTGTCGTGGCCAAAAACAAGATTCAAGTCTTTGGATTGGATCTGTTAATGCTCGATTCGGACGGGGGTCTTACTGCCAAAGAAATTATTTTGGGCTCGAGTGCGAAAATCTGGGGAAAGATAGTCATTCCCAACGCCGGAACCCTATCCATGAAGAATAACTGCCAAATAGAACGTATAATCGTTGGCGCCAATACGACTCTGACCGCAGATGACGATCTTAAGGTCGCGATCCTTATTATCCTAGGACCGAATGTCAAAATTGCTTTGGGAAAGGGTTGTACCATCAGCAGAATAGTATCAGATTTCGACTACGAGATGAGTGCGGGAGAGGGCTTTAGTAACCCCACCCGTACCGCACCTCAAAAAGAATACAATCTGGTCGTCGAAATTGGCAGCTTAATCAAACAGGCTCTCAGTTTCACGCAATAGTCTTTCATTTTTATGTGCTGGGAGAAGGCGGAGTACTCGACGTCCCGTGTATTCCGCGGGAACTCGAACCGCAGGTGAGAATCCGTTTATGTGCTGGGAGCAGGATTCGAACCTGCGTAGCCGTGAGGCATCAGATTTACAGTCTGACGTATTTGACCGCTCTACCATCCCAGCAATCTAATCTGATTTTAACTTGTGGAGCCGAGACTGGGAATCGAACCCAGGACCCCGTTCTTACCAAGAACGTGCTCTGCCAACTGAGCTATCTCGGCGAATCGCGCCCTTGATAAAGGACAGCTTATATTTTACATTGGAACTATGACCAAAAGAAAGACGCTCCTTCTCTCCTCCCTATTAGCCTCCTCCATCTTCTTCGGCGGCTGTTCCGCCTTCGTCGCTCAGCCGGCAGATACGACCAGTGAAAGTCCTGACGTCACCCTGACGGGCAGCCTTATCCAGGCCGGCACAATTTTTTCTCTAAATGTTGTTGGGAAAGCTCCCGTCGAGCTGGATAGCCGGCAGGTCAGTCTGAAAGACTACGTCGACAAAACCGTCACCGTCACCGGCCAGTACTCCGGCACCACCCTCTTCGTCAGCCAAATAAAATAAAAAAATTGTCGTGACTGATATTCTTTAGGTGATACTTCACCTTCCCCTTGAGGGAAAAACCGGCCGCCAAGAGGACTCTCGTTGACGCTTCGTTCGCTTCATCGGCATAGGCCGTTATCACGAGAGCTTGTCCTCCATCCTGCTTGTGCGCCTCACGAAGCAAATCCATCGCCTGTCTGATAGCGCTGGCAATCTGCCCCGGTTTTGCCAATGGATGTTTGGCGAATCCTATTTCCAGAATTCTCAAATCTTCTTTGAATAAGTCGATCAAACCTTGTTTTTGGAGCCTCGCCAACCTTCTCTTATCCTCAGGATAAATCGTAACCCAGCCCTGCAATTTCCCCACCTCAGATTCCTCTACGTGCCCGCTTTTCCCCTCGACGGCCAACACCAAGTAATCTTTTTCCATGGTCGTAAACTCAATCAATTCATCCTCGGTTTCGGCCAAGTCTTCGACATATTTGGCCACCAGAGAATCCGTCTCGATCTCCCAGAGACGCTTCTTCTCCTCAGGGTCGGAAAGATTCACCCATCTAATTCTCGATTTCTCGTGATCTAGATTCGCCCTCGCTGGATCTAACTTCCTCAAATCCACCATAGAGCCACCTCTGAGATTCGAACTCAGGACCCCTTCTTTACAAAAGAAGTGCTCTAACCAACTGAGCTAAGGTGGCAAACAATCCTATTTTACCCTAAAGTTGTGCTAAAATACCCTATGGCAAAAAAAGGACCCCGACAACACTTAGGCTTGAAATGCACCATTTGTGGCAACTTCAACTACATCACCGAGAGGAATAAGACCGAAACTCCCGAGAAATTGAACCTCACCAAACACTGCCGCACCTGCCGCAAACACACATTGCATAAAGAGGTCTCCAAGCTCAAGTAGCTATTTCCTCCAAACGCGCCCCACCTCCAGCAACACCAAACACCTGCCAACCTTTCCCCCACTCTCCGTCGAGAACATCATCACTCATCCACTTCTTTTCGCGAATCGGCACGTGTGTTTTGTAATAATACCCGGCTCGTCTTTCTGCACTACCAATAGAAAAACTAAACTTGTCATGTCCCAACTCCAAGGTTGATATCATCGAACTACTGCCTATAACTGTGCAGAAACGTTCAAGTACTGCCGGATCATCATAGCCCGTTGCCACTTCAAAGCCGATTTCAAATCGATGCGGCCGATCTCCACCAAATATCCAATACACCGGCTCTGCCCACCCCGGCCCGTACATATCGCCCCGATATTCGGTAAAATTATGATGCGCCAAACTCACCCACCTCGTTCCCCATCTTTTCGGATGAACGAGAATGAAAAAGGCTTTGTCCACAGTCGCCCTTACATCCATTTCCATCAGCCTACCCGAGTTAATTCTCTCAAGATATCGGTGTAAATAGGCCGGTAGGTTGTCTTGAGAAAGACCACGAATAAGTTCTCCATCTCCATCCAAAAAAGCCCGCTTGTCTTTTACATACTCGAGGAGCGCTCCAACCGTCGATAACTGCGTATATACCAATGGAGAACTCTGACTCTCCGCTAATTGCACCGCCAAATAATCAATCGCCTTACTATGAAATGGGTACTGTCGTTGAATGGCTTCCAGCAAAAGACGCGCATCACCACTAGATTCAATGTTGTGGCCATCTAATTCTCTCATGCGGCCAATCCTATCACAAAAGTGTATAATCCCCTAGCTTTTGGGCCTCAAGCGAGGCCTTTTTCATATCAAAAACCAAACTGAAAAATAGGATAAAATACAGTTTAGAATAGGGGTGTAGTTCAACGGTAGAATACGGGTCTCCAAAACCTGTGACGAAGGTTCGACACCTTCCACCCCTGCCAGTTTGGCAATCTCAGACTTATGTTATAACATGTAAGTACATCTCTCGAAAGTACTCGGGATTTCGCTTAAAAATATAAAGGGCTCAATGTACACTCAAAAGATTTTTCAAGCCGGCAATAGCTCGGTCGTCGCCATTCCCAAGGAGCTATTAAGGAAGCTCGACCTGAAATCCGGTCAATCAGTCGTCATCAAGGCAGACCCGGATGCCGCCCGCCTGATCATCGAAACATCAATTCCCGTCCAAACCGTCAAAAAAACAGCCTCGGATGCTGAATTCAAAAATTGGCTCGCCCAAACATTAGACGAGGACTCAGAAATTCTCGATGAACTGGCTAAACATTGACGACGTTTATACCATTCACCAAGAGATCATCCTCAAGGCAGGATCAATTGCCTCAGTTCGGGACTTCTCCCTCCTCCACTCAGCCGTCGAGCGGCCCAAGGCGACCTATGGTGGAAAAGATATGTATCCCACCATTTTTTCCAAAGCCGCCGCCCTACTCCATTCGTTGTGCATGAATCATTCATTTACTGATGGAAATAAACGTACCTCCTGGCTCAAATCCCACTCTAGCCTGACCTAATCCTATTGACATAAGTAAATAATATGAGACAATACTCAGGCTGTAATCTTAAACAGGAGGGAGGTGAAGAATCAAATGACCGACCCCAGCGCCCCGGCCGTCGACGTGGAGGAAGAGGAAAAACTCCTTGAACCCGTCACCGCCGACCAGCCGGAAGGCCCCGATTAGTTCACCGCCGGCACGACCCAGCCGGAAGAGACGCCCTGTCTCTTCCGGCAATTTTTTTATCTATTTGAAAACAACTTAATATGCCAGACTCATTTGAAAGATTCAGGAATTGGTCACGAGAAGTACTTAGTAGTGATTTTCAACAAAGTGCACACAGGAGGGTTGAGGCCCAGAACACCAGACTAGCCAGAGCCGGAATATTCCTTCGAAAAGGGTTCAACGATCTGACGCTAAGTACATATCTGGAAACGCTCAGCAATCACGACCTGTTTTGTCTGGGAAAAATGATTACCGACCCAGGACAACAAGAATGGTTCTTTGGCTCCGCTTATGGTTACGTTGACGCGGTAGAAACAGCTAGAGCTCTCGGGGAACTGTTAAAAAATTCGACCGACCAACTTACCCAAATTAACCTTGCCATCTCAGAATTTGTAAAAATTTGCAAAAATCCAGAGAGATATTCTAATCGCTTTAACCGCTATGTCCACGTTATTGGCGTCATCGTCAAAGATAAAAGACTCTACTCAATCTTTGGGGGAAATCCAGCCAACATCGCTGAGAAAATTAAAAAGATATTTGGTTCTTTTATCGGCGACCCTCGTAATACTATCGATTCTTTCCGCGCCTTCCTTGATAATCCCACCTGGACCGTAGAGTCGGCCAAATCACTCCTTGAACTACCAATCGAAGATCTCAAACTCATCCTCCGTCACCAGGACGTTTTTGGAAAACATCCAGAGGCAGTTGAGGTTTATGAATCATTCCGAGGCTCTTCCCAAAATTGGGGTGACCGTTATCTGCTCTTTCGCAATCTTTGCCTAACCGTCGGGGGACTTCCATTAAACACCACTTCCCTTTCAAAATTACTGATCAAACAAATGTCGCCAGAAGCTAAGGCCCGCTATAATCAACGGGATCCTGCGGGAAAATTCCTTACCATTGGCGCCATCAGAAAAAGGTTGGGCTACGATGCTCTTAGGGAAATTTCCCTCTCAAAACGCGATTTACTTCAGTCCGATGTTAGAGAACAGTCATTACTTGCCAAAAAAATCGCTCAAGATGAAAACACCGATCTTCCCATAATCACCATGGGTATCGCTGCTACCCAAGGCAATGAAATAGAATACCCATCCAATCCGGAGACAATGACCGCCGCCATTCCGGAAGGTTTTGCCGTGGTGACCGAAACCTTAGGAATTCACTGGGGTGGTGGCGGGGACGGCTGCGCTGAAATCGCCCCCGGCCCCTTCTATCACCCGGAAACCATGGTTGCCTTCGTGAGACTAATGCAAGACCTAGGCCTAATCGATTTCTACAAATACAAGGGCATGACGCTCCACTTCAATCCCGGCATCGGGAAAAAAGGCCTGAAACATCTAATTCTCGCCCAGTACCTTGGCAATACCATGTCCGCTACCTCCATGTTTTCGAGTTCATCAAGGGAGTATTATGGATTTTCCTTCCAAGTATATGGTGATCAATCGGGGAGCATCGATACCTACACTGAATGCAAAAGTTTTCTGTGCGTAACTCCGGCTGAGACTGAACTTGGTCTCACTCAGGTCGGCTATCTTTCTTGGGCCCTCAAGTGTCATCAACGCGTTGGGGAATATCTTGTCGATTATAGATCCTCTCCATTTACCCCCGAAGAGATCGGTAAAACCAACCTACCCGACCAAGTAAAAAGAATGGCTATTGTCTGGTCCAAATATGCCGCAGATCTCGATGAGGGTGTTGCGTTCGTCGGATTAGATAAATTATTTTATAGGGACGACTATGACGACAATGTATCGTCAGAGAAATTAAATCGAATGATTGCCTTAATTGACGAGATAGTGCCAGACTATCAAGCTAGATATAAGAACCCAAATTTAGTCATCACTCTCAACCCCGTAGTAGTCAGGGGTCGTCGCTGGCCTAACGTCGTCGCTTTCGCAAGGTCAATTAGCAATGAAGCGGTCAGGAAAATTAAATCGATCGAACAAGACATCAATATTCAAGCCAAGCAAGACATACGGAAAATAGACGAGGCGGCGGGAACGGTCAGGGTCCATAAAATTCATGCTTTCGTCGGAAAATACAGACCAAATTCAAAAGAATTAACCTTAGAGGAAAAAATGCAAGCGGTCAAATCAACTGCTAAAGCACTAGGAATCACCACATCATTTTAGGCCCAATAATTCTCTTTGGAAATAACCGTCAATTTTGACCCGGGGTAGCGGCTCAAAAAGGCTTGATTGACCCGTCGTGATTGATTTTTTATCTCAACCGCCAGTAAATCTGATCCTGGTTTACTCAAAATCAAGTCCACCTCCGAACCACTTTTCGTCCGCCAATAGTTAAAGCTATAGCCATAATTACCATAATAATTGTATTTCAATGATTCCGATACCACAAAATTCTCAAACAACGCCCCTGCGTCTCCACGAACGCCCAAGGGTTCGAAATTGTTTATCAAGGCATTCCTTAAACCCAAATCATAGAAATATACCTTCGGCATTTTGGTAATCTCATCCCTTTTTCTCGATGAATAAGGCCTAAGGGTAAAGATAAGGAAACTCTGCTCAAAAAGTTCAATATACCGCCTCACTGTTTTGGCTCCAATCCCCAATTTGGACGCCAGTTCGGCATAATTTACCAACGAACCAATCTGATACGCCAGCAACTTCAGTAGTGAAAGAGCGGCGCTTTTATTTTCCAATAGTGATAATTCAACTAAGTCATTAAACACCACACTATCAATCAAATTGGTCAGGTAAGTTGTATCTCGCGAATGTGAAAGCATGGCGGGATAAAGGCCGAACAATAAAATATTATCTAGTATCCCTTTGTGGTCATATGGCCTAATCACCTTTTCTGGTTTCCGTCCGCCAACCAACCTCTCCATTTGTCCAAACGACAACTCTTTTTCCAATCCGCTTTGAGTTAGATACTCGGAAAGAGTCAACTGGTAAAGATGATAATCGATTTTCCTCCCCGCCAAACTTTCCGAAGCTTTGTTCTTGATGTTAAAGGCCGAAGACCCCGTGATAATTAACTTATATTGGGGCAACTGATCAAAAAAAATCTTAGCCGCCCGCCCGGGATCGCTCAACTTGTGAATCTCGTCCACCACCACAAAATCATTGCTGGTATCTAGCAGTTGTTTGTAAACTGCCGGATCATAACGCTCCAAAGCGCTTTTTATTGGCTCATTATCAACGATCAAATAATTCGCCCGTGGAAAAATTTTCCTGACCAAAGTCGTTTTGCCTACCTGGCGAGCCCCCAACAACACCAAAACTTCCTTGTATTTCTCGAAATGAGAGATAACCGCCTCGTCAAGATGTCTAATTGCCATAGAAGTATACTTTAGCATTAACTTTTATGTATGTCAACTCCATTTTAGTCAATACCACTCTCATTAATACACTATTTCTACCCAATCCTATATAATACAAGTCCTACCCACCCAACTCGCACCTTCCAAACAGAAAAGAGAGGATAAAAGCATATGTGTTGCTTTAACAACTTTGCTCCCGGACCGGGTGCAACCAAAATCGCAGACCTGAAGCCCGGAGATCTAATTCGTCTCCTCCCCAACTTCGGCGACCCAGCTTCCGATAAAAGTCGCGCACTGTTTGTCATCGACGTCGACGGCTACTCCGCCCTATGCCACGACGGCACGACCTTGGCCGGAATCCGCAACGACGGTGAGGGTTTCGAAGTCATCTGTCATGTGCCAATCGAAGAAGTTGTCGTCAACGAATCGGCGCAGACAACACTTCTCCAGGCGGCATTGCGCCGAGAAGAAGCCGAACGTCTGGCCAACGAATGGATGGCGTCGTTAAACGACGACCTCATCGAACCTTAGCCAAAAAGTGGCCCGGCAGACGGGTGGCTGCCGGGCCACTATTTTACAATTGGTGTATAATATAGGCTACAATCGCAAGATTGAACTTTAAAAAGGAGGCGCAAATGCGCACAAAAATTAGTTTTCTGTTAGTTGTTGTAATCGGCGCCCTGCTGGCGGCGGCCTGCTCCAGCAGCAACAGCATAGTTCACCAGGCAGACCCGACGACCAAGGAGTTGGTCATCAAGACCTGGGCCGCCGAAGGGAACCGTGCAGAACTGACGGTTAGCACCGTCGATGGAGATTTTAGCGCAAGTGCGTCGTATTTTACCTGGTACTACGACGTGCCCGCAGACCAGGTTGAATACCTTGTGGAAATTAGGCCCGCTTCATACATGGACCTCCACCTCCATGAGGGAAAAGCTCCCCAAAAATAGGAGCACCTCTCAGCCCCGAACCGAAAGGCTCGGGGCTGAGAACCAAATTCAGCCGCAAATAAATATGACCAGACTTGACACCATTCAATCCATTCTCACCGAAAACAATCAACCCAAATTCCGTTTCGAACAAATAAAGGAGGCAATTTTTTCCGCCAAAATTAGCCGCTACAGCCAAATATCTAACCTTCCCAAAGATCTCAAAGAGCAAATAATTAACACCCTTGGTGATGATATTCTCACTCTAAAATTGGTCCGCGAAACCCGCGGTGACCAAGCCCACAAAGTCCTCTTTGAAACTGCCGACCATCACCAAATCGAATCGGTCCGACTCTCCTACAAACTCAAATCCGGTATTCACCACTCCCTCTGCATCTCCACCCAATCCGGCTGTGCCCTCGGCTGCCTCTTCTGCGCCACCGGTGCCATCGGCTTTCGGAAAAACCTCACCGCCGACGAAATTCTCGACCAAGTCCTCTACTTTCTGAAAAATGGCCTACCCGTCGACTCAATTATCTTCATGGGCATGGGCGAGCCTTTCTCCAATCCTGCCAATACCTTCGCCGCCATCGACCTGATGACGAACAAAGACCTCCTCGGCCTCTCCCCACGTCACTTATCCATTTCCACTGTTGGCATCATTCCGGGCATCGAGAGACTCACAGCCGACTACCCCAACGTCAATCTCGCCTTCTCCCTCCACAACCCCTTCAATGATGAACGCGCCAAACTCATGCCCATCACCACCGCCTACCCCATCGAGAAGGTCATGGCCGCCATCGACCAGCATCTGGCCGTCACCAACCGCAAAGTCTTCCTCGCCTACATCCTCCTCAAAGATGTCAATGACAGCGTCAGACACGCCACCGCACTTGCCAACCTCGTCTGCACTACCCCAGACCGCCGTCGCCTCCTCCACGTCAACCTCATTAGATACAATAACGGCAACACTTTAACCGCCTTCCAAAAGCCAACTAATTCTGTCGTTGAGAAATTCCAAGCTGTTCTCACCCAAAACAAAATCCATCACACCCTCCGCCAAGACTTCGGCACGGACATCAACGCCGCCTGCGGCCAACTAGCTGCCAATTACAAAAAGACGACCTGACCGCCCCCTTGGGTTCTCTCCACTCTTCTGGGATTCCCTGTAATCCAAGACAAAAGCACCGCCCAATCGCGTCCGGCAATATCCAAGGCTTCATATTGAACCATTATTTTCTGCAGGTCTGGCGTTTGCTGGCTGAAGAATTCCTGTCGGGCATTTCTAATTCCGGCTATTTCCATGTAATTTATCATTTGATCACAAAAACTGGCGGCAATGGCCTCCGAGGTCGCCTGGCCAAACAAAATTACCAAGCCCAATTCCCGCCATTCTTTGCTAGTCAAAGAAAGTAATTTTTTGATATTTTTATTTCCCAATCCTGAAAGATCGCTCCAACCCGACTTAATCTGAATCCGATACTGATCAAGCAAACCCAACCTACCAAATTCCGGAGCAATGTTCACATAGGCATCTGTCTTCCTAACCCAGTCATCATCCCCCAATCGATCCTCCTCCAGCTCCACCGATTCTATCCAAGGAAACAGATCCTTCCGGCGCAATACCTCCACCACCGCCCGAGTGCTTTCTTCATTTATAGCCTCAGTCTCGGGAGTATTATTTCGCGCCATGACCCGCGCTCTCGCTCGCCTCTCTTCTATCTTTGCGGCATCATAAGTCCCCCCTCCTCCCTGCCAAACACCATGGTAATTCTCTCGCTCTGGTCTCCTCTGTTGGTGTTCCCTCCCATTTCCTCGCGCCATCCGAGTATTTTACACCACGGAAATGTAGTGCTAGAATTCGCCTATGAAAATATACGGACCAGAGCACCCATCCTTCTCCTCGACTACTCCCCCTCAAGAACTAAATCGGGCCATTAGGTCCAGCGACCCTGATGCTTGGGCTGCTCTGGAGGTACTTTCGCTAATGGCCATGTCCGGAAACCCCGAGGTTCAAAGACTCGTCAATCAAATCGACCAAGATGTTCAGCTCGGCCTACTCAAAATGCCGCCGTTTCCAGAGACAACGACCTATGAAGATGACACCGATCTCTCCTTTTTTCTATTTCACCCACTCTTAGCCATCAGAATAAAAATGAAACAGATAATGGTCGGGCTGGATCAAGAGCTTCCTCCACACACTTCAACCATCGAGGAATTCCCCACCCTGACTCTTTGGGAAGCCTATGCTGCTATGTCCAGAGCCGGACAATTCGGTCCAATTTCCTGGCACCCCAACGACGCCTACGGTCTCAAAACCCCTCCAAAGCTCGGTGACATACCGGAACATCACAACGAATAGCTTTGAATCACCTCCCTCAGCGCCTACGGGCTGTAGCCATTCTCTCTCGATTGGTCTTTCTGATACTGACGCAACAAACCAAACTCTCTCATTAAGTTGGCCTCTAAAGCAGGCTGACTCGCATCCAAAATTATTATTCTCTTATCGTGAAGATATTCATCTATCGCTCCTTCTAATCCTAATGCTTTTATGCGAAGTCCTCTCACCCGCCTCTTAGTTCCGTTATTCAAATTATATCGAAATTCGTCAACCCCTCCCGGACTCGATTTGACCTCAATTGAAAATTCGCGAAAGCCACGAAAACTCCACTTTCTTTTCAAACGTACGTTGATATCTCTTCCCTCCCTGTCCGGTTCGCTTCCTCGAGCAGTTCTCTCGAAAGACTTAAATACCTCAGGACGATCCTTTAGTATTTTTTCGACTAACACCAGAGAACGCTCTCCCGTCTCATCCGATTCTGTCACATCTGCCTTCATATACGCTTCGTCAGCTGTAACACCCGGACGTTGGGCAAGGTCGAGAAGTACATCAATTCTAGCCATGAGATGATTCTATCAGGAATCAAAAAACCGCGGTGGCCCCACCTTGACGCAAATATGGACTTAGGATCTTTCCCCGAATTATCAGGACGGGTAAGCTACCCTTTCGGGACGTCGCTTCCCTATAAAAGATCTTGTGGAGGAAAAACCTCCCAAGTCGTTTTTTTGTTGCGCCTTCGGCAGGGCCTACATTAATTATACCGACAATAGCAAGACCCCACTATCCTCCCGAGCGTGGTAAAATATACCTCAATGTCTGACAAAAAGACCGGATTTACCGGACCAGTTGAATTCATACGTGAAGTTTTGGTAGAATTAGCGTCTGTAAAATGGCCAACCCGCCAGGAAACAATCAGGCTAACCGTCCTCGTCATCCTCGTTAGTCTCTTTGTCGCCCTCTACATTGGCGGCCTGGATTTAGCTTTTACATCACTAGTCAGCCGCATCATAAACCGATAAAACAAAATGGCCGAAGAAAATCAAAATCATCTCATCGTCAACCCCAACGACTCAGCCAGCGCCAAGTGGTACGTCGTTCACACCTACTCCGGTCATGAGACCAGAACCGCCCATACCCTCCAAACCAAGGTCGAGTCCATGGGTCTGACCGATTACGTCTACGAGATTCTCATTCCCACCCAAGACAAGATCAAAATCAGCAAAGGCAAGAAAAGCACCATCAAAGAGAAGATCTTCCCCGGCTACATGCTCGTGAAGATGATTGTCACCGATAATTCTTGGCTAGCCGTCCGCACCACCCAAGGAGTCACTGGTTTCGTCGGCACCGGCAATAACCCCACCCCCATCCCTCAAAAAGAAGTTGACGCTATCCTCGCCTTTGCTCTGCAGGCCGCACCGAAATTCCAAGCCGCCTTCTCTCTTGGTGAAGCCGTCAAGATCATCGAAGGACCATTTACCGACTTGCTTGGAACTGTTCGCACCATCGACGAGGCCAAAGGCAAGGTCGAGGTTCTCGTCAGCATCTTCGGCCGCGAAACCCCGGTAGAGCTCGACTTCCTGCAAGTTTCTAAAATCTAGCCCTTCTATGCTAGAATCGAATCATGGTCAGTCAAGAAGAAAAGCTACAATACTGGATCGATAGCGCAAAAAACGACGAAGAGGCAGCCCAAAAACTTTTTGATTCGGGAAAATATGACTGGTGTCTCTTTCTCTGGCATCTAGTAATTGAAAAACTCCTTAAAGCGATAATTACAAAAAATAACAAAGAAGTTCCATCAATTCACGATCTAAAAACTCTCTCCAAAAATACCAACTTAGAGTTGTCCCCAGAAGAAATCACTCAGCTAATTGAAATTACCTCCTTCAATATCAGTGCGCGGTACGACGACTACAAGCGATCATTCTATTACAAAGCCACTCAGGAATACGCTTCAGTCTGGACAAGAACTTGCCAGAATCTGGCCAACAAGGTTAGATCATTTTTATGAACAATCAAGACTCTCAAATCATCAATCGATATCTCAGCCGACTAAAAAACTCGGAACCAAACATAAACGGAGTTTATTTTTTTGGCTCAAGGGCTAAAGGAACTGGTCACAAATGGAGTGACTACGATGTATGTATTGTTTCACCCAATTACGGCAAAGACCGAATTGCGGAGATGACCAAACTCATGCTCATCGCCAGTGATATGAACGAAAATATCGAACCACACCCCATGTCTATCGAAGAATTCAACGATCCAAACAACGATCTCGCCAACGAAATCAGACGAACTGGAGTCAGGATTCTCTAACCAACTTTTTATTGACCTTTTCTCAGTTTTCTGCCATATTGGAGTCAATGAAGGATTCTTCTCCCTCGGAAACTCTCATCATGGCTCTGCCGGTGCTATTAGTTTTGCTAGCATTGGTCGGGGCCGTCATTTTCTTCCCCCAAGGCAGCCTCTTCGATATCCGCGGCAAAGCCGCCCCCGTCATCCTCACTCCCACCAAAGTTCCCCTCCCCACCAAATCTCCCGAATCAGTCTGCCCTGATCTCTACAAGCCCGTCTGCAGTACCAGAACCGACATTACCTACGCCTCCGAATGTGAAGCCAGAAAAGCCAACGCTCTGCCTATCAAATCCGGCATTTGTGCGGCCACCCTCCCCGCCACCCGCTAGCCACCGTAAATTGACAGAAAGTCAATACCATGGTATCATGGTACCATGCAAACAGTTGCCACAAACATTCGCTTTTCTCCCGAAGATTACCAAGCCCTTAGGGAACTCGCCTTCCTAAAAAAACGAAGTATCGCTCGAATCGTCCGAGATGCAGTTTCCCAATATCGCCTCTCCAAGACGACAGCCATCAAGGATCGACTCGATCTTTTTCGTCTCATGGTAAAGTCCAGAATCAAGATCGACGTTCCTACCCCAGACTTAATCGCCGAAGGCAGAAAAATCTGAAATGACCAAGCCAACATATGTCGTTGATGCCTCTACCTGTTTAAAGTGGATTTTCGAAGACGAAATATATTCGAACCAGTCCCTCAGCCTCCAAAAAGACTATCTTTCTGGGAAAATCGTTCTGATAGCGCCATCACTCTGGTCTTATGAAATAGCAAACGGAATCAAAAGCGCTATCTCCAGACACCGAATCGACACAAACAAGGGACTATCATTACTTCACCTACTGGTAAAATCCAAACCGGAGACCTTTCCAATGGACGATCTTCTCCCCGAGTGTCTCCAAAACGCGACCAAGTTCCAAATCTCGGTTTATGACAGCGCCTACGTCACCCTCTCCCACGTCAACAACATAGGTCTAATTACCTCAGATGAAAAGTTGGTTCGCAAAATAAACTTTTCCCCATTGCCAATACTCCTAAAAGATTACTCGGCTGTGGTATAATCTCCTCAGTCCAACCTCGGTAACAAGCGAGGCAGTGACCGAAAAGTCGCGAAATTGAATTTTTCTTTTCACCCTTTTCGCTCTCTGGATACAAATATGGCCAAGAAAATCAAGGCAGTTCTAAAATTAAACCTCTCCGCCGGTGCGGCCACCCCCGCTCCTCCAACCGGACCTGCTCTGGGTCAACATGGTGTCAACATCATGGAGTTTGTCAAACAATATAATGATAAGACGGCAGAAATGCGCGGTCAGACCATTCCCGCTCTCGTCACCATCTATGAAGATCGCACCTTCACCTTCGTATTGAAGACTCCTCCCGTCTCTGCTCTCATTAAACAGGCAATCAATCTGAAGGCCGGCTCGAAAGAACCCCACAAGACCAAGGTCGGCAAAATGACCATAGCCCAAGTCGAGGAAATCGCCAAGAAAAAAATGGGCGATATGAACACCACCAATCTACAATCGGCTGTTAACATGGTTATCGGCACCGCCAGATCAATGGGAGTAGACATAATCTAAACATATGGCAACTAGAACGAATTGGAAAGAACTATATCAAGATTTGCCGGAAAATATCGCTAAGGTTCTTCGTGAGAAGCGCGTCAAGCCCGAACAGCTCACCGCCAAAACTGACGGCGAACTCCTCGCCCTTGGCCTTTCCGATGCCGATCTGGAAAAAGTTCACGTCACCTACTCCCCCGTCATTGCGCCAAAGCCCGCCTCTGGAGGGAGTGTACCCACGAAGCAATCTACTTTGTCATTCCCGACCCGATCGGGAATCTATACAGATAGTATGGATCCCCGCGTTCGCGAGGATGACGCACCCGTAATCTCCACCAGCCACTTCGCCAAGTACCCCAGCCACATCTACGGCCGCTCGAAGCGCTACAAAATCCTCGCTAAAAAAATCAAGAGTAATGAAGTTCTGGCTCCAAAAGTCGCTCTCGAAAAGCTAATCTCCCTCGCCGGCGGAACTAGAACCATCGACCTTCATCTAAACGTCATCGACACCGGTCTTCGCGGTGAAGTTAAAACCCCCTTCTCTACCGGCAAGAATGTTCGCGTCGAAATATTCTCCGACAAAACCGTCACCGCCCTAAACAACAATGAATTTAACTTCGATGTTCTTCTGGCTACCCCGGCAGACATGCCCAAACTAGCTCGCTACGCCAAGATTCTAGGCCCCAAAGGCCTGATGCCCAATCCCAAGAGCGGCACAGTCACTGCCGACCCAGAAGGCCGGGCCAAACAGCTCTCCGCCGGGGCTACGATTACCTACAAAACCGAGCCGAAGTTCCCCATCATCCACGTCAGCCTTGGCAAAACCAGTCAAAAGGTTGACGAACTGACCGGCAATCTCACCGCACTTCTCAAAGAAATCGGCTTGACCAAAATCACCACTGCCTATCTTACCGCCAACCAAACCCCATCCGTAAAACTTGACCTCTCCAGCCTCTAATAATCTTTTCCTACCATTTGGGTGAAAATATAATATTTATAGGGTATAATAGCTCCAATAAATTTATGCCTCGGTATAGCCTAGAATATTATCTACGCAATGGGATCAGAACCGTCTCCGTTATTGGGATGATGCTCGGTCCAGTTAAACCAATATCAGCCTCATCGAGTAACCCCGAGCAGGACAGAAATTCTATGCCCGTTCCCGGCTGCACCATCGGACCCGTCTCTCAATTCGGCCAGCCAATCGAACCCTATATCAACCCCGCCTGGCCAAACTACTACGAACCGAATGGCATCCATGCCAATACAAACAACAAAGAATACCCCTCCGTCGATCTTCCCAATGTAGTGGCCGCCGGAAACATCTTTCCTGAGGGCGGAATTGTTCGCTGGATTGGTTCAGATCCGTCCGGTACCGGTAAGAATGGCTTAGTTATCGAAGGTATGGGTGCTTGTGTCGGAATCTTCTCAACCGTCTATCATCTCGACCAACTTCCCCCCAAACAAACAGGCTCCATCGTCACCGGAAGCGAAATACTTGGCAATGCCTCCTGTGCGGGCTTTGAGGCAGATTGTGATAAAAACGGCAGTCAAATCCCCCGCCATCTTCATTTTGGAGTCGCTTTTTCAGATCCCAATCGAATCCCAGCCTCCCTAAAATCCTATGAAACAGATGTTAGTCCAGCAATTTTTGGTACTGATAAAGTCTATTTCGTCCAAGTTCTTGACCTCGTCAAGTGGTCGGTCGAAAATGGCCATTATCTAAATATGTATCAAACAGTCTGGGACGCCGTTCATGATGCCGGCGGTACCGATCAAGATGCCGTCTTTGTCTATGGCACCACCATCTCTGAATCGGGAGGAACCTACTGTCCTCAAGACGGTTTCTGGAATCAAAAATACTCGAAAGATGGCATTGGGGGATTTCCCGACAACCTCTGTATTTCTTCTGTCGGCGCCATCGGAACTCACCAGTTTATGAGAGGAACCTGGGACATCCAAATGGCCAATGATCCAGAATTGACCAAAGAAAGTATCTACGACCCATACCAATCGGCTCAAGAAGCCTATCATATGTTGAAACGAATCGGAGTACTTGACGCTCTTGCTACAGGAAATGAACAACTGGCCAAACAGCTCTTCTCCGCAACCGCGCCCCTCAACGACAAAACCAGAAAGTACGCTGTTAACGACGGTCACGGAAAACTTATTTTACAAGGCTGGAACCTAGGTGACAAAGGTTACGACCAGGCAACCAAAATTCTGGCTTTCACCAAAGGTCTCAATGGTATTACCCCCGCCCCCGTCGGCGCTGTCAATCCCAAGGGCAATTCAATTCCCCCAATTCTCGACGGCACCTACTGGCGAGAGATCGTTAGATTAGCCGAAGCGACCCAAAACAACGCCCGGGAACGAATAAATATCTTAAGAATTATATTAAATCAATATCCGATACCGTCAGCCCTTGGACTCGTCAGTCTTGTTTCAGCCCTAACCTTTGCCTTCAATAAAACCAGAAAAGAAAGAAAAGATACTGAGAGGTTTCGCATTCTATTGGCCCTCAAACTCCAAAAGACTAGAAAATCACGTAAAAATAAGAGGGTTATCTTCTAGCGGCTTTTAAAGCAGCCGGGGTACCACCCGCAGTTAAGTCCGCCTTCCTCATCGCCTGTTGAATTGCCCCGGCACCAATTAACTTCTCAACATCTTCGGCTGGAACATCCATCCCCACCAAATCGGCCAATAATTGTAACGTCATTGCAGAAGCCACATTTTCCATTCCCGCAACCACCTGACGCCTTACTTTTCTTTGAACTACCGCCATCTGCTCCGCTATTTTATTTAGTCCTGCCTCCTCAGCCTTTATTCTAGTGTACATAACCTTAAGGGCAGCTTTTTGACGATCTTGAGCGGCATTGCTAATTTGATCAAGTGCCTGTTGAAAACCTTCTGATAAATAGTATTCCAACCTACCCCTTATGGCTCTCAAACCGGGACCTGCCAATAAAACGCTTGCAGGAACGTTGGTAAAGCCATTTTGATCAGTTTCGCGCTGGCTCATCGTTGGTTGAGTAAATAAACCTCTATAGGTCAAATCCACCAAACCTCCCCGAGGAATTCTTACCTGAGGTATCGAATTAATCCGGTGCATTATTTGGCTCCAGGTATGTGCCTTCCCATAGCGAAGATCATCGGTGAATTTAACGAAAGCGCTGTTTCCGTCCTCTCCTCCAGACAAATCAACCAGTGACTGAAATACCAAAGACACCAGATCCGGATACATCATCGCATATCTAGCTACCTCCAATCGATCTCGTAATGTCTCCCAACGCATTGCTAAAATCGGGTTCCCCTCTGTCAATAACGTAATGGCTGTTACCATGTCCTCAATCGAAACCTTGATTCCCGGACTTGAAGATCTGTCCAAAACTTCCACAAAGTGAGCCGCAATATCATAAGCTGTAGCATCCGCTTGAGCTTTCAAGGCTTCTTCGACAGGAACAGAATTCAATTCTTTTAGTCCCAACAGTCTTCTACCTGACTTCGCATCAACGGTCACCGACCCGCCCGCTTCCAAAGATGTAGCATCTGCTGTTATCTGAACCTGTTCCACAACCCTTGCCGGAAGAAATATCGACCAAACTACACCTTTTTCAAGCACCGGCGACACTCCAACATTTATCCCCTCAAAGTCTCCGTGGGTTTGGACAACCACCACCTCATCACCGGCCATCGTAGGATTACCATCAAAATAGGTCAATGTAACCCTCGGGAACGTTGGAAATTTCCGAGAAACCTTTGAATTATTTACGGCCGGATATGCCTCCTTGTCAACCGTAAAGGGTAAAGAAACCCTTCTCATTCTCGGCCTTCCTTCAACTCCATCAACCTCCTGAATCACAGCAGGTTCAAAAGAAAGATGTCCTCTCAAAAATAAGGTCCTGTATATATTTCGATCAACCTTTTGTAGCCCAGTTATTAACTGTTCTTTAGCATCATCCCAACGTTCACTTGCCATTTTGAACCAAATTTACTTAATAATAAATTTCTAGCGCATATCTTATAGCTATATTCTATCCATGTCAACTAAGTTCTATAAAGGGACTTTTTCAAATTCCCTTATTTGAACTCCCGCCCCCGTCTTTCGACGAGAGCGGGAAAATCTGTTCCATGCTCCTACTGGGCAAACGACAAAATCAACCCAGTCAAGGGGACCACCGTCAAAGCGACCAGCATCACCCCGATGACCATCGAATCCCAGCGGGCGGTTTCCGATGCCCGATCGTTCAAGTCACGGTTGGTGGTGTAGGCCCGAGTCGTCTCCTTGACGAAAATCATTGCCAAGGGTTGCGACCCGAATACCGCGATTGCCGCTCCCACAAATGCCGCAATCAACGTCCTGCTCGAGTGGATAGCGCGAACAACCACCTTCATGGCAGTATTGTTCATCAACGCCGCGGAGTTTGCCACCGCCAACGCGTCCACGCCGTAAACGGCGAGTAGCCCTACGCCGATACCGACGTAAAACATGACCATCGCGACCATACCGATGATCACGGCTGCCAAGGTCCGATGAAGACGGCTGATTTCCAAAATCTCAATTGCCAACCCCAAGGCCATCATCACCCAGCCTGTAACTGACCAGGCCATGTCATGGCTATACCAACCAGCCAGAAACACGCCCGGAATGAAGAACCCCGAGACAGCCAGTCCTGTCCAGTCGGTTTTCCCCTGATACGAGGCAATCCCCGAGGCAATGATGTTTGCCAACAATCCGAGGACAACCAGAGTGTTGGGAGAAAAGCCGGGCGGGGGCTGGGCCTTCATATTCTGCAAGAGGGCCGTCCACCCCTCTGCCGCGGTCATCGCAACGAGCAATAACAGCAGGCCAATACCGATCACTCGCAGGTCCGTCAACTCCTGAGCTGATAGTCTATCAGACACCATCAGCATGATCAGGGCCAGTGGTACCACAGTCAAAAACGTGACTAGGAACCACGGGAAGCGATCCACCCACCCCAGCAAAGTGAACGGCCGAGCCAAAAGGTTAATTTCGACCTTGGCCGGCTCCAGCAGTACTTGCGGATCGACCGGCGTCGGCGCCGGAGCCATGGTCGGAACGGCCGTAGCCGAGGGTAACACCGTCGCTGAGTTCGAAGGGCCGCCGCCCGAGAGGGCGAACACCAAGCCAACGATCAGCAACAACACGGCGATTCCCAGCACGCCGAACACGATCGTCTTGCTGTTGACGAAGTCGGGAGCGTTCCGCGGCAGGTTCTCGTCGATGGCATCGAAGATGCCGTCCAAGAACCCCCCCCGGTCTTTTTCAATCACGCCTGACATATCTGGTTCTCCCTCGTCGTCATCACCGCCAAGTTCTTCGACTTCTTCCTGTGGTGCGGCCTGAGGAACAGCGGGGGAAGGAGGGAGGTACGCTTTGTTGCGAAGACGAGCTAGTTTCTCCTCAATAGTTTCGCCGGGACTAACTACCGACAAAGGACGATTTTGATGTAAGTTTGTCATTTTGCCCTCCTTTCAAAGGGGCGTAAGACATATTGCCCCGAAGGGGGCTGATTGAAATGCTCACCTTTTGCCCGATGAGCTTTGGGCTAGTCGGCTTCGACCAATTTACGGGCCTTTTCAGTCACAACGAGGCGGCGATCTTTCCAAGCGACCAAATCAAGAGTCACAAGCGCCTGCATTTCACGATCAGCCAAAAACGCCCTGAGATTCATTTTACAAGTACCAGTGCATTTCAAAAGTTTCACCATCACAATTTTGGAGTGCGGTGGGGCCGAGTTTCGATCAAGCAATCGATACAACGGAATCAAATACATCAGCTATTTCTCCTTGTGGTGTGGATTTTATTTATGGAACAGATTATTAAAGTGCTCTGTTCCAAACTTATGATACCTACTATCTATATAAATATATAAAGTTCTAGATCAGATAAGCACAATTCTACCACTACCTGTCAACTTGCTTGACAAAATGTACATTAGAATGTACATTTAAACCATGCAATTAATTACCACCACCGAACTTCGGACCAAATCATCTCATCTGGTTGACCTACTCTCTTCCGGAACCTCTGTCCATTTAGTTCACCGTTCTAAGATCATCGGCAAAATCAGTCCTCAAAAAGCTGAGGGGAAAATCTTTGACGCAAAGAGGGTCTTAAAAATTGTAACAAAAATGAATCTCCCCAAACTAAGCTATGAAGAAAGAGACAGAAGATATCGCGAAGCAATGATGAAAAAACATGGCCAAAGTCTTTCTTGACACTAATATCTTTATCGATCTTATTGAAGGAAGAGGAAACAAAATCCTCGCGTCAGACTTGGATCAACATCATGTGTATATCTCGCCTCTATCTATACATATTTTGTTCTACGTCGAGAAAAAAAGAGTGCCAAACCCGAATTCTAATGCCACAATATCTCAATTTGAAATGGTAGATTTGACCAGAACTCTGCTGGAAGAAAGATCCTTGGTCGGACCCACCGACGATTTGGAGGACAACATTCAGCTCCAATCAGCGATCGAGGCCGATTGCGATTATTTTCTCACCCATGACAAACAACTCCTCAAAATGGGCTACTTCGGCAAAACTAGAATCTTGAGCAGTCTCGCCAAAAACGTGATATAATCTCCCCTAGTCCAAAGACCTGAGGTTATCAATAAATCCTCAGCAGGTAAATATGCCTAGTCAAAGAAACGTCCACTCTCTCGCCGAAGTCAAACACGGCTTAGAAACCGCCAAGGCGGTCATTCTGGCCAATTACGCCGGCCTTTCCGTCTCCGAGCAAACCCTGCTCCGTTCCAAAATCGCTACCTCCGGTGGTGAATTCATGGTCGCCAAGAACAACCTCCTAAAGCTCGCCCTCACCGAAAAGCTCGGCACTCTCCCCAAAGACGTCGAAGACGTCCTCAATGGTCCCACCGCCGTCATCTTTGCCCAAACCGACGCCGTCACCACCACCAAAGCCCTAGCTGAATTCATCAAGGACAAAGACAAAAATCTCCCCGAAATCAAGCTCGGCCTAATGGACGACAAGATTCTCTCTATCAAGGATATTGAAGTCCTCAGCAAGTTGGCCAGCCGCGAACAGCTCCTCGCCTCTCTCCTCGCCCAACTCCAAGCTCCAGCCCAAGCCTTGGTTCGTCAGCTCGCCACTCCAGCCCAATTACTGGTCTATGCCCTCGACGCCATCAGAATCAAAAAATAATTTACAATTATCAATTTACAATTTCCAAAAAATTTTCAAATCCCAAATTTTCAAACTTATTTATAAATTGGGCAATTGGAAATTCACTGCAAATTGAAAACTGAAAATTAAAAATTACTCGAAACAGGTTCCAGTAATTATTAATTAACAAACAAACACATGAGCGACAAACTCCAAAAAATCGTTGACCAAGTCAGTGAACTCTCCGTTCTGGAAGTAGCTGAGTTAGTCAAAGCTCTCGAAGAGAAATTCGGTGTCACCGCCTCGCCCGCCGTAGCTTTAGCGCAGGCAGGTGCTCCCGTAGCCGCTGCGGCGGTCGAAGAGAAGACTGAGTTTTCTGTTGTTATCACCGATGCCGGTGCTAACAAAATTGGTGTCATCAAGGCCGTTCGCGAGATCAAAACCGATCTAGGTTTGGTGGAAGCCAAAAACCTAGTCGAGAAGACCCCCGCCGTCCTCCTTGAAAACGCCAAGAAAGAAGACGCCGAAGCCGCCAAAGCGAAGCTCGAGGCCGCTGGAGCAAAAATTGAATTAAAGTAATTTAATTTTTGCGAACTCCGCCTTTGGCGGAGGTGCGAAACAAAAACCCCGGGTTCGCCCGGGTTTTTTGTCCTTACTTCCCCCTCTCCGCTCGTTTCCGTAACTTGACGTCAAACGTCTGAAAATCGTAATTTTGACTCTTTGACAATACCATGAGCCAACAATCTTCAAGGCTAAGACTCGTTGTTTTGTAAATCAACAAAGACTCTCTCGCCATTTTCCCTCTTGGGTTAGCCATGTACTTTAGCGATAATAGTTTTGAAAGCACTTCACAAATCTGCTCCCGGGATTTCTTATAAAAACTTTTCAAAACCCAAACACACTCTGCCAAAACCACTTCGTCAATGTAAATCTTTGCCCTTCCGATCTCACCTTCTTTAAATATTTCCCTAGCCCTTCGATGCAAAACCTCATCATCAGCCAAAATCAGCCTCAAAACAACATTTGTATCGACACAAACAATTCTATCTCGACCTTTTGGCATAATATGCAGCTATGTCCTTGGCTACCTTTTCGCGAACTACATTTAAGTCCACATAGCCGACGTCAGAATGAAGTGATCCGGCAATCTCATCCACAGTACTGCCAGACGACTTACTTACTTTCACACTTCTAGGGTTCAATACAGCTTCAAAATAAACCTTATTGCCAGCCTTAATGTCCAAATACTCCCGAATAGACATAGGTATCGTCACCTGCCCCTTTGAAGTAACTGTCGAAGTTCCCACCATAGTAATACTACTGTATCCCAAAGTAATACTACCTGTCAAATCAGTATTACCAAGAGGTAGAACTCTCCCCTTTTTCCGCCCCCAGTTTGCATATCTACTATATATAGGCTATCATCTCCCCAATCCGTCAACAGCGGCGGTACTTTCTTCCTTTCCTACCGGACAACCCCTAAAGGAGGTATCCATGTCCAAGCTCTTTGATATTCCAACAATTGTGAAAGCAGAACTCGAGGTGAAAATAGATCTTCGCATCGTCTCGGTGCGTATCACCACCACCAAGGAAAAACGTTCAGCCATCTGGCACCTAGTCGTCAACGATGACCTAAATCCCGGGGTGGCCAGGTACGGGTACCGCGAAGATGCCCCAACCACCATTACTCTGACCCCCTACCCGGGATACGATGGGGATCTGGTGGCCAACATGGCCTACGCCTTCGCATGTATCGTTGAAGCCCGTGACTGGACCAATCTCTTCTCCGTTCCTGCCTCAGACTTCGGTGAGGAAAACGTCAAAACCGAAGGCTTCCAACCAAACAAAGAGGTTATGCTTGAAATCCAGCGGCTCTACGTCACCAAAAAGGCGGTCGACGTCTTGAACTCCATGGTCAACGACCTGAAGTTCATGGGCCTCAACACCAACGCTATCTACGCCTGGAACCGCGAGGCGATCGAATGCCTGCGTCGCGCCGGCGGGACTTCTACTGCTCCTGCCAGTGTCGTATCCAAGGTAGGCAAGATCGGCGAATATGCCAATCTGGCGCGCGCCATCGACCTGATCAAGCTGGCAAACCTGACGATCATCAAGCGTAAGGTCGCTTCGTTCGAACTATCGACCGCCATGTTCAGTTCAACCGAACTGGCTCAGCAGTACTTCGCCATCGTCAGCATGATCGACAGCGAAACAACTCGCTTGAGTGATGAAGTTGACGATTTTAGCACCGACTGGGATGAGATCCAGCAAAATCTCATGGTGGCCATTCGTAAGGCCACCCCTCCCGCCCCTGCGACGCCGAAGTAACTCGGCACACCACACACAATTGTTTGGAAAAGCCCCCCGCACTGCGGGGGGCTTTTTATTGGCTAAGGTCGCAAGGCTTCTTCCAAAGTTGATTCCTCCTCGCCCACCATCTTGTTGATACATTCCCAAATCGTGCAAAAAACATCCTTTCTACCAAGTTCGCCCATATATTCCATCGCGCCTATTCGCACGAGCTCATCATAATACGCTCTCGCCTCTTCTTTGGAGACATCGATTTCGTCTAGATTCCGGCTCGGGGGCCGGAATGACAGATGAAGATCACCGGCCAAGTCGCGAACCAGCTTCACCAAACGTGGCCCATTGGCCATCCCAACCCGATTCTCAAAAAATCCATAAATTCTGTCACAGGCCACCAGTAGGACCAAGGACTTCCTTTGTATCTCGTCCAACGCCTCCAACTGAGAACTGACATCCTCAAACGGTTCCCCAAAACCAATTTCCCCCGCCATCAACGACATCAGACTTTTCCCCGCTTCCCCCGCCTTAAATCTTCTTATTCTCTCGCTCATTATCCGATAATATAGCCACCCCCATCCCATTTGTCAAAAACCCACTCCATCTCGTCTTACCCGCCCGCCTGAATGCCTTGGCTTTCAGCAGGTCCGCCCGCGTCACCCGATTCCTGTCCAAGGTCAGGTTTTCACACTCAAATCATCAAGGGCCTCGCCTCTCGCCATCCTTCGGATACACTCATAAAAAATCTCACTCGCTTCAAGTTCATCAGCAATTTTATTGGCCATTTCATCAATCTCTCTATAGGAACGAAAATTCCCAGTCAAACGGTCAACCTTTTGTTGACCTGCAGTGGAGTTAATATATCCAAAATACACCAATTCTGCTGCCGCACCACTGGCTGCAGACATTTTCAATTTCCTTTCCCAGTCCGTCTCACCTATAGCTTGGTTTAAAATTACTTTTCCATCTACGACTCCTTTCGGTTTTTTATAAGCACCCTGGTCTCCCCACCCATAATCTCCAATAACGTATCCGGAAACTCTTAGTCCCAATAAAATTGCCTTTGCGGCATGCCCCGCTTCATGCACAATTGTATGTGTTAGCTTCCTCTTCTCAGACGGAACCAGACCATCAATTCTTTCCTTTGGACTCATCGTCATCCTCTCTTGAGCTTCTCTCATACTATCTTTATACCCCAATTTCGTCTTACCTGCCTGCGTCACCCGATTCCTGTCCGAAATTATGGCCCTATTTGATGTTATATTCAAACCATGAGCCGTCCCGACCACGCAATTGATGACATCAGTGACATTATCTCCACTGTCCATCGATCCGCCGCGGTTAGACCATCAAAGGTCATAGAACAGCTCGAAGACCAAAAGATCCCAAAACTTCCAAGTAACGTTTCTGGTCTTGATTTATCCAAAATTGATGTCATAGATTATCCCCTTATGGAGAAATTTCTCGAGCTAACTCGAGAAATAACCAAGGACTTTGACGAAGTCACCTACAGGTTGCTTACTGAAGAACTTGAAACCAAAGGCGAAAAACGGCAAAAAACCATTCAACAACTGAGAGAATCGCAACTCGACCAACCCCACTTCCGAATCTTTTCGGGGAATCAACTCCAGCAGGTCGCTGACGAGATAGATCTCCCCCTAGATGAGATGAAATGACCTCAAGAGAATCTCAAGATATTGATCAAGACGTCTTCCCAATCCCCGATGGTATCGAAGACGATCAAATAAAATGGGGCAACATTTATATCGAATCCATCAATCTGGTTTGGGGGCTTATTGATACCTACCAAAGTGCAACAGGACTCACCCTATCGCGTCTCAACATCCCCTTCGAACATAAAATCGAAAGGTACTATTACGTCTGGGGCATTAATTTCGTCTTATCCGCCTGCGTCACCTGATTCCTGTCCAGGGTCAAGCTTCACAGGCAGGCAAAACGAAACTACTTCAATCGAACACATTCTCTCCTCTTCTTTCAGAAAAATAGAATTGGGGTGGCGGGTTACAAACCCGCCACCCCAGAAAGACACTAGTCATCGAGGCGCTTGGCCACGGCCGCTTTGAAGGCCATCGCCATCACCTCACTCGGGCGATTCGAATCGCCCTCGGTCCGGCGTTCTGCCCAGACCGTGCGCTTCCCGGACTCGCAGGAACGCATTACTTTCCAGATCCCCAAATCAATGGGGAAGGCGGCCGTCATCTCGCGATTGGCCGCTAACTCCTCCTCCGTCCGGAAGTCCCGGTCGTAGGCGGTCTGGAAGTAGACCTCTTTTTCGGCGAGGTCCCAGCCGGTCTTGCCGCCCACGAAGTACTTGTGGGCGGTTTGCCCCAACTCGACAACCTTGGCCTTCTGGGCCTCGGTCACCTTGGCGGGCAGATGAGCGACGATCCAGGCCTCCGAGTAGCGGTAGCCGTAGTTGGACTCGAGATGAGTCACTACGAGCGCCGTCGGGGTCAAATCGCCGAAAATGGCTTCGCCGTAATCCCCTTTCGGGGTCACAGTCGAACCATCCGGCAAAATAGCCCAAGCCGTTTCCACGGCTCGGCCATTTTTCGACCCACCAAGGCGGACGCGGTAATCGGGCATCATTTCACCCGACTTTCCGGCCGCTTCGCGGGCTTGAAGTTCGGCCTCAACTTCCCGGAATTGCTTCAGGGTCGCTTCGGCCTTTTCGACGAAAGCACTGATCGTATTCCCCCATCCCTCGGTGGGCAGGGTGTCGAGCGTCCAGTAATAACTGCGGGAAGCGTCGTACAATTCCTTCCGCAGTTCCTCGCTGGCCAGAGAGGTGTAGCTTTTGGCCAAGGCCTGTCCAGCCTCGACCATCAACTGTTCCAACCTCGCCCGAAGCGACTGCCGCTTTTCGGCGGCTTCGCCTCCGAGTCGGACTACTTTCTTGTCCCTCTCGAGGCGGACCCAGGTCGCCTGATTGATCGTCACGTCGTAGCGGTCCTGACCGTCCCACCCCAGATTCAACACCAAGGGCGAAATGGAAATGACCTCACCGACCTGTTTTTCTTCGAGATGATCGCCTTGATCGCGACTATTCTCGAGGACCTGGACGGAAACGACCCTCCCAATCCACTCGGCGGGCACAAGCCCCGCCGAAGGCGCAGTTCCCTTAGCGACATAGAACTCGGGGTCGCGCTTCGCGTCTTCAACCTTCCAGGTCACCCACGGCTCAGTTTTCAACTGACCGTTTTTTACGAAGAGGGTGTATGAACGAACTTTGTATCCGCCTTCCGGACGGATAAAAAGAACGTCACCCTCATGGAGGACAACGAGGATTTCCGGCCAATCATAAATCCGGCCAGCATCGCCTTCAGCCCCCCGGCCTTCCGCCAGAAAAGTCGAGTTACCTTTCCAGGCAGAGATCTCCGGACTCGACCCACGGGTATAAACCCACGAGCTCGAGACTTTGACTAGGAAACCAGAACCAGCTTCCTTCGCGGCCCCTTGGGTCAAGCCGTAAGAGACTTTCGTCTCCGGCTCACCCCCGGGATAACGGGAAGGTTTGGTTTCCTCTTTGAGGACGGCTACGGCCGCCTCGATCAACTTCCCCTCGACGGGGTAGTTGACCAGAGGCACCTCGGTCAAGGTGCGCCCCCGGCCGGATTCACCTAACGACACCATCGGGCCCGTCAGGCCCTTGGCCAACTTGATCCCCGGCTCAACTTTGCCGTGAGACCAAGTGAAGGTTGGCATTTGGCCGAAAAGAATTTTGAGACCCGACCCGGACGCCTCGGCTTGCGCCGAAGTGACCGCGGTCAGGGTCTCGTACTCTTTCCAAGTGGCGCATTGGGGGGCGCCATCATTGAACCAAATCGCATACGGCTCAAACTTCGAGCCCCCGGATAACGTGACTTTCACTACGTCTCCCGGGCGCATGAGGACGAGGCCATCATCCCAGTTGCCAATTCGGCCGGCGTCGCCGTAGGCGCCGTACCCCGAGATGATGGTCTCGGGATTCCCCGCAATCGTTTGCCAACGCCCACGGGTGTTCTTTGTGTACGTCCCCTCGGTAAAAATTCGGACCAAAACTGCGTCCGAACCACCGCGGGACTGCTCGAGAACGTAAAAAATCTTCTCGGGCTTCCCGTCTTTCGGCTGGAGGGTGACTTTACGCGGCTGGCAATCCAGCACGCGTCCATCTACCACCGCCGGCGGGTTATGCCGGTCCAACGCCACTTTCTCATAGCGTCGGCCCCGGCCGACCTCGCCGAGAAATACAATTCGACCGAGTTTTTCATCGGTCGTTAATGCGAGGCCATCTGTCAAATGGCCGCGAACAAAATTGTATGCTTTCATCAAAAACCGCCTCCTTAGCGGCCGCCCCAGCTGGGGCATTAAAAAACATCGATTTTTCCGGAGAATCCCGGGCGCGCAGATAACACGCGGCCCGGGTTCTTCCGAAAGAAGAAAAGAGAAAATTGACTTTTTAAGGTACTGTTCGAATCGGGCAACCAATCTTTTTGGGAAATTATTTATATAGATTCCGGATCAAGTCCGGAATGACAAGGATAACGAGAAACATTCGCGCCGGATATACCGTGGGATAAAAAGTACGATTTCTCATGCTCTTTATCCCACCATCTTCGCCATAATCTCTTCTCACCTAAAATCGCTTGCGCGAAATGGACAGGTAGGATAGGGACAGGAAAAGATGAGGCGGGATTGTTGTGTCTGTGGTAACCTTCGGCTTCTCTTTCCTGATGATCGGGTTCCCCCGAGTCAGAAGCAGATTGGCTTCCGGTTGAATTAGTCTCGATCGTCGCACCTCGACCCGTGGGTCAATTAGCAACTTTCGCGGTATTTGCTCTCAACCTACCAAGGCTAAGAACTTTCCCCTTTTGATCCTTATTGCTAAAGATCAGTTGTCCGACTCGAATGTAAATGTACTTTGACGATTCAGAAATCATCAATTAATCGGTAATATAACATATGTTATGGGCTTTGTCAAGTCCCCCTGACAGTAAATATAGCCTCAACCACCTCTTGACTGTCAGAAAGTATTTACATATAGTAGAAGTAGATGAAACCGGAAGAACTTCTTCAAAGCCTCAATTTGAGCGCCGACCAGACAAGTATCTATCTCTCCCTCCTCCGCCACGGACCCCAATCTGCCAGCCAGCTAGCCAAGTCCACCAATGTCAAAAGAACCTACGTCTACACCGTCAGTCAGGAGCTTGCCAAACTCGGGCTGGTCAAATCCAGCCTCGCCGGCGATGCCTCGCCAAAGGCGGGCAAAGCCTCGACTTTCACCCCCAATTCACCAGACATCCTCCTCGACCTCTCCGAGCAAATCCAGCTTCAGGCCAAAGCCGCCAAAACCAATCTCGAAAACATCCTCCCCGACCTCCAGAGCGCATACCGTCTGACCGAAATCAGACCGATAATTAGCTCATTTGAAGGGCTGGAGGGGATAAAACAAACGTACAAGGACATAAACAAATTAGCCAAAAATCTTCTCCTTTTCCGTTCAGTCTTAGACGACAAAAACCAAGAATTAAACTCAATCATCAATGAACAAATAAGAGCTCAAATAAAGTTGGATATCCATACCCGCACCATTACTCCCCTAGAAGACGACACCAAAAATAACTACCTATTTCACGACCAAGATAGGCTCGTCGAAAGACATATCACCCAAAACCCCAAGTACCTCCTTCCCTCACAAATTATCGTCTATGGCTCAAAAGTAGCCATTACCTCCCTCAAAGGCAAAATTATCTCAACTATTATCGACAGTGTTCCGATCAGTGCCACCTTTTCCGATCTGTTCGAGATTCTCTGGGAAAATACGGCTACTGAACACCGCGAGATCGTGTCCACGTGGATTCAGAAACTCCCCAAATCTGAGCCAGCCTCTTAACGTAGGCACCAAATAGGCTCTGATAACCCGGGTCAATAATTCCATATGTATAGTGTGTCAAGCCAGCCTTAGCCATTTGTCCGGCAAATTCACCGCTATGACTACCAACATCCACCGAAAGACCATTTTTGTCTAGGTCAACTCGCAAATTAAAACTCCCCGTAGTATTTCTAAACGTCATACCAATTCTGGGATGCCCACCCCCTTTGGTTACTAAGCCATCATTTCTTTCCGGTCGAAATGTAATAAACAATTCATCCGCACCAGCTTGAGATCCAAATTTTTGATGAACCGTGATACTAGAGACAACTCCCTTATCGTCCCGTAATATGGCTGTCTTTCTCAATCCATTCTTTTTGTCAAAATCCACCACCGAAGACTCCATCGCCAATAGCAAACCATTTAATTTATCCATTTCAGCCCGAACCACCTCTTCATTCTCAACGGTTACCTTACTTAAGAGTGTCCCCGTCCGAAATGCCACACTCTCGGTAATCCTAGCTATAAACTCAATTAGCGACCGATTTTGTGGCTCGCTGTCATCACCTATCTCGCCCTCAACCACATGTCGAAAGTTACGCAAGAGTCCGACTGTTTTACAATAACTGGCGTCAACTTGACCCGCCTCGGTCACTGTCGCCAAACCGCTATACTGAGCCAAATATGATTTTGCCTCAATCTGGGTAGAGGACCATCTGACCAAACCACCCTCAAACTTCCCTCTGTCAACCTCATTCAACTGCATGTAACCGTGAAGTAAAAAAAGCTGCCTCTCATACGGTAACGAATCCAATTTTGGTAATACCGTAGGATCGATTTTCTTCAAACGTTCTCTTAGCTTCAGTAGTCCGCTAGCGGCAACCTTACTGTCAACCCTCCAAGCATGGACCTTCCCTTCTCCGTCATATCGCCGAATTACTATCCTAGGTTGTAATTTTCGTTCCTGATAACTCCCCCCCCTCATACCGATTACTTTCCCCTCGACCACATTGGGTCGCGTTATTATTCCCCCCACCCGACCGGCTCTGAACACCCCGTCAACCGCCCTCTGGCCTTTTGCATCAGCAGGACTCAATAATACATACGTTCCGTCACTAGAAATTTTGACCGCTTGGTAACCCAGGCGATTGCGTCCAAAAAATATCCTAGTATTCTCAACCACCAATTGACCGTTAGTGCCTACGATCATTTTTTCTCTTGTTCTGTCGGAAAAATCCTCGGCACTCAACATTCCATTAGGTATACTTTTGCCGTATCTGGCAATCAACTCTCTCGGTTGATCCCTCCACTTCAAACCACTATACGATTTAAAACCCATTCTTGCCAACCAGCTGCCGGACAATTTCTGTGTTTCCGCACTATCACCACTTGTCTTATTTACCCAAAGCGCCCCGTCTTCATCACGTTCTCCTTCACCCAAAATATATATCATCGCCAAAACGTTGGCCGCAAAAGAATCCACTCCAGAATCGAAACCCTCATTCTTGGTCGGCTGAAAATTATTTCTCACGTCAAATTCTCCTCCCAACTCTGACAGAAGTAAGTAAAACCTCCCCTTATAGTCTCTCAATCGACCAGGGTTTTTCAAATCCGCAGCGTCGTTCAAGGTAAAAAACATCTCTCTCGCACCAACTCCATTCTTTAGATCCTCCTCCGTCGCCACCATCTGGTCCCGAAAGACGTGATAGTAATTTTTCTGTGAGTCTTGACCTCCCAATCCGTTTTTCATTGGCGCAGGGACCCGTTCCATTACTTCAAACACAGTCAAATCTTCACCCGAATCCGAGTCTTTCGCCATCGATTTACCCCGAAAGAAATTAAGATTATCAACGATAATGCCGCCAGGTAATCGACTTTCATCAATTGAGACTACTTTTAAGCGCAACAATTCAGCCAGAACCGTCTTCCTTAATTCAGCTTCTTTATCAAACACCAAACCCGCTTCAACTCGCACCAAACCAGAACCAACCTGTATAACTTCCGGATCTCTTTCATCACCCACTGACATACTCTCATTTAACCACATGTCTCCCATCTTCAATCTACCCCATTGACTCTCTATAACCTATCTGATAACTTGTATATCAGATATGGACAATAACGAAAAAAAAGACCCGCCTGCTGGCAAGCAAGAAGTCAATCTCGCCAACCTCCCCGACCTGCTGACCGTCTCCGAAGTCGCCACTCTTCTGCGCGTTTCCACCCTCACCATCAAGCGCTGGGGCAAGCGTGGCAAGCTCCCCGCCATCCGCATCAACTCCCGCGGCGACCGTCGCTACAAAAAAGAAAGCGTCCTGTGGATGCTCGGAATAAACCCCATCTCCAAATAAATTCGTAGATTCCTAACTTCTTAGTTTCGTAAATTCTTATTTTTTAGCGAATCGACAAAGACCAACCAAGCAAACACAAAGGTAGCTTTGAATATACGGGGCAATCGCTGCGGCTGTTGGAGGAGCCGCCAAAACCATTTTAGACCATATTTGGAGAATGCAACAGGGGCTTCCCGAACCAACCCCAGCGCCTCGTCAAACGTCCCACCTACTCCCATCGCTACCTTCACCCTCAACTTCCCTTTATTTTCCGCCAACCACTTCTCCTGCTTCACCGGACCGTAGGCCACAAACAACAGATCCGGCTTGAATTTGTTTATCTTCTCAATCACCACCTCATTTGCCTCACCAGTCATCTCCGCCTCATTCCGCGCCCCCCCCTCATATTCTACTTTGAGTTTTCGAGTTTTTTCAGTTTCGAGTTTTTGTGCAAGCTTCTCCGCCGTCTCTCCAAATCCTCCCAGCAAGAACACCGACCAGCCCTCCTTGGCCGCTTTCGCTACCAAAGTCTCAAACAGCCAATATCCGGATACCGGCTGACCCACCCGCCCTCTCAAAATATCCACCCCAACTCTAAAACCAGTTAACAAATGACAAATGGTCCATGAGCACTGAGCACTGAGCAATTGGTATCTGATTGCCGCCAGCGGCCCTATCCCATCAGGGGTGACCAAATCCGAGCCTTCTAGGGCCATTCTAAAGGCTTTGTCGCCTAGCGCAGCCACAAAGAATTCACTATATGCCGTTGCTACTACTCTGGTCTTGCCTCCGACTTCAATCCAACCGGAGACCATATTCACCGCCTCTGACTGACTGACCAAATCCACCCGCGTCCCCAAAACCATTTTCTTCACCATATATGCTAGTATCTTATCAGGAACACGCAACTCATAATTCCTGAATCCTGAATCCTAAATCTTGAATCCCTATCCCCATCAACGTTTAGCCTCAAAACTATCACTCGAGTACACTAACCGCTAAACAACCCAATTCCCTATTTTAAGCGATAGATCAATCCCGAAAACTCACTCCCTAGGCTGTTTTCACACGCTGATTACTGACACTTACATGAAATAACTGTCCGAAAATCAACTCTACTCAACCAACAAGCAAAAATCATCACCACTATAAGATATTTAACAATATCCTCTAATAGAACGGCCGTCACCTAATATGATAAATATACTATATTCCTTCCTACAATTAAATTCTCCAGCATCAAATCGTAAATTACGAATAAAATAAGTTCTCAAATATCAAAGCTAAATCTCGCTTCGCGAGACAAAATCTGCAATCAATGATCAATATCACTAGACAGAAACTATATACTCTATCAAAACATATATTTATGAAAATAAATTTTTAACTAATGTCAGAAGTAAATAGACCGATACAATACAAATAACTGATATATTCTGATTATGACAAAAAACTCCAATACCACTCCTTGTCATTCGATCCCGCTAAGCGGGAGAAGCAATCTATATGTCATTCCGAAGAGTCAACTCGTCATCGCGAGCGGTAGCGTGACGATCCAGGATTATTTGCATAGATTGCCACGTCGAATGCTCCTTCCGCCAGAGGACGGACGGGCGCAATGACGTCAAAGTCCATCTCCGCAAGGGTATCCACGCACAGCCAGAATCTCCGAAGATAAGCTCCACGAACAACGTAGCCACGAATTAGGCTTACGTCCCCTACTCAACAATTTAATTACCGCAAACCGTCCTACCCTACCCCCAGTGGTATGCGGGAATCGACTACGGGGTTCCTACTGAATTTAACCCCGTACCTCCCCATATCACCGCTCTCACACCTCTCCCTCTTTTCCCTCCCCTTATCAAGGGGAGGGATGTAAGGGTGAGGTCTGTCATTGCGATCCCGCTTAGCGGGAGAAGCAATCTATATGGATCGCCACGCGAATACACTCGCGATGACGGTGCCTCGTCATTGCAAGTCGCAGATCCCGCGTATCCCCGTGGGAGAGTACGCGATGTGGCAATCTATATGGATCGCCAATAAACCCTATATTTCGCATTCGTAAATATTCAAATTCAAATCTAGTTATCAAAATAGCAATCAAATTCACCAACTGATAATAGACATAAAATAACTTGATATACAGGAAATCTTACTTATTCGCCGTTACACTTCGCCGATATAACTCCAGATTTTCCAATGCTATCCCAGTACCTTTTACTACACACCTCAGTGGATCCTCCGCCACAAAGGCCGGAACTCCTGTTTCGGCAGTCAAAAGCTTGTCAAAATTTCGCAAAGTCGCCGTCCCCCCGCTCATCACAATCCCCTTATCAATGATGTCACTGGATAGTTCTGGAGGCACTTCTTCCAACACTGACTTCACCATATTGATAATCCGTGAAAGCGGTTCACTAATCGCCACAAAGACGTCCGTGGACGTCACCACAACTGACTTGGGCAATCCCGTCACGCTATCGCGGCCAGTGACTTCGAGCGTCTCCTCCTTCACCGGTTTTGTGGCACTGCCAATTTTTACTTTGATTCTTTCTGCCGTAATCTCCCCAATCACCAAATTATGTTTCTTTCTGACATAGCGTGATATAGATTCATCTATTTTGTTACCAGCTACTCTAACACTCTTGAAAGCGACCACTCCTCCGAGCGAAATAACCGCCGCCTCACTGGCACCTCCCCCCATATCCAAAATCATATTTCCACTGGCCTCCGCAATCGGCACTCCAGCGCCAATCGCCGCCGCCAAGGGTTCTTCAATCAAATACGCTGTCCTCGCCCCGGCACTCATGGTGGCCGAGAGGACCGCGCGCCTTTCTACCTGGGTCACACCGGCCGGCACGCACACCATTACCTCCGGTTTGAAGATTTGGTTGCCCGCTCCCACCTTCCGCAGGAAATACCTCATCATTGCCTCGGTCACGACATAATCGGCGATCACACCATCCCGCATCGGTTTGCTCGCCTTGATATTTCCGGGAGTTCTCCCCAGCATCGCCTCCGCTTCCTTGCCCACCGCCAAAACCTTCGAGTCCGTCAGCGAAACCGCTACCACCGTCGGCTCTTCCATCACAATTCCCTCACCCACGACATAGACCAGACAGTTGGCCGTCCCCAGATCAATTCCCACTCTTTTTGACAATCTCAATCGCATGGCTGCATTTTAACACGCCCCCCTCACACCTCTCCCTCTTTCCCTCCCCTTATCAAGGGGAGGGACGTAAGGGTGAGGTATATTCATCTGTCATCCCGGACTTGCCTGTCCCGAGTATTTCCTCGGGGATCCGGGATCCATATCACCCCCTTACCCCCTCTTAATTTAAGAGGGGGAAGATCGTATTCGATCGGGGGTGATACAGATAGATTCCGGCTCGGAGGTCGGAATGACAATCTATAGCAACCTCAAAACTAGATGTCATGCTGAATAATGTCACCCTGAATTTATTTCAGGGTCATTTCAGCATCGATCCTGAAACAAGTTCAGGATGACATAGCGAATTACCATATAAAACCGACATTTTGTTTTGAGAGAGCTATATATGGATCGCCACGGTCATTTCATTTCCTCGCGATGACAAAGTGATGTAAAATCATACCTATGACCAAGTCCATCAAGCGCGACCGCCTCCTCATCACCATCTTCGCCTTCCTTCTTCTCGTGGGCGGGACCGTTTTGGCCATCAGAATCGCCAAAGGCTATCGGCCTAATATCAGCAAAATGACCCTCAAAGGCACCGGACTTCTTTCTACAACCTCATATCCCAAAGGCGCTCAGGTCTTCATCAATGACCGGCTCACCACCGTCACTGACGACACTCTTTACCTTTCTCCTGACGACTACGCCATCAAGATCATCAAAACCGGTTTTCATCCTTGGACCAAAACCTTCCCTATCAAATCCGAACTTGTCAGCTCCACCGACGCCCGCCTTTTTCCGGCTATCGCCAGCAGCACCCCGCTTACTTTTTACCAAGTGAGTAAGCCGCTCGTCAGTCCCGACGGAAACCGTCTCGTCTACGTCCTCACCAATTCACCTTTCAGTCAGGACAACGGCGTCTACGTCCTTTCCCTAGGAAACAACACTATTCTTGGCAATCAAATCGTCCAGATCACCGATATGAGTGTTTACGACTACACCAAAGCCGAACTGATCTGGTCTCCCGACGGCACTCAGATCCTCGCCGTCCTCCACGACGACAAGAAAGTCACCTTCTCCCATCTCCTCAGCTCCCGAAACATGAACCAGACCAAAACTCTGGCAGACGCGACGATTAGACTGACTCTGATCCTCACCCAATGGCAGGAGCAGCTGACCAGTGTCAACAAAAATAGCCTGACTCGCCTTCCTGAACTGATGGAAAAAATCGCCACCGCCTCTGCCGTCAACGTCTACTTCTCTCCGGATCGTGAAAAGCTCCTCTATACCGCCAAAGAAGATCAAATTCTCCCCGATAATCTCATCGGCAAGGTGATTCAAGGCACTAATCCAACCACCGAAACCAGAAAACTGATCGCCGGTAAAACCTATATTTACGATCTCAAAGAAGACCGTAACTACCTCATCAAAGAAGCCAACTTTGATCCCAAAATCTCTCAACCTCTGGTCATCAATGGTAGCCTTCCCCAAACATCGATACTGAAACAAATCAACCTTCTTCGTGGTCAAACCGACCCTCATTCCACCGGAAATCTCAGTTGGTACTCCACCAGCCGTCACCTCGTCGTTAGCAATGGCGATGGCATCTCCATCGTCGAGTACGACGACAACAACCTAACCCCCATCATTTCCGCCAAAATCAACGGCAACTTCGCTGCCTCTTCTGCCGACGGCAGTCATCTACTCATCCTCTCCAATCTCAACCAAAAACCCGACGTCTTCAATCTCATCTCCCTCGACCTCAAATAAACATTCCGTTTTCCCCTCTCAGTATCAACGGAGAGGGTGGCACCTCTCCCTCTTTTCCCTCCCCTTATCAAGGGGAGGGATGTAAGGGTGAGGTCTGTCATTCCGGGCTCGACCCGGAATCTATTCAAATAGATTCCCACTTTCGTGGGAATGACAAATGAAGATTCCTCGACTTCGTTCTGAATGACAGAGTAAAATACAGCTATTGACCCGGTAGCTCAGTTGGATAGAGCATCTCACTCCTAACGAGAAGGTCGGCAGTTCAACTCTGCCCCGGGTCACCATAGTAGAGTAGCGTATCAAAATCGGTTGATGAAGACTAAAAAAGGCTTGGTAGATCAATA
>CAZDXN010000002.1:0-75310 GCA_964509695.1 uncultured Pseudomonadales bacterium | reverse complement strand
CACGGCCTCTGCGTCCCAAACGCAGCACTCTAGCCATCTGAGCTACACCCCGTTATCTGTATTTTAGAACATCAGCCTCCCCGATACTACCTCTCCTCCAATTTTTTCAATTGATCTTCGTAAAAACCGCTTTCTTCCAACTCCAACAAAAAGTGATAAAGTTTGGAGTAGCCACCATTTTTCAATTCTGATTTTATAAACATACTTGCCTTATCCAAAGTTAAGCCTAATTTTCCAATTGCTTCAGCAAACAGTTTATCTTGGCAGAGATTAAATTCTTTGTCATTCTTGGGCGAAAGTTGACTCCGTTTAACACCAATTATTATCCTCTCTCCACCGCCATATTTACCATCTTGAAAAGCAAGGGTGATCTGTCCGCCCGAATCTGCCGGTTTCCAGTACTCTCGATACCATCTCGCTTTTTCATTTGGATTACGAGTAAGTCCCAAGGCCTCTGCCAACTTGGCCGAACTTTTAATCGATAGTTCTCTTATTCCAACTTCCCTGAGTGAATCCGTCTTTATTTCTGTGATACTCAAACTTTATCACAATTATTTTATTTGGGGTGAGTGAGCGGAGTTGAACCGCCGATCTCCTCCTCCACAGGGAGGCGCTTTAACCAACTAAGCTACACCCACCACGTAATATGACTTTGCCATAAACGTGGCTTAGCTATGTATATTTTATCACCTGCCTGCCGGCAGGCAGGTGCTTGGCCTAAACCTTGCTCAAATTAAGCAAAAGGCCCGCGAAACTGGGGAGGCAATTCGTTAGCAATCCGACCCATCAATGCTCGCACAGCTCTAACTCCATCAGGCTCATCAACCAAAAATGGCGCCCCAATTTGAACTCGAACCCTATTTTCGTCTCCCCAAATTCCCACCGGCAATATATTTACTCCATTCATGCTCGCGGCAATAGCCATCCTCCCAGTCCCAGCGTGAAAGGTCTCGATCGGGGAGATAATATTCCCAATCTCAACATGTCCTTCGGGAGAAATAAACACCACCCCTCCAGACTCCAGTGTCGCTACCGCCTTCCCAAAAGCAGCTGCCCGCCCAGACCGATAGTCCATTCTGGAACGAAAAATGGGAACCGGAATAACATTGTCCGAATACAAATGCTGGAATCTACTAATCAATGCCTTCGATCCAGGTACGGGATATATACTATTAAACGTCTGCGTCATCGGAATCTCTTCACCCATCAGGAAAACCGGTTTTTGACCTCCATGATCGTAAACCTTTACGATCAAATTAAGCATCGCCGGGACCAAAACATCCGAATTGGGATGATTAATTACTATCATGGCCCCACTTCCTTCAGGAACATTTTCCAATCCGGAAACTCTCACAAACTCAGCACCTCCGTATTCCGCCACCAACCTTCGGGCATCATCAATCAAATCTCTTCTCTCGCCATGAACCATTCCGGAAACCATTTCTCCCACCAAACCAGCGCTCTTAAACTTCCTTACAATTCCCCTAATCGTTCCCAACTCTGGTGCCAAAGGCATTTGTTAGGTATAGAATATACCACTTATTCCTTCGGCGCCTCTCCGTAAATAACTATCTCTGTCCCCGGGTCATCCGCGCTTGCCCTGATAGATCTTTTGTCACCCGTGCTCGGCTGCGACCAATAATAGAGCATCTCCGCCTCGTCATTCTTCATATTTACACACCCATGGCTCATCGGGCGACCAAAGTTGTTATGCCAGTAGGTGCCGTGCAAACTAAACCCTCTCGAAGCAGCCACCTTATCATTGCTAAAAAACATCACATATGGGACGTTGGGTAAGTAATAGTAGGTGTGGAGCAGGGGATTCCCACCGGACATCTTCGTATAGCGGAACTTTCCCCAAATATGAAACGTCCCCGTCGGGGTTGGGTACCACTTACCCGACGAAATCAAAAAGTCATACACCTTTGTCGAGCCTTCGTAGGCATAGAGTTTCTGATTGGTAAGATCGACCTCGATTCTCTTCAAAGAATCATTGGCGCCCAAGACCCGCGCCAAAGACATCGACCCTGCGTCATACGAAATAACTCTATTACCCAGATACTCACCCACAGTATTCTTAGCATCAAATTCACCTGTAATAATGTCTGGATCAACCGGTCTCTGGGAAGGAAACAGTCCCGGAAGAATCCTAAAATACGAAAACACTGTCAAGAAACCAATAAAACTGAAAATCCAGACCACCTTCAACAGGCTCAACTTATCTTCTCTCATAAATCCATTATGAAGAAAAAAAACCAAATATCAACAGATTAAACATCTTGCCACTTGCTCAGCAGTTGGCTAAGTGCTAGAACTGATAGCTATGGACAATCAAAAGACTCTCACCACGATCACGAACTTGACCGGGCTCATCAATGGCCACATCACCGGACTGGATCGGGAACGGGAGAATCTAGGCAAGCTCTCGGAAATGCTCTCGGATATTCTGGCCAATGATCCCGCCTACAAAGAGGCCAATGACAAAGCCAAGGAGATCTCCAAAGAGAAGGGGAAGGCCAAAGCCAACATTCTCGCCCAGACCCATCCTCACGATATCGCTTTCAAAATCAAAGACAGCCGGATTGAGATTAAACAGCTATCTTTGGAACTTTCCGGCTTCCTCACTGAATACCAAAAGCTTACCGGCAGCAACGAATTCGAAAGCGAAGATGGGGAAATGCGTCAAATCGTCATTACCGCCAGAGTCGTCGGCAAAACCGATTTTGGCGACAAACAGGAAAAACTACCCACAGCCTGATAAAATATACTGGCTTGCCGGGGGCCATGGCCCTGAGTGAGCGAATGCGAATCGAAGGGTCCGTAGCTCAGTCGGTAGAGCAAATCCCTCTTAAGGATGCGGTCGTGGGTTCGAATCCCACCGGGCCCACAACGTACAAAATCCTTTGGATTTTTACGTTGTAGTCGCGTTTAAATCTCCGATTTATTACGCGACACCCCTCACGCGCCAGTAGCTCAGTTGGATTAGAGCATCTGTCTTCGGAACAGAGGGTCGGGGGTTCAAGTCCCTCCTGGCGCACCAAACTTGACTCCACAACCAGCCTGTGTCAGGATAACTTCTAGTAGCCTGCTATGTTCAAAAGCCTTCTCAAAAAAATTTTTATCTTCGCCTCCCTTTTTCTAATCACCCTGGTGCTGATGGAATACGTCGATGTAACCTCCAGTCCGAAACCTCAAGTCGCCGGTACCGACAGCACTCTTCTCAATCTTTCCCCTCCCGACTACACCACAGTTTTTTCGGCTCTGCCAAACAACAAATCCAATATTGTCACCTCAGTCAAGGTTGCAGATGCCCGCACAGAGCTCCTCCGCCAGTATCTGAATCACTACAACTCTCCTTTGGAGCAATACGTAAATCTTATTGTCCAAATGTCCGATCAGTACGACTTTGACTACCGCTGGATGGTCGCTATCGCCATGCAGGAAAGTACCTTATGTAAATTCATCCCCGAAAATTCCTACAACTGCTGGGGTTGGGGAATATATGGTGACAAGGTTACCCGTTTCGAAAGCTACGAAGACGCCATCAGGCGAATCGCTCCTCAATTCAAACAAATTTTTCTCAAAGACAATCACACCAAAGATCCTTTCAAGGTTATGAAAACCTACACTCCGCCCTCCGATGGCTCTTGGGCTGAGGGGATCAGCCAATTCTTCACCGACCTCCAATAATATGTAGTGCACCATCTGGGACGATGTTAGAACCTATTTAACCTCCTCTATCGATCCGAAAGAGAAAGCCAGTCTCATCATTGCTTTTGCTCACTTCAAGAAGGAGGAAAAGGTATGAGTTACAATTCGTCCTATATGGGCTCTCAATCTGACTCTCGCCAGACTGCAAATGCTATTTTAGCAGATGAAAACTCCTTTTACTATCGATTCGAGCGTGATTTGGCTCTGGCAAAACATGAAGTAATCATAGAAAGTCCATTTATCACTATTCCAAAGCTACGGAATCTGAAACCTGTCTTTGAGTCGCTTATGGAGCGCAAAATAGCAGTATTTGTCGTAACTCGACACCCCGAAGAGCATGAGTCGTTCATGGCAGAACAAGCTGAGGCAGGAATTCAGTTTTTTGAAAAAATAGGTGTACAAGTGTTTATGAGCAAGACCCACCACAGGAAATTAGCTATGATTGACCGTAGAATCGTCTGGAAAGGCAGTCTGAACATTTTGTCACACAAGAATAGCCGTGAACTTATGGAGCGCGAGGATGACGAGAAGAAAGCTAAATACCTTTTTTCATTTCTCAAATATGATCATGTCAGAGAAATACAAAATATTTGTTATACTAAGGAGGAAATATGAACGATACAGTAGTTAAGAAATCAGAACTAGTCATCGATGCGCTCCAATATGCGCACGATCACAATCTGGATATCAACAGCATGGATGACGTGCAGAAGATTCTCGATGTGCTCGACCCTGAACACAAAGAGGATATTGATGATTTCATGGAAATTCTGAAAACATCTGATACATTCATGGGTATGGATGCTAGAGAAAAAGAATTTAAGAAGACCGACTTACCCAATTAGAGTCCGATCCTTCCTCCTGTGTTCAATACTTCAACCAAAGATACTATATTTCCCTTCAGGAAATTCATCTTGTGGAATATTATCCAGAATTTTTATTTCCCCTTCTAGAGCTTTTGTCACAATGGTTTCACTTAGGGTCTGTAAGCATTTAAGTTTTTTTATTTCAGTTAAAGTGAAAAATTTTGCTTTGTCTACTTCTGATTTTTCTAATTCTAATTTCTCAGTAGTCGATTTAAGGAGAAATATGAAATACACACTATTTTCATCTTTATAAAGTCTATTCCTTACGGCTATCAATCCTTCTACTTTAACCTTGATGTTAGTTTCCTCTTCAACTTCTCTAGCTATCGCATCTTCTATTTTTTCTTTTTTTTCAACAAATCCTCCGGGGATTGCCCACTCACCGGTGTCTTCACCTCGAACACGCCTAACAAGAAGAACTTTTTTGTCGTGTATTACAACTCCTCCAACTCCGATTGAATAACCTTTTCGATATTTTGATTCATCAAATGCCATATGTTATTAATTATTAATTAACCCCCAGTTTATATAAGCTTCTCGATTGTAATATCCCAATCCTTCACCAAGCGGAAAATTATCAAAATTAAACTGGGAAACAGCAGTCGTAATAGGATTCTGTTTAAAAGGAATATGAATAACATGAGCTGTTCGATTATTTATTCTATCCGCCAAAGATTTAGGCCACCAATTAGACAACTCTGAAGGAGCGAGTATTGATGTGTATGCAGGGTAAGCAGCGATTATCGGAATTTTGCAGACATCTACCGCGTGTTCTATTTCAAATGGAACCCAATCTGTATCTTGGTAAGTGGTATTGCCAATGATTAGAATCATGTTTTTTGAATTGTTCAAACGCTCTCTTAGAGATCGTTTAAGCGTTTCTTTTTGACTAGTATCCCGTACTGATCCGGTTTTTTCGTGACTATTTATAAAACTGAAGTCGCTGTCCTCCCGCACCTTCCACATTCTCAAGGTGTTGTAGTATTTCATATCAGACTCCGTTGGGTTGGGAGTGTCGTTTGCATGGAACGCAATATAAGTGCCGTTTCTGTATGCCATATTTAAAAGTTTTGTAAAAAATCGTTTAACTCCAACATATTCACCTTTTCCAGATTGCTTGGATAAACTACAATCGTTAATTGTTCGCTGATAGGGCTTTCACGCGACGCCAACAAGAATGAGGAAACAATAAGCTTTATTAAATTAGAATGTGACGCTGTACCAATTCTTGCTAAATCCGATCCGAGAACTGCCATTGCTACTTTTCCTCGCTGACCTTTTAGCCTAATTTCTCCCCAGAGCATATCTAAGCTCGTGGAAAGTTTTTTAATATCTGATTGTGCTTTAAGATCGTTTCCCATATAACTGTACGCGGAGCAGTAATACTTTTTTGTTCCTGCCGTCAGAGTTGCAACTGTACCGATAGGGTAACGTGTTTTCTTTCCTTGAGATTTCTGACTATCACGAGTCCCTGATATGCCGTTAAGTGCTGTAGTTAAATCTGTGTTTAATCTAGATGTGTCATCATTATAAACTGTTGCTAAAAATTGACCTTGGATTGATTTTGCTTTGATGATGTTTCCTTTTTCCGTGTCAAAGGTGTCGTTCATACCAATAATGAGATCAGCATCTTCCTTAAATAAATCTCCTACTTTAATTTTGATTATGGTGTCCGGCACTAAAAGCCGACGAGAAATTTCAAATCGAGGATGAATACTAATTACAGCCCATACCAAAGATGCTGTAGTAAAAGTCACTAGGCCATGGTATTTCAACCCAAGTGTGTTGGGAAACAATATATCTAAAACACCTAGTGCAATTGCGAGAGTACCAAACGACTGTACAAAAGCAGTAACAAATTTAATCAAGGTTTGTCGAGAAAGTAAAGTTGTTTTATAAGCTAATATGCTTGTCATAGACCCAGTTCTTTATAAACAGTTTCTTTATAAAAATAATTTCCCGGAAACTCATTTTTATGATCTTGATATCTAGAAGGAAAATTGTCCAAGGCATACTGGATAATTTTTGCATTAAAAGACACATGCATTGTATAGACTTCAGTGCCCACAGCAGATGGACAGAGCGTAGAGTCATACTCACGATCTCCGTTGAGATTAACAACAATAATCGATACATCTTTCTTTCTTGCTAGCTCAATTTCCCATGGTACAAACTTACGAAGATTTTTTGTTTTTTCTCCAACCAACAAAACCATTTGCTTGGCATTTGCCATCCTCTCTCGGAGCTGTGATTTTATCGATTCTTCTGTACTAGTGTCGCGCGCGGAATTTAGGTCATGAGCATTATAAAAATTGAAATCCATATTTTCATTAGATTTCCATGCCGTCATTAGCCTATACGCCCACATATCAGTGTCTCCATCAAAAGCTACATAAGTTTTGTTTTTGTATGACATATTATTTTGCTCCTTTTATAACTTGTATTATTTTGCCGTTCACTATGAACTGGTCATTTTCCCCTATGTAAATGGGTGGATGGTTGGATGTAGATTCGGAAAGTAAGGCTATGTTGCCATCCTTTGTTCGTGCATATTTTTTGATATTAGCGCAATTATCTATCACAGATAGGATGTAATCGCCAGAATTTGGAGTTTTTGCATTGCCGTCAACCACGACATAATCATTCTCCTCAATGTTGTTGCCGTTGATCTGAGCCCTATTCATGGAGTCTCCCTTGGCAATGAGTGCAAAAACATTATCCTTCTTCTTCAAGAATGATTCGGAAACTGTAATATATTCTTCTACATGCTCATCTGCAAAAAGCGTAGCAGGACCACAGTTAGCGGCACCTACCACAGGTATTTCTACAAACGATGGTTGGAGAGAAGAGCTGTGCTGAAGAATTTGTTGAATATCGGAACGAGATCTAGCCTTGATGAGTCCTTTTTTCTGAAGCTGATTCAAATGATGTTTTACGAGTTGGGGTTGATCGATACCTATTTCTCGACCGAGCGGTCGGATACCAAGATCCAAGATGTCTTTTGTCTTAGCGAGTTCTAATATTTTTTCCTGTATCTGATGCATAGATTATCACTATACATGAGTTAATCACTAGCTGTCAACTGTTTTTACTTGACGGATTAAATATATAAATTGACACCACAATTCTTCAATTTCCATATCCCAAAAATACTCTCGGATTTACTGGAATCCCATATATTCTTGTTTCAAAGTGTAGATGTGGTCCTGTGGCCCAACCCGTCTGTCCCTCTTTCCCAATGGTGTCAGTAATAGTTACTTTCTGGCCTTTGTAGACGTAAATCTTGTCTAGATGAGCATAGGTGCTCGTTATATTGTTTCCGTGATCAATCATGATGTGCTTACCATATCCCCAGAAGATCTCTCCGGCGAAGATCACTGTGCCGTCCATGGCCGGATTAACCGGATCGTTGAGTTTCCCGGCAATATCGATGCCGGTATGAAATATCTGATACATGCTTGTCTCACCAAATTCTAGGGTAATGACTCCTTTGGTTGGCCAAACTATGGTCGGCTTAATCTCTTTGACCACCTCACCGGTAGCAGGATCTTTAATCTGAATACTTTGAGTTTGGGGATTTTGATCGACGAGTTTATCAGAAATTAGGTTGATTCCAACTTGAGTGAGAAGAACCACTGCAAACACAGGGAGCATCAGTAGGGTAATAAATGCCAGAAGAACGTATTTTAATTCCTTGCGAAACGACCAGAGGGCAAAAACTAACTTTGGATTCATGGCTAGATATACACTTCCCGGGGATCAGTTGTCAGAAGTGGGTGTTCTTCATCCGAAGCTACCACCTTTACCGCGACATGATTTTGATCAGCAATCAGAAGCGCCTCACCCCGATCACACGTTAGTAAGTAATGTTGTTCGTAGCCGGAAAGATGGAACTCATCGGCTACTTTTTTGATTGTGGTCGTGTCCTGGCGCATCAGAATTCTTAATGATGATTGGCTAGCGATGGCTTTACCATATTCTTGATTTAAAAAGTCATTAGCTTGCTGAGTAATGATCGTTACTCCCAAATAATATTTTCTGGCCCGTCTGACTAGACCCGAGATAAATCTGGCGCTTTCCGGTTCTTGAAGAAGCATCCATCCTTCATCAATAACGAGCATTCGCTTTTGGGGATTTTGCTTAACTTCGTTATTAACGAAATTTGCAACAACCATCATCATGATTGACCGCAGTGACTCATTCAAATCCTTAATATCAAAAACAATCAGCCGGTTATCCAGCTTAATGTTCGTTTGTGAGTCAAAAACGGTAGAGAGCGATCCCTTTACAAATCGTTCGAGCCGGTTGCAGAGGTCTTTCTGCTTCATGGCCTTCAAAGTTTTATAAAAGTCCTTGAGGAGAGGATACGCAAGTTGTTCCGGTGTTTTAGCATTTTTTCTCGGAGTCAGACCCAAGTTTTTGTATGTTTGAAGTAAGGCTTTATCCACCGCACCCCTTTCTTCTGAAGTGAGCGAGCCTACCATGAGAGATATTAGCTCGGTGAGATCCTGAATTTGCTCGGATAGGTTATTTTCGTCGGTGACTGCTCGCCTTGAATACGCGAAGGGATTTATTTTTTCTTTGGAAGTGCTGGAAAGTTTAATATATGTGCCGTTCACACTGGCTGCCAACTGTTTATACTCGCGTTCAGGATCAATAATGATCACTTTCGTGCCTTGCATGAGGTGTCGCAATATCTCGACCTTGGCGGTATAACTTTTACCGGATCCAGATTGAGCAAAAATAATCGAGTTGGCGTTATTTAAACTATAGCGATCTACAATAACCAGTGAATTATTTGATTTGTTAATGCCGTACAGAATACCGGATTCTTGGACGAGCTCCGAAGAGACAAATGGGAAAGTTAAGGCAGTGCTGGAACTGTCCAAGTTTCGCTTCTGGGCTAATTTATTTTCTGATCTGGGGAGAATTGATTGCAAGGCTTCTATTTGTTGGAAAGTGGCTGGTTTTATATAAAATAGCCTGGTTTGCATCACCGTTTCCAACAGTTTGGTGGTTTTGTTTAATTCGTTGAGATTTTCAGCGGTAATCGTCATGTAGATAGAGATTTGAAAGAGCTTTTCCATACCCCGCTGGATTTTGTCTTTGAGTTCCATGGCCGATTCAAGAGGATCGGTAATTTCGCTGCCAATGACCCGTCCTTCTTTAAGCATGGTACGTTTAGTGGATTCGAGCTCAGTAATTTTTCTATTGAGTTTAGGAAGCGCAATCATGGGATCAACCTGTTCAATGTGGTAGCTGATATCAATATCGTGGTTAAAGTTAATGAGCATCGACAGCCAGCCGGTTGAGGCAATGTATGGATAACCGGATACAAACAGGGTTCGCACATAACGGTCGTTAATCTGCAAATAGCTTGATTCTTCTTTAAGTCCGGCATACGAGATGAGATCCAACTGGTCTTGCTCGCCAAAGGCAATTTTGACAGCTTGGTTTCTGAGCGCCTTTTTCTTTTGCCGTCTTTTCCAGGATTTAACTGGTTTTAGATTGTTAATTTTTTTCTTGATGTTAAACATAGTTGTTTTTCAGAAATGCTTCTACGGTTTCTTTGGTCAGCGCTTGGGTTTTCATGCTTTCGCTGTTGTAGAAGGTGTAAAAAAGGTTAAGAATTTCCAGTCCTGATAACGATCTGGCCTTCATTTGCATCCGTTCCAAGCCTTTGATAATGATGTCTTTTTCTAGGGCTAAATGTTCTTTAATCAGTTTCCAATCTTGGTGGCGGTCAGTATGTTTGTATGGCACAACAATGTAAAAGCGCCGGGAAAGAATCTTGTTACCGGAGACTAACTTTTTAACAAAGGCGCAGTAGCCGTCAATCTGTCTTTTATACGCCGTAACGGTTTCTTTTTCCTTAGTTTTAGAAATATCCTCAACGTATTTATCAATATCGATTTCTCTTACCCGGACTAAGATTTGAATTTGACAAGGGAGCGCATTGAGAAAGTTTTGGAAGCTATCAATCATTACGTCCTGTTCGTCTTCGCTTTTGAGCTCAAAGTTCACCGACGAGGTTTCCAGAATTTGCCGGTATTCGTTACCTGGAAGTACCAGGATATTATCCACCACTTCTTTGATCTGAATTTGTTGGCGGCTGCTTACTTTGGATAATCTTTTAAATATATTTTTCATACCAGTCTCTTTTTAAATTGATATCGCAAAGCGATTCTCCCGGAATCAACCAGATGCGCAAGTCTTACCAGATCTGACAGCTTGATCTCGTTAGTTTTAGCCGGAACAGGCTTAACTGTATGTTTTTTGGCAAGATTAATTTCAAATGGAATGTCGGGCATGTCCAGAGTACGGTTTACTAACGTGTTTTTATTAAACAAATAATATTTTGGGCGCATCCGGTACTTGGTCAGTACCCCCAGCCATTCGGCGATAATTTTGTCTTTGATTCTTAGCACCAAAATAAAACAAATTGCAGTGACAACAAATACCAGTACAAATTTATACGGAACAATCTTGGTGCTTGGATAAAATACGGCATAGACTAGGGCCGTCCACAAAATCGGCACGATCATGATCAAAATTTGCGTCATGTTGAGCGATCCAGCAATTTTGTCCTCGACCGTGGTAATTTGTGCCGGAATAATTGTGGTTCTCATAGGTCAACCGACTTTCTGGGGGTTTTAACTGATTTCATTCCGTGGCTGACGGTGTTACCGGCGCTGTCTGCGCTCATGACATTGATAATGTGGTTGCCCATTTGCTTTACCGATCCGACGCGGGACGAAAAAAGAATCAGTTGCATCAAAAAGGTGGGGATTTTCAGAAGCGTTAACAGAAGGCCTATTGCCACCGCAATGGAAATGAGCGAATTACCGGTCTGTTCTGGTAAGGTAAGAAAAGCTGCAGCCAGTTGAATGGTGACCACATGTACAAAAATCGTAAACACGGACACAAAATAGCCCCTGATGGCCATTTCCGCAAAGTCAGAAGTTTTGGGCATTGCCCATAACAGAAATACCAAGGGTGAAAGCACTGCCCCGAGTGAAATGACAATCAACCGGCTGATATACATAAGGAGTAAAACAATGGAAATAATCAGAAAAATAAGCAGAAAAATCAGGATAATAAACGGCGCCGTACCGTTGGTGAGATTTGATACAGTTATTGCATTACTTATCCAGGCTTGGCTCAGACCGCCGGTGGCCGAGAGAACCCCAGATACCAAGGCGTTACTGGCTTGGATGGCATAGTCGGCAAGAAACAGTGAAACATTCGCAGCCAGAAAAGCAAGTCCAATCCTGGGCAGGAGATGTTTAAACTCAATTTCTTCAAAACCAAAGGTAGAAGCACTCATAAACTGCAGTCCCAGAAGCGCTATCACCAGGACAAACAAGGTGTCGGTAATTCCTAGGATAATCAGCCAGAACTTGACGATAGTTGCATTGGTTAAAAGTGTCGGCGTGGTTGATAGAAAGCTCATGATGCCATCTACAATAGGCTTGGTTGAGCTTTCAACGATGTTTTGGATAAAGCCATTGACGGCATCGATAAGAACTTGGGTTAATCCCTCGTTTGGCGGGACGCTTTCAATTTGGGTTAATGGGAGATTCGTTATCGTGCCAGCGTCCCCATTGCCTACTAGCGCCCCTTGGAGTAGGGACACAATCCCGTTGGCTGCAATGACGAGTACGAGTCCGAGTAAAGCGTTGCGGATCGTTTTCTTTGCATCTTCAAGTGCATCAGGCCGACCCGTTGAGGTGATGTAGACGTATCCGCCGCGAATTAAAAAAAAGACCGCTGCTGCGCCCGAAATCATCGTAATGATGGAAAGGGCGTCACTCGTAAACGCCGTTACCTCCGAGGGTGCATTCGTTGCGGCATATGCCACTGAGGGTGCAAGAAGGAGTATCAGTATGGTGCTGAGTGCCAATACGATTCGTTTCATAGTGATTCATAGGCCAAAGATTGAGGGGGTTACGGCGTTACCCCGAATGCTCCGGTTGCTAAATCAGAGACAATGTTTGTGAGAACAAATGCTCCAAGTACAACCGCTAAACCAATCGCTGAATACCAAATGGTTTTTTTGGAACGATCAAGCATTTCCGGGTTGCCGGAACTCGTCATGTATCCGACCCCGCCCCAGACAAAGAACCCGGCGGAAATAAGACCGGCAAGCGTGACTAACACCTGAATGGCGCTTTTGATAAATGTTTCAATCTTGGTCACATCGGCTGATGCCGCATACACGGGAACTGCCAGAAGCAGTGAAATGATAATGAGTGCGTTTAGGACAATAATCTTTTTCATAATTCACCTCCTTGAATGGTCATGTACAAAAATGCCACCCTATGATGGTGGCAGAGTTCTTGAGTTTCCCAAAGAACTGATCGTTAGTATATCAGACAAGATCAAGGAATGCAAATTCGTTTGTTGAGAACCAGATTATTCGTATCGCAACGCATTTAATGCTGATATTTTTGTCGCTCTTCGTGCCGGATAAATACCGGTCACCAATCCCACCAATAGAGATAAGAAGATAATCACGAGAATAAACGGGAGAGGGATATAGGAAATGTTCACAAACCCCACACCCTTGATAACGGCAAAGAACGATAGCATGATGCTGACGAGTATTCCTAAGACCCCGCCAAGCATGATTCCCAAAATTCCGCCGAAAAATCCCATAATCATCGATTCTGTCAAAAACAATTCCTGCACCTCTGATGATTTCATGCCCATCGCTTTCATCAGGCCAACTTCCCGTGTACGCTCCAGGAGAGAAACGGTGAGCGTGTTAAACATCCCCAGTGCCGCAACGGAAAGCGCCACCATTCCCAGCAACATGAGCACGGTTCTTGCCGTTGCAAACAACGAATTGATTTGCGCTACGGTATCAGCTACCGAGCGGGTCATATACCCCATGGACTCAATTTGCCGTCTGGTTTTGACAAGTTCATTTTGATCTTTCACCACCACTTTGGCTTGGGAATAATTCGCAATGCCTAAACTCCGGAGATCAAGAAATGGCACGTAAAAAAATGGTGTTTTTTCTTCGGGGATCACGCCGACAATCGTGTATTCCGCTTGAGACGATTCGATATTTGCCGTGGAGTCGCTTAACAGATCGCCAACCACCACAAACGAGGTCATAAACTTTTTACCAAGGGCTTCAGCCTCTTTAATGCCCAACACCGAGAGCATGGCCCGATTCACCACCGCCTCGCGTTTGGCAGACGTGGAAAGATCAACGGTTTTTGTATCCGGCGGTTTCATAATGCCCGCTTCCGACGCAATCTCGACCCAATTTACCTGTGCGCTACCCGACGCGTCCGTAGTTACTCCCAAAACTTTCGGCTCACTCAAGTTGACACCGGAGAGTTTGATCCCTATTTCGGCAATATATCCTGTTTTTTGAATTTGCTTGTTGTCCTCACCTCGGGCCACCAAATACTTTCCACCCTCGCAGTCACCTTGAGTGGCCGGATCGCATTTTTCGCTTTTCCAGAGCAGCACGTCAGATTGTATCCATTTCCCGATCGTTTTTCCGTCTTCCGTTTCTCCAAATGTCCCCACGCCGGTATCTGATTCATATTTCCCTCCCCAGATTTCTTCTCCTTGCGGAGACCCTTCCACGCGTTTGGTATACCCAATAATTTTGCCAGTCGTTGACGGATTCTCGCGGACGCGAATCCACGTTCCCGGATCAATGGTAAAATCGACGTCCTGGATTTTTTCACCTATCGTCCCGGTTTTTCTGTCCGTTGACACGCCGGCTACCTGCCCTTTGAGGTGAGACACGTCAAAAGAAAGGTCGTTACTCTCAAACACTTTTCCGTCCACCGGTTTAATGGCGGATTGCTTAAGATAATCGGTCGTGACGCCATACACCGCCATGTCCGTGACCGAGTTTAAATAACTGACCCGTCCCACGACCGCGATCAAGGGAAGCGCCATATCTACGGATGGAATTTCTTTAAAATTGGAGAGCGTCTTATCGGTAATCTTTACTTTTCCTCCGGCTTGAGGAGAAACGTCCGCTTGTTTCATCTCCTCGAGTCTGGCCACGCGGGTCACGACGAGCTGTTCCACCCCATAGCCCAGGGAAACGAGAAAAACAATCGTGCCAATACCAATCGTCATGCCGCCGATGGTGATATACGTCCGTGTTTTTTTTGATTTCATGTTCCGCAACGAAAGTTCGATGAGTTCGATTCTGGAAATGGATCCGGGTTGTTGATGATCCAAAATAACGGTGATGCGGTCATACGCGTTCTTTGATTTGAGCAAGACTTTTGCAAAGAATGAGTTTTTGGTGAGTTTTTGTCCGAGTCCGTGGGTTTTTGTTTCCAACATGAAGACGAGAGACGTTGCCATCTTGGCCAGAAGATACACGATGAGAAGCAGCACAAATGTCGCCAGCTTCCAGAAGTCGGTTTTAAGGTTGATGAAAGATATGGTGGTTTTTTCTTTCAGCGTTGGCATATTATATTTCCGTTCCCTCGTTTCCCTTTAATCTCTTTCAGTAACGTTTCTTTGTCTTTTTCCGCGTATTCTCCGGCGATGGCGCCGTCAAACATCTTGACCACCGTTTTGGCGAATTTTAAGTATTCCAAGTCATGGGTGACCATGAGAACCGTTTTTGCCTGTTCCTTGTTGAGAGTGACGAGCAACTGCATGAGTTCCTGACCCGATTCAAAATCCAGGTTTCCGGTTGGTTCGTCGGCAATAATGACTTCGGGATTGGTCACAAGCGCCCGAACCAGAGCCACTTTTTGTTGCTGACCGCTCGAGAGTTCCGTCGGAGCGTACCCCGACCAGTCACGCATCCCCATGACCTCGAGCATGGCGTTTGCCTTTTCCAAACTTTCACCCTTTGGTTTCCCCATCAGTATCAATGGAAAGGCCACATTTTCTAAAACAGTGAGCGACTTAATCCAGTTGGGCTGTTGATAAACCATGCCCACGTGGTTTTTGCGAAAATCGCTCCGCTCGTCCTCATCCATGCCCTCATACAAATTTTGAGAAAGAAACGTGCAGGTTCCCGCACTTGGCGCTTCCAGCCCCAAAATCGTATGCAGGAGCGTGGATTTGCCGCACCCCGATGGGCCAAAAATGACGCAGAAATCATTGGGATATACCTCAAAGGAGATATCTCTCAGTACCGGCACATCCTGCACTCCGACGTGGAATGATTTGGAAACATGAGCAATATGAATCGTGGCGTTGGTCATAATGTTATTTTTTCAAGCCTCCTAAAAAGCCAAAGGCCCCCTGTAAATTCGTGATGACAAGGTTAAGCGCATTTTCCGTCGCTTTGGGGGTAATCGTGACCGTGTCAATGGAGTTGCCGATATTTCCAGCCTTGTCTTTGGAGACGGATCGCACATGATACACTTTTGATGGCGTAAGATTGGAGATAATGACGATGTGATTGAACGTCAGATTGCTGTCCTCCTGGGTTTTTTGGGCATACGTCGTTCCCGTCCCTTCGCCAAACTCTACTTGAGAGCTACCAGGCTCGTCGGTATTCCAGGACACGATGAGCTGGGCGGTTTGTTCTTGGGCAGTCTGAGTGACTGCCGGAATGTTACTTCCCTCCACATGCAGGTCTGAAATCTGTGGCGGTCGGGTATCGGTAGCGGTGGTCAGCCGTTGGGAGTCGCTCACCGCTTCGTTGCCAATCTTATCCCGACCCTTCACTACGAGCAGGTAATCCGTTTGCGGCAGAAGACCCCGCACAATCATCCGGTGGTCACCGCGGGTGAGCGCCACGTTGACTTCATCCCTGGCGTACCCGGTCTGGCCTTCGGGGTAGTAGGTGACGATGGAAGACACGTCGGTGTTGGTGGTCCAGGTAATGAGAATGGTGGACTGCGCGGTGTTGGCGACTTGCTGAATACGGACATTGGTAATTTTTGGCCGGGGCAGGGTGGTAAAGTCGAGCGTTGTTCCTTCGTACTCCGTGCTATCAGAATCAAAAGTATTGATCTTGTAGTAATACTTCGTGCCGTCAGATAACCCCGTGAGTTCTGTGGTATAGGTTGTTTCCGAGGTCGAGGTGGACACCTCTTTTGATCCGCCAAAGGATGTGGTGGTGCCGTAATAAATCTTCACCTTGCTGGCGTTGAGACTGGTGTATTGAATCGTGGTCGTCGTCAGTCCGATGCTTTTGGCCAAAACGTCTTTCACGGTTGGGGCCGAGGTTGTCGAAAAACTTTTCTCACCAGATGTACCCGTGTTGCCGTCTTCGTCAGTCCATTTGGCTTTGTAATAATAGGTGGTGCCCGGATTGAGACCGGTCAACTGAATCGAATGGGAAGAGACTTGCGATGAATTACTCGGCTCGACCGATCCGTAGCTTCCCGAGGTTGTTCCGTACTGGATTTTTGAATCGGCAGACCGGGACGTTGTCCAGGTGATCGTCGCTTTTTTGGTCGTGAGACTGCCGGCATCCGGACCGGTGGAAAGGCTCGGTGCGCTCGTCCATTTTCCGGTCGGCGTTATCGATACGGCGTTTGTTCCCGAACTTTGAGCACTGGCGCCGTCCTTGGTATACACTTTGTAGTAGTACAGCGCTGATGAGGGAGCGTTGTCCACATAGGACAAACCTGTTGAGGTTCCGACTTGCGTAAAGGTGCTGTTATCTGTTGACCGTTTGACCAGATACGTTAGGTTTCCTGCTCCTTGATATGTGGGTGCAACCCAGGTCAGCGTGACGTTCCACTGGGATGACGATTTGATACTGCTGTCGGAAGCCACCAGACTCCCAACGTTGTCCGGATCGGTTGAACTCAAGGTAAACGTGCCGGAAATGACGTTACTGGGCGAGTAATTGGGCGTACTTGCATTATCAATCGCCACCACATACACCGTATTGCTTCCCTTGTTCACGCTCGGAAGAGCCGCAGCAGAGACAGTCCTTGTGGTTCCGTTGTCGATATAGGTGGACGCGTTTCCCTGAAGGGTGGCAAGCGTGCTTGGAGGCGAAGTATTGACCATGTAGTAGTAATGGGCTACCGTTTGACCGGATGTGGCGGTAGCTGCCGGCCAGGAAAGCGCGTATGAGTTTGCGGTCGACGTGGTGGGTGTCACCGTCACGGTATCCGTCCCGCCAAATGACGGAGCAGCTCCGCCATACGAGAGGTTACAGGTGCGGATGGTAGAGTCGGCCGATGGGTTGCCCGCCGCGTCCACCGTGCGGAAATACACCACGTTGGTTCCGGTGACGATGGAGCTGCCATCCTGGGATTGCGACAGGGTGCGGGACGTGGCCGAAGAGGGAATATAGTTGGTCACTCCAAGGAGTGCCTCCGTGGTTGTCCCGAGCCACGTTCCCGACGTCGAGTTGATCTGGTACTGCCAGCCTAAAAGTCCGGCATTGGCATCGGAAGAGGCAGCGCTTCCGGAAATAGGCCAGCTAAAATTCATATCCGCCACGTTGGAAAACGAGCCGGACGCACAGGAGATGTAGGATGTATTTGTCGGCACGGTGTTGTCAAACCGGAATTGAAACTGGACACTCGTGCCGGAAAAAATATTTCCAGAGTTATCCACAGCTTTGATATTAAAATAGTACGGTGAACTGGAGGTGGTGAGTGCCGTCCCGATGTAGCCGCTGGTAGCCAGATCGACGCTGGTTGCCGAGACGATAAACTGGCAGGTAGTACCGGTTGTGGAAACGGGCGAAGTGCCCAAAAGTCCCTTACTTGTCGATGGTGCTCCCGCAGAATCAGTTCCCAAGTATAAACAGTACCCCTTGAGTCCAGATCCGCCCGCGTTATCCGCCCCAGCCGTCCAGGAAAAGTATGGTGATGAGCCTTTGCTCCAGTCGTTACTGGACATACTCGTTCCGCCGCTTGAGCGGGTCATGGCGATTGCTGAAGCATTGGTCGTTGGAGCCGTGGTATCCGTGGTCAGTCCTATCGAAACGTGGGGGAGGAGTGGCGTATCACTCCCGCCAAACGTCAAGATCGCTTTCACCGAAATTTTTTGGGAGGTAATCGGGAGCGCCTGCATCGCAGATTGTGTCAGTTGGGCAGCACTGTTGACTGTCGTTGTGGTGTCAGTCGCCGCAGCCCACGCAGACCCTGTCCAGTATTTCCAAGACGAACCGGATTGGCAGGTGGAGCCGTCATCGGTACAAAGCTGGTACTTGATTGCCGCGTTACCGGTGGCGGTCGAGTCCGTGGTGCAGGTGGAACCAACCAGTGTCCCTTCGCAAAACGTATCCCAAGTATTGACCTGCGCGTTGGAATAGGCGCTTGTTGTATAGACGCTGTAGGTACCTTGTTTGGATAACGTAAAATCATCAACCTTCACGGTTTTCCCGGCTTTGACCAAGACGCCGTACTCGCGGGAGGCGTTGGCGCCGGTCAACGTCCCCGTCAGTTTCCACCAGCCCGAACCCGCATCGGTGTATGTGGTTGCGATGGTTGCGCCGTTGTAGTAGAGCTGGGCGATAGAGGATGTCACCGTCCCGCCGACGTTGCCGGTGGTGGCGTCATAGACATAGGCCGAGAAATCATACGTGGAGGTATCGCCGACGTTCACACTTTGGTAGATTTTCCCGTCTGAAATAGAGCCTATAGTAACGGTATTTCCGCCGCCGGCGCGGCCGGAAGAAGAGGAGAAAGATTGAGAGATGGCTACGGGATCACTGGCGCAACGAAACCCGATGTAGCCGCCCGTATCCCCCGGCGTGCCGCCCAGACTCGCTGTAAACGCCCCAGCGACGGACGCGTCATTTCAAGCGCCGCCGCGGAGAAAGGCGTAGACGGTGGTATTAGAGGAAGTTCCGTCGGAATACATGCGCCCTACGCCGTACGTGGCGTCGTACGTACTCGCCAAAGGACGGACTTTGTCGTAGGTGAGCGTGCCGTAGGTGGTCAGCGCGGTAAACTCCCGCCAGGCAAAGCCCGGAGAGGCATTGGTCGGCTGGTCTTTGCCTTGAATCGTATCATTGGTCCATTCCCAGACGTTGCCGGGGATATCCCAAATGTATGCGCCGTTTGAGAGCGTTAAAACGCGCTTTTGATTGCCGGCAGTCCCGGACGTGTTATTGCCGGTATTGGTGGGACAGCTACTTGGCGCTTCCGTTGTTCCTGCCGTATCGGTGTAGGCGCAGGCATTGTTGCCGGTGTCGGTGGTTGAGGCAGCAAGCGCCAGGGCCGGGGCGTTGTCATTGTGTCCGGCGAAAAGATACCCGCTTCCCACACTTCCCAAACTCCAGTTACCCGCCTGGGCTTCGGCGTTTCGAGCTACCGTCATCCACTCGGCGTTGGTAATAAGGTGCGCAGCGTTGCCGTTTAAGGATACCGTACTACAGCGGGTGATGGCGTTGGTTTGTGAAACGTTGGCAATCGGGTAGCCGGAGGCCACCGAGACGACTTGTTTGCTGTTGCCTGACGTACAGGTGGTGGTGCTATCCGAGTACGTGTGATACCCCGAGTCAGGACTGGTCAAGCCTGTTGTGGCGTCAGAGGTCGCCGCACATTTGGCTTCATATTTCATGGCCAAAAAGTTTGTTGTGGAGTACGTGCTGTTGCCCGGCACTTCCACCCAGCCAGAGGCTGGCACCGCTCCCGTACTCCAGGAGGAATTATCCGACGCAAAGGCGGGATTGGTGAGTTTGTTGGCCACCGAATGCGCTCCTGTATCATCCACCGTGACCAGCGTTGAATCATACGTGTAGCTACCGGCATTGGCGGTATTAAACGTCCAGGTTTTATTTGTATCATTGAGCGCAAAGATGCTCGTGATGCCCTTGAGCGTGAGATACGTGCCGGTAATGAAACCGACGGTGATAAAAAGAAGGGCGACCAGATTAAATTGAAACCGCGAAAAGTGGAAACGGGGGGTAAAGAGGTAGTGCTTCAATCGCTCAATAATTTTTGTCATAGTAATTTCTTTACACTGCTATTATCAAGCAATGACCGCATCTGGACAATAGCAATCTGATTAAGTTGTACCAGTCGGTCAGGTTGCATCATGCCTTGGCGGATAAGCTCGGCGTTCATCCCCTCCAGGTTAGCCAGCACGACCAGTTGAGTGACATCTGCAAAATCACGGATATTCCCATCTTTACTGGTGTTTTCGTCTCGCCATTCTTTAGCAGTTTTGCCAAACAAGGCTACATTTAATACATCTGCTTCGTTAGCGTAGACAATGTTAGCCCTATTGCTAGAGATGTTTTTAGGGATCAAATGTTCTTTAATGGCATCAGTGTGGATTTTGTAGTTGATCTTGGTGAGAATTCGTTTGACATCCCAACCAGATTCAATCTTTTTTTGTTCTTCATTTTTCAGGCGTTGGAATTCTTTAATGATGTAGAGTTTGAATTCTGCTGAGATCCAGGACGCGAACTCAAATGCAATATCCTTGTGAGCAAAGGTACCGCCACCGTATCGACCAGATTTATTAATTAACCCAATAGCATTAACTGATTTTATCCAGCGTTTTGGTGTAAGGGAAAAACTATTTGATCCTGCATTATTTTTAAACACATCGAATTCGATGTGTTTAAAACTTGGATTGTTCAAATGTTCCCAAATTCCCAAAAATTCGATAGTATCACGATTTCTCATCCAATTTTGGATCACGTATTCTGTTCGTTCTTTGTCTTTAAATTTAGCGATATCAGTCAGAGAAATATAGTCAGACTCTTCATTAACAAAGATTACGATTTCTATCCCTTTTACCGAAATTTTGTGTGTTTTTTGAGTGGTCATGGTAGTTTTTTCATAGTGTAAACCTCATTCCTAAATCCATCGAATTCGACGGGTTTAAATTGAATTCCCTGAATAATCCTTCTGTATTGGCACAATTCAGTTTTTGTTTTCCACCAGCAGTTTCTACAGAAAGGGGGGTGGCAATTTGCCCCCACCCTTTGGAAAGTTCATTATCTCGACGTCGCATATCTTTAACATAACCATCGGGTTGTGCGGAATCGGTAAGAGCGGAAACCACATCGACTATTACAAACCACCACTCATTATTGAAAATAATCTTGCGCACTTTTTTGCCTTGAAAAATGGCGATTTTAGTGGGTATATTGGCTTCGTTTTTCATATGTGTCCGACGGTACACAAAAACCAGGATTGATGTCCAATCCCGTACATTATCATAGTAGTATTTATGTCTGGGGTATGCAAGCGCAAGTGCAAGCCACTAATCTACCGACAGGTTATGCGAGAAGAAAATCATCGGGAACAAAGGATAACCGTTCTTTGATAAATGTCAGCCACTGGGCAACGACGTTTTCCTCCTGGGTTATCAATGCCAGGCGGTAATAGGTAGAACGCCCGGACTCTCTTTTGACGATAATGTTTTCTTGCCCTGCGCGCTTTAAGTTGGACACAAAAGTTTGTCGTGCCATTTTATGACCGACAGGTTTGAGAAGGTGTTTAAACTGTAGTTCCTCACGTTTCACCAAAGGCTTTAAGATATTCCGTAAGATCAAATCACCTGTTGTATGTTTGGTAAGATACTCGTGACGTTTTGATTCCAGGCTCATTTTGATCACCGAAAGCATGGATAACATTAATGATTCCTGAATGAAGTTGACAAAGTGGTTGAGGTTGTTGCGCTCGAGGCTGTAAAGAAGATATTTATAATATCTGAGTTTTTCTTTGTGGTAATAGTAAGAGGTACTGTAGAGGTTTTTCCGATTCAGGCCAATGCTCCGAAATAACAAATGCTCCAGGATACGACAAATCCGCTTGTTACCGTTGTGAAACGGGTGCAATGCGTAGAATGCAGTATGAAAGATAGCAATTCCTACGGGGGATGGATGCGTTTTCACCCAGGCGATAAGTTCATCCACACCACTGGCAATTTGTATATGCGGCGCGGGAGCATACTCGCCCACACGTATGCGATCATTGTCCCGCCAGTTACCGGATTTGTACACCGTGAACTCACTAAGATATGTTTTAAACACGTCCATACCTTGCGTAAGGGAGGCATGGAGGTTTTGGATAAAATGTGGGGATAGCATATCGAGGGAAAACGGAACTTGATTAAACTCTCGAAACGTTTTCGCAATATTAAAAAACTCCAACTTGTCGTGATCTTTTTGCGTGAGCCGTTTGCCGGCGTTTAACTTTTCCCGAATAAAGACATACTCCTGTGCGGCAAGCACTACGGTATAGACGTTTTGTGCTTCCGCCAAGGTAAGTGTCGAATGTTCAGCTTTGGAAATCGCATAGGAGGCCAAAAGTTCATTTTTACTGATCAGGTTTTTTTCTATATCCGGGTTCAAAAAAATCTGTTCAAATTCGGCAAGATCTTGATCGCGCTTTACAATTTCCTCATCAGAGAACGGTAATAGATCAGGAGTAAAAATAAAGTGGGATAAAAACGGCGTTCGGAACGGATTTTTTGATATTGTGACGGCCATATAATTAGTCTAAAATCAGTCTACTTATTAGTCTAATAATATCAACAATTCGCGAGAATTGCAAGAGAGACCGTCTATTCATTTTTCTCAAATAACTTTTTGGTCAAACCGTAGCTGTTTGCGTGCTTGAAATGACCGATAATGGAAGCCTTGGTTTGAGCGAGTTTTTGACTGGTCAACCGGCCGTGCTTGGCCTGTTTTACTTTAGAGCGATAGCTACGCTCAATGCGTCGAAGCGTATTTCCCCGAACCAGCACATGGTCGTAAAATATCCGGTATCCGACAAACGGCACGCCGCTAGAAACATTTTTAATCGTTAATTTCTTTGGATGCAGGCAAAGATGGAGTTTCTGCTGAAGAAAAGTATTAATCGTGTCGCAAAGCTGTTTTAGATACGCTCGGTCGTGGTGCAACACAAAGAAGTCGTCCATGTATCGTCCGTACCAGCGGATACGCAGGCGGTCTTTAATAAAGTGATCCAACGCATTGAGGTAAACATTCGCAAAGAGCTGGCTCGTCAGATTGCCGATCGGTAAACCTGTTCTCTGCGCAACTGAAATACTTGTTTCCGCAGGGTTTTCACTGGAAGAAAAAAGTGATAATTGCGAACAAAGAGGTGTTTGGGCAGGTACAACATTGTGGTGGGTAGTAACGATCGTCTTAATCAGAGACACTGTTTTCTGGCAGGAAATAGTTTTGCCGATAATCTTAAGAAGAATATCCCAAGAAACACTCTGGAAGAATTTGCGAATGTCACACTGAAGCACATAGATTGGGGTATCTTTGCCATGGAAAGACCGAGCCGCCATGAGAAACTTCTTCAGTCGCTTGGCGGCAAAATGTGTGCCTTTGTTCGTGCGGCAAGCATAGGAGTCGTAAATAAATTGACGTTCAAAAAGAGGTTGAATGACATTGACCAATGCATGTTGGACAACTCTATCACGAAAATTCGGCGCGGCGATGCTGCGCGTCTTTGGATCATGAAGCATGAAGTAGGTATACGGACGCGGCACATAGAGGCCCCGGCTCAATTCCCACCTCAAATCAAAGAGATTTTCCTCAAGTGAAAAAGTGAACGCACAAATCTTTCGCTTATAGCGATTATCCTGTTGTGCCTGCGCATACGCATACAATAAATTTTCCAGGTCATAGAGGTGTGTATACATAAAAACGACAAACCCCGCTTTTGTCGCAGGGTTTGTCTTTCGTACCCTATCTTGTTATCACCCATTTACTTTACCATCCGCTTGTCGAGAATAGTAAAAATACAGGCATGATGTTTTCCCAAACCCACTATCGGAAAGGAAAAGACCGCTGTGATCCATAAAACCCCGGATATGTATCCGTAAATACATACCACACGTTCTGGCGCGTACTTTGCGGGTACGGGCAAAGTGAGCAAGATCGCTGGCGCAACGAAACCCGATGTTGTTGTTCGTATTCCCCGGCGTGTTGTTCAGATTCGCTGTAAACGCCCCAGCGTTGGACGTGTTATTTCAATTGCCGCCGCGGAGAAAGGCGTGTTGCGTTTTGACTGATCTTTCCCTCTTGTATCATACACTGCGGATTGACCCCATCCAACTGGAAAGCATGCGCCCGATTTCGTTGAGCTTTTCGGCACTATGTGCATACTGTTTGACACTAATAAGACGGGTGTCTTTCGCCAGCCGAAGCACGATACGCAGATAATCCAGCGTGTCCGATGTTTCAAGTTGTAACCGCTTTCTCTTTTCTTCCCGCGCTTTATTGGCTTTCATGAGAGACATGAGAAGATCGAGTGCTAATTCTTCAAGCTTCCTTCCGAGTATAAGACGATGATTTTTAGGCAAACGGTTGATGATGGGGTACAGATAAAGAATAAAATCATAGGTTTTTTGATGTAGGATAAACTTTTCCATGGTTCCATTATGACAAAATAACCGGCAACAAATAAGGGCCTTGCCCCTCTTTTTGCAAGGGTTTTCGGCTTCGCCTCCAATAAACTGCTCCCGCCAGGGCGGGATTGCCCTTGCAAAATTTCACCCCGCTTTCAATTGCCCAGGTATGGGAAGCATGGGCATGCTTCCCAACAATTAATTTTCGGGGAGAGCCAAAAAAGGGAGGTGAAAAATTATGAAGCTATTAACCAAGGAACTACTAACAAGGTTCGCCAAGATAGGGAGACAGGAGGACAGTGCAGATCCAATAGTGGTTGCGAAGTTTTTTAATCCGACTGGTGCGGGGACTTGGTACGCTACGGAATACGATCCGGAGTCAAAGGAATTTTTCGGATATGTCTCGATCTTCGGCGATTGGAATGATGAGTGGGGTTCGTTCTCACTCGAAGAACTCCAAAGCTATACGGGTAGGTTTGGGTTAGGGATCGAGCGGGATTTATATTTCGGCGAGAAGCCAATTAGTCAGGTTGTACCAAGTGCCAAGTTATAAAAGTTACCTACCGCGGGGCTAACCACCCCGCGGATGGGTATCCAAGAAAGGAAAAATATATGATCAGAATACTACCAGTTTTTAAAGGTTATACAGTAGACATGAGATTACAGGAGTTTCGTAAAATCGAGATGGACAAACTACCCGAGTTCATACCCTTCATAAGCAACAAGGGTTCAAAACTATTTTGGGAGTTTCGCCAAACTGAAGAAGGTCGTAAGGAACTGAATCGGTTTCTTGGCCGTAGCGAAGATTACTAACTATCTTCAGCTTCGACCCTTTCCCAACTGCCAGAAAATGCACCCTCACGGGTAGCGAGGTAGATATCAACTTGATCAAGTGAGGTTTCTTCGTATATGCGGGCAATGTGTTTTTTGAGATAGATTAAGCTGGCATAGCCTGGACAGATAAATAGTAGGGTTGGGAAATCATGGCCTGTGACCTCGGTGAATTTTCCATCATCAATATAGTCGCAGTATTGCTCAATTCGTTTCCGGAGTGCAAACCGCGGAGAACTATCTTCGACCACTTCTACCATGTAGCGCTTTGTCATACTTATTTTATCTACTCTGGCAAAATAAGCATCTGGCAAAGGATGAATAAAGTACGGATGTGCCAATAGATCTGTTTTGGTAAAGAAGTGAAGTATTTGTTGTGACTTTTCAGAATCGACTCTTATGAATAGAAAATAATCGGCTAAAAATGACGCGTGAGCAATAAATTGTTGGGAACGGTTTTTTTCGCGGTAAATGCGTTTAAGGGCTTGATTGTCTATATCTTTCTGATCTTGTAAAGCCTTTATGCTTCCTGAGGCTAGATAGTAAACGGCTGGTTGATTAGCGAGGCCGAGTGTTCGATTATAGTGTTTGGCGATGAAGTTTTTTTCTGAGAGTACCTTGAGATGATAGTTGGTATATCGGATTGTTTGATTAAGAATTTTAGACAGTTGAATACTGGTAAGAAACCGGAATCGATAGAGATAGTGGAGAATATTTGTTTGAGAGTCTGTTAGTTTGTGGCCGTCCATAGTTGTAGTTTGGGCAGCTTGAAGTGATTGTATCACTTCTCTTCCCTTATATATAAGGAATAAGAGGTAAAAGTAAAAATAGAAAATGCCTATCTATCGGTCTAAACTAAAAAAAGAATTAACCTACCGGTAGGCTAATTATGGAACAGCAGAATATACCCTCTTAGAAGTCTGTTTTTCTTGTGATTTTCTGGATTGTTCAACTGATTGAGTGAATTTTTTTGCGTACAATTTTCTCGACGATTCAATAACCTCATTCATCCTATTTTGACTGTATTCGATCTTAACTGGAATTGTTGAGCCAGAAAACGGCTCTTCAGGATTAAGTGCCCCAAGTCTCATATAAAAGTGATATGAGGGTAGACTGGCAATTTCACCTTGTTCAACATATGGCCTAAATTGTGGCAAGATCACCCGCTCGTCCTCTGGGTTAGCCGTCCTAAAGCAAATGACTGTTCCGGTGTTAGCCAGGGTAATGTTTACCAGCGATATATCTTCGAGCTGTGAGGTAGTTTGATGAGCAAGAATCGCACCTAATCTGTATTTACGAGCTTCTGAGAGGATTTGAGCGAATGCAGGTGTAGCAAAGTTCTGGAACTCATCAACATACAAATAGAAGTCTTTTCTATCTTCCTGTTTCATCCTGGCTCTCTTTAAGGCGGCCAATTGGATTTTGGCCATAATAAGTACTCCAAAGACTTCCGAATTGTCCTCTCCAATCTTGCCTTTGGAAAGATTACAGAGCAGGATTTTACCTTCGTTCATAATCGTATCAAAGTTAATCGTAGACTTACCTTGTTCAAGTATTCTCTTGGCAGTTGGCGAAAACAGAAACCGCCCAATTTTGTTGGTAATGGGGGAAATCATTTTTACCTTTTGGTAATCTCCGGCTTTTTTGAACTCGTAGTTCCAGAAGTCCTTGAGGTTTTCGTCTGTAAGGTTCCGTACAACAGACGTTCTGAAGTGAGTATTTATAAGAAGTTTGTATATGGTAAATAGTGTTGCGTCAGGAATCGTAAAGGCCGTATGGATAGTATTTCTCAGGATGTACTCCATACGAGGGCCGGAATACTTATCGGAGTAGATTTTATGAAAGACGGAAATAATACTTTCGGCAATAAATTCTTTCTCGCGGATTGTATCCTCTTCACTCAGTCCTGGGGTTAACTCAAGTAAATTAATTCCCATCGGATAGCCAATGTCATCGGGGTTAAAGTAAACGACATCAGCAATGCGATCCCGAGAAATGACGGAGATTATTTGCTCGATCAAATCACCGTGGGGATCGACAACACACAAGCCTTTGTTGTTATCGACATCCTGTTTAATCATCGATAACAGCATCGTAGATTTACCAGTTCCGGTAGCTCCAAGAATATAGACATGCCTTCTTCTCTCATCAGCAGTTAGTCCAATTTTGGTTTCAGTCCCACCATAGGTATTTTTAGCAAAATAAATATCGAGAGCAGTTTTTTGTTTGAGTGAAAGAGGTGCCGGAAGTTCTTTGCTATGTTGCTTGAGCAAATCCTCAGTTTTGGTCGTACTGGTATAGGGAAAGTGATATAGATCGGAGATTTCAGTAGCTGAGAGAATAAATGATCTAGTAGGAAGTAATATACGCAGTTTGTAAACAGCTTCCATTATTTGGTCAAAGAATTTTACTCGTAAGCGAAACGATGGGACAAGTGCCTGATATTCTGAATTATTCAAGGTTGATAAGGCAGACTGAAAACCACGCTCCCGCCTTCGCAGTTCAGAGTAGTTATTACTTGCTACCATCAGACGAATCGAGGTAGTAAAGAGCTGTTGATCGAGCTTACCCTTTACCATTTGTTCTAATTCCTGCTGGTACGGATTTATGGTTTTTAGTGGTAATTGGTCTGTGGGAAGTCGTAACACCGGACCTTCCCGACCATCTGTGGCAATAAATACCAGAATGCCGATCGGGAGCATAACAATTCGGACAATAAGGAGAAATATTAGCTTGAGTACTGCCGTAAAAGGATTTGAGCTGGCTTCATCACGAATATTTGAGACTAAATCTTTACCTGAATAAATCAGATGTGAAATGCGCGAAACGGCGGAAAGAGTAGATTTGCGAAGCGGTGAGAGTACTACCTGAAAAGCAATCAAGTCATCTTCGCTAAGCTTGGTCATGCTACCCGTGAGATAGGCTATCGGATCGTGGAGTGTTAAATCGTCCTGATGCTTGAGCGGGTAGGCAAAATGTCCGGCAAGTTTATAGTTTGAAATTCGTTTGTGCTGGTTTGTGAGTTGCTCGAGATAATCAGTTGTTTCTTTAACACTGATTCCCGGCAAGTATGATAGTAGCGTTTTTTTAACCAAATCAGCCTCATCTTCACCAATGCGGGTGTAATACGTGATACCTCCATCTTTAGTAGAGACGATTTCGAAAGCGTAGTTTTTAGTGACATCAAAAAATCTGTGCAAAAATGTGCGTTGTTTGGCCAGTCCATGTAAAATGGCAAATAACTGTTGAGTGGTATAGGAAGATTGCTCAGTGTTCTTGAGTGGTTGGAGTTCAAAAAGAATACTTTTCTCTTTTAGCTGCTTGGTAATCAGATAGATCCGGAATAATTGATAACAACCATACAGAAACAATAGAGCCAGAAGCACTACCTTTAACGGAACAATGTAGGGACTCAAAGAAACAAGGAAAGATGTTACGTAATTGAAGATAACTGAATGGAAGATGGTTATATTTGGCATAATCCGACCTTAATAGGCAGGATTTAGTTGAGAGTATACAGGAAGTTTCCCCTGTGAGCAAAAATTAAAATGGAAGCACTTGAGAAGACTTGATTTTGAGTGTTTTACAGATGCTTTCGATCACTGAAAAAGTGGGATTTTCTTCCCCGCGTTCGATACCTGCGTAGTGCGTGGTAGAAATTTTACTCAGCGTTGCGACTTCTTCTTGAGAGAGGTTTTTATCCTCTCTTACTAATCTCAAGTTTTTGCCGAAAGCCTTTTGACTTTTTTCATCTGGAATCATATTCATAATCGTAGTATAGCACTCGTAATTTGACGATAGTTTATCAAAGAATCTCATTTTCATCAAGTTATAGGACATTTATTGTGCCTAAAATTCACTATAGCTATAGTTGTAATTTAGCCTTGAAAAACGCTTGACAACTGCAACTATAATTGCTATTCTGTAACTATAGTTGTAGTTTATTTAAGAGTACAGCCATGATTAGTAAAGAGTATTTAGATAAGTTTAAGAAGCTATATAAAGACAAATATGAAATCACTCTCAACGATGAGGAGGCAACCGAATTGGCAAATCATTTTCTCAACATGATGGAAGTTCTTATCAGACCAAAGCAGAAGCGTTCACAGAATAAACGGAATAATGCCGAGATTGAAGAAAGGAGTACTTATGCGTCTGACAGAATATAAAAATCAAAACAATACACAACTTCCTGTGTCACCACGCTACATGATGTATTGTCGTAAAAGTAGTGAGTCAGATGAACGACAAATCCAATCGCTTCCAGATCAAATAACAAACCTGACTTCACTCATAAAACAGCGAGGCGTGGAACTTATTGGTGAACCCTTGCAAGAGCAACGAACAGCAAAAGTCCCAGGTAGGCCAGTATTTGGAAAACTCATACAAATGATCGAGGACGGAGACGTAAATACTATCGTACTGCTTAATCCATCTCGTTTATCCAGAAATACTGTGGATACCGGTCGCATCATTTATCTAATGGATCAAGGCAAGTTACTCGAAGTCGTGACCCCATATCAGTCATTTCGGAATAATCCAAGCGATAAATTTATGCTTAACCTGCTGTGTACGCAGGCCAAGCTTGAAAACGACAATAAAAGCGTCAATGTAACTGAGGCGTTAAAACTTAAAGCAGAACGAGGCGTATTTCCGGGCAAAGCGAGACCAGGATATAGAAATAACCATGAGAAACCGCAAGGCTTAAGAGACATATCACCTCATCCTGTGTACTTTCCGCTCATGAGAAAGTTATTTGACCTAGCACTAACTGGCAACTATAGCGTTGAAGCGCTCATGCGGGAAGCCAAGATCCTCGGAATACGGAGTACTAAATCTGGTAAACCTATTGTGAAAAGTTGGATGCACCGAATATTGCGTGATCCGTTTTACACCGGCAGATTTATTTATAACGGCAAACTCTATCAAGGGCAACATCAAGCCATGATTACCGACGCGGAATTCAACTTATTGCAAGATATTTTAGATGGAAGATCCAAGGCCAGATTGCAAAAACATGATTTTGCTCTCAATGGCATCATGAAATGTGGCGAGTGTCATTACTGCATTACAGCCCAAGAACATAAAAAGAAATATAAGAATGGAACGGAGCAAATATTTGGTTACTATAGCTGTACAAAAAAGGGTGAAATAAAATGCAGTCAGCCCTACATATCAACCTCCAAGCTTGAAGGTCAGTTTTCGAGTGATTTGTCTCACTTTGAGATTGAAGATAAAGAATTTATCGACTGGGCTTATGAAGCACTCGATGAAACGAAGGATAAGTATCAGGAGGTTAACAAAACCAGCTTAGAAGCCCTCCAAAGCGCCTTGGATGGTGTAAATCGCAGGATCGACAATCTGATCGCCCTGAAGATCTCACCCGAGAATGACGGAAGCCTCCTATCTGACTCGGAGTTTGCCGACAGAAAACGCGAGCTTATGATGGAGAAAGAGCAAATTGCCAGACAATTAGCCCAAGCAAATAATAACGGTGATGATTGGTCTGAAGTCGCCAAAGACTCCTTTGAGTTTGCGTTACTTGCTAAAGAACGGTTTGAATCTGGCGATTCTGAGGACAAAAAAGTGATATTCAAGGCAATCGGCTTGAACCCGATCTTACTAGATCAAAAACTTGAATATCAGCCTAGATTTATCTTTTTGAAGTTAAAAGAGGTTGCAAAAGGTAGTAATGATAAAAATGGACCGCTTGAACCTAAAAATAGCTCGTCAAATCGGGATAATTTGAAAAGCTACTTAAAAAGTACTCTATTGTGCCGAGGAGAGGACTTGAACCTCCAAGGGTTTCCCCACATGGTCCTAAACCATGCGCGTCTGCCAATTTCGCCACCTCGGCTTAGCCCTCATATTTTAACAGCTCAAATACTTACTGTATAATCGCCTGCATGGAAATCAAACTCGAGAAACAAGAAAAAAGCACCGCAATTGTAACTATCATCGTCCCCAGTAAAGAGGTCGAGCAGCAACTACAGCACACTCTGGCCCACCTCGCAGAAGAAACTACCGTCAAAGGCTTCCGCAAGGGAAAAGCGCCACTAAATCTCGTCAAAAACAGCCTTGACCCACAGAGATTAAAAGAAAAAACCATAACCCATCTTCTGGGACACGCCATTGATCAAGCCGTCAAGGACTTGAAACTCAAAGTAATCGCCAACCCCCACCTCACCAAAGAAGATACAAGTAAACCCGATTGGATTTTTACCCTCGAATTTCCTCTCTATCCCGAATTCGAACTAGGGGATTATCAGACCAAAATCACGGTCGCCATCGCCAAGGCCAAGTCGGAAAACGACGACAAAAAACTCAAGCTTGTTTTCGACACCCTCCTCAACTCAGTCAAAATGGACATCCCCGAAGCCCTTGTTAGCGAAGAAGTGAACCGCTCCCTCGGCCGTCTCGTCAGTCAAACCGAAACTCTAAATTTGTCCGTCACCGACTATCTCAAATCTATAAACAGGACCGCGGAACAGCTTCGGGAAGAGTATCAAAAGACCGCCACCGAGAGTCTGACACTCGACTTTCTCCTTTTTGCCATTGCCAAGGACATGAAATTGACAGTATCAGAAGATGAGGTAAAATCACTTCAGGGAGCCGCCGATGTCAAAACCGAGAACCGACCGTATCTCGAAAGCATTCTCCTGAAACGCAAGGCCGTTGACACCCTCTTAAAACTTTGATATTATAGGACAGCATGAACCAATTAGGCAGTACTAGCAAAACCAGCTCCAGCACAAAATCCACCTTTCCCAAGGTCAACAACTTCCTCGAGACCCTAAAGAACAATCAGGCATCCCCGATGGGGAATCGCTTTGAATCTCCCTTTGGTGCCAATCCCTTCGCCGAATTTAACCGCCAAAAAGAAGTCGAGAAACAGCGTGTTGCCCAGTTTCACCAAGCCCGGCTCAAAGAATGGGAGCAGGTTTACTCCGCCAAAGACAAGCAAATTGAGAAGCAAATTGAGGAAATTAGACACGAACTTCAGGCCCTTGCCAAACAGATCGTCAAGTATGACCAGAATGTCACTGGTGCGATTCAAGCCCAAGTTGTCACTCCGGGTATTTATCACGTCTCCTTCTTCGAACACATCAAACAAATCATCGCTCTGATCAGGAAAAACGTCACCGAAGCCAACTCTTGGCTCTCTGTTTTCAAAAAACGCTCTGCCCAAAAAGGTGGCGCCTTCTGGGAAAACACCAAAAAGGGTGGTACTTCCTACATGATGAGCGGTGAACACTCCACCTCCCGATCAGCAGGTTAAACTCCCACGTCATTGCGAACGTATTCGTGAAGCAATTTATACAAATCTTTTCTTTCTGACTGTAAGTCGGACAACCTCAGAGGTTATCCAAGTTCCTTCTTTGGCGGAGGTAGGGAAAGATAATGTATTCAGTAAAAGTTCTATAAAACAGGTGTTGGTAGGCAAATCAAGGCTTTAATTGTAAAATATATGTCCTGAAGGGACCGTGGCGCAGTTGGTAGCGCGTTTCATTGACATTGAAAAGGTCATTGGTTCGAATCCAATCGGGCCCACCAAATCACTACATCCGACTACGGACCCGACTCTCAAGTGCCGCGTCGAGAGACTGGGCAAAAATTGACACAATTTGGTCAACATCATTTCCCTTTGCGTGGGCTTCGCAGACAAACCACGGTTCCCTCGAATCCGGCTCGGGCATCGCCCCGCGCTCATGCATCCCCACGGCCACCGCATCATACAATTCATGATCGGTGTCCGCCCACTGACGGTACTCAGTCGGCGCCTTTTCGGCAAATATTATTCCAAACATCGAGGGGTGACCGGTAAACACGTGCGGCAACCCCCGTCGCCCAATTACTTCGGATAGACCCGCCTGAATCTGTTCACCCGTCTTCCGAATCACTTCTAGGGCGTCGGTATCTCGAAGAATCGAGAGCGTCTTCACTGTCGCCGCCGCCGCCACTCGATTTCCTGCGTACGTGCCACCATGACTCACCTTATCCGGAAGGACGCTCATTGCCTCCTCAGTCCCGGCAAACGCCGCCGCTGGATATCCATTGCCCATCGCCTTGGCGTAGGTGGCCAAATCCGGCGTTATCCCAAAGTACTCAGCCGCCCCACCTCTCCCGAAGCGAAATCCCGTCTTTACCTCATCAAAAATGAGGAGCGCCCCAAACTCCCTCGTCAATGCCCGAATCGCCTCATGAAATCCCGGTTGCGGCATTATTCCTTGGGCATTGCCCAGTACCGGCTCGACAATGATCGCGGCAATATCATTCCCCTCACGTTCAAAGATCCGGTGCAAGACATCAAGCGCGTTATACCGGGCCGGAATCATTGTTCTCGTCACCGCCTCCGGAATTCCCCGGCCCCAAGCCAAAGCAACCGGGTTCTCGATAGATCCCAACCCAGCCATCTGATTCGGATTGGGAGTCACACTCACCAGTGCATAATCGTGAACCCCGTGGTACTGGCCCTCAAATTTGACTATCTTCGTCCTGCCGGTCACAGCCCGGGCCACCCGCATCGCGTGCATCGTCGCCTCAGTCCCCGAAACGGTCATCCGCGCTTTCTTCGGCCAACCGTTAAGTTCACACAGAAGTTCCATTGCCAAAACTTCGTCCTCCAATGTCAGTGAGAAGCTAACCCCCCGACGCATTCGCTCGTTCACATAGTCGTCAACCCGCTCGTCGGCATGCCCCAGAATCACCGGTCCATAGCCCATTCGCAAATCGATATATTCATTGCCATCCAAATCCCAAATATGGGAACCACGGCCCCGATCAATATAAACAGTGTTTTCGCCCCAAGCCCGAAAATTAGAGTCGGTCCCGCCGGGAAGTACTTCCTTTGCTCTACGATACATCTTCGTCTGATCTGCCCTAAGTATTTCTCTTATATAGTTCCAATTGTATACCCCAAACACAAACCGACTGCTATAGTAATCTCATGGCCAAAGATAAATACACCGCCACCTGGGTCTCTCATTCATCGATCTCTGATTTTCTAACCTGCCCTCGAGCCTACTTTCTGAAAAATGTCTATCGCGACCCCAAAAACAATCACAAGGTTCAGCTGGTGTCTCCACCTCTATCCTTGGGCTCTGTCGTTCACGAAGTCATCGAGTCCCTCTCTTTTTTGCCTACCAAAAACCGTTTCCATGAACCCCTCTACCCCAAATTCGAAAACGTCTGGACCAAAGTCACCGGCCGCCGAGGTGGTTTTTTCGACATCGAAACTGAATATCGTTACAAACAACGGGGAACAAATATGCTCAAGCGCCTCGACGATAACCCAGGACCCCTATTAAATTTGGCTGTAAAAATTGACATGGAACTGCCCTATTTCTGGCTTTCCGAGGAGGACAATATCATTCTCTGCGGCAAAATCGACTGGCTCGAGTACCTCTCTGAATCCGACTCGGTTCACATCATCGATTTCAAAACCAGCAAGAGCGAGGAGGACGAAAAATCAATGCAACTTCCGATCTACCATCTTCTGGTCCACCACTGCCAAAAGAGAAAGGTGGCCAAGGCCAGTTACTGGTATCTGGAAATGAACGATAGCCTCACCGAAAAAACCCTGCCGGACCTCAAAGAAGCGGAGACAAAGATTCTTAAGGTCGCCAAGCAAATAAAGTTAGCCAGACAATTGGAACGCTTCAAATGTCCCACCAACGGTTGCCGTCAGTGTCAACCAATGGAAGAGATTGTCTCCGGCCGAGCCGAGTTTGTTGGAATTAGCGATTTTGGTCAGGACATGTATGTCTTGCCCTTCAAGGGGGAGGAAAAACGAGAGGGGATTGTCCTCTAAGGTTTTTTTTGCTAAAATTAAGGCCAGATAGTTCAAATTAAGAAAATCCTTGGGAAAATTTCACCGCATCAATCAATATATTAAATCCGAAACTGTTCGGGTTATCGGTCAAGACAGCGCTCAACTCGGGGTCATGACCCTAAAAGAGGCTCTCGAAAAAGCCAAGGTTCTGGGTGTTGACGTCGTTGAGGTAGCCGAAAAGGCTAGTCCACCGGTAGTCAAACTAATCGAGTTTTCCAAGTTCAAATACCAAGAAAACAAAAAGGACCGTGCCGGAGCCGCCTCCGCTCAAGAAACCAAAGAGATCATTCTTCATCCATTTATGGCCGAAAACGACCTTTTTATCAAACTCAACCGCGTCAAGGAATTCCTCAAGAATGGCGATAAAGTCCGCCTCGTGGTAAAATTCAAGGGTCGTGAAATCACCAAAAAGGAATTCGGTGAAAAAATCATGGCTAAAGCCTTAGAAAGTCTTGCTGATATAAGTTCAATCGAGCAAGAACCAAAAATGCTTGGCAAGCTCATGCTGGCCACAATCAAACCAAAACGATCGTCCTGAGCCTGCCGAAGGAAAATAACAACATGAAAACCAAGAACAAAACCAGAAAAATCGTCTACAAACGATTCAAAATAACAGCTACCGGCAAAGTCATGCGTCGCATGCCAACCATGAGACATCTGCGCCGCAAGAAGAGTTCAAAAATGATCAGACGTTACCGCAAATACGTCGAAGTTACCGGAGTCCTCGCCAAAAAAATCCGCTCTATGCTCCACCTCTAAATGAGCTATATTAAATGTTTAATGATAAATAAATAAATATGCCAAGAGTCAAAACCGGAATCGTGAGGCGTGCCGCTCACAAAAAAATCCTCAGCGCCAACAAGGGCTATCGCATGACCAAACGCCGCCTCTACAAAGTGGCAAAGGAAGCCTATCTTCACGCTGGCCAATACGCCTACAATAGCCGACAGATCAAGAAACGCGACTTTCGAACCCTCTGGATCGGTAGAATTACCGCTTCCCTCAAACTTCAAGACGGTGCCATTTCTTATAGCAAGTTCATCAACGCCCTGGTCGAGAAGAAAGTCAGCCTCAATCGGAAAAGTCTCTCCACACTGGCCGTCAAGTTCCCGGAAGTCTTTTCCTCAGTCTTTAAATTTACCACCTCCAAATAGCTGCGGCCCGATCTAAATAGTATTTAGACCCCGCAGTTGCGGGGTTTTTGTTAAGATAAAAGCAATATGTATCTCGAAAACGAAATCAAAAATCTAGTCAAAAAAGTCACTTCGATCAACTCCCTTTCAGATCTTGAAAAAGCCGAGACTGAATGTCTCGGTCGAAACGGTGTTTTCAATCTCAAATTTGACCAATTAGACAAATTAGACAAAGCAAGGTTAGGCAAAGAATTCAATTCCCAGAAACAAAGGGCAGTCCAGATTGTCGAGGAAAAACGAAATGAAATAAATCAAAAATCTGAAAGAGAATCTTTTGACGTCACCATTCCAGGGATCCTTCCCCCCATCGGGCATCTACACCTTATCACCCAAGCCATCAAGGAAATCAGCGATATCTTTTCCAAGATTGGTTTCATTCGCCGCCGCTACCCGGAAATTGACACCGACTGGTATGCCGCCGAAGGACTCAACATCCCCAAGGACCACCCCGCCCGCGACGATCAGGAAACTTTCTACATCTCCGAAAACACCGTCCTTACTCCTCATACCAGCAATGGCCAACTCCGAGAGATGGAAACTATGAAGACCCCCCCAATCAAAATGATCAATATTGGTAAGACCTACCGCCGGCAAATCGACGTCTCTCACACTCCCATGTTCCACCAATTTGAAGGATTACTGATTGATAAAAACATCAACATTACCCACTTGATTGGGGTGGGGGACTATTTTGTAAAAAACTACTTCGGTAAGGACAGGCGCGTCCGTTTACGACCGCACCACTTTCAATTCACCGAACCAAGCTTCGAGATTGATATCACTTGTGGCATTTGCGCCGGATCCGGACGGATAAAAAATGACGAAAAATGTCGCCTCTGTAAATCCGGCTGGGTCGAATTGGGCGGGGCGGGTATGGTCCACCCCAACGTCCTAAAAAATGGAGGCGTCGATTCGAAAAAATACTCCGGCTTTGCCTTCGGTTGGGGAGTCGAACGAGTTCTCTCCATGAAATACAATCTTCCCGATATTCGCAATATCTACACCACCGATCTCCGCATATTAAATCAATTCTAATTTGACAAATTTGACCAATTAGACCAATAACAAATGGACATAAAGATACCCGATTCGACTCTAAGAAAATACCTTAGTACCCAGGCGACTCCCGAAAAAATAGCCGAGGCATTGACACTATGCGGGCCATCTGTCGATCATCTTCACCGGTTAGCGGATGACTACGTCTACGATATCGAGGTGATCACCAATCGCGTTGATACCGCTTCTGCCTTTGGCATCGCCCGTGAAGCCGCCGCCATCTTGCCCTTGTTTGGAATCAAAGCGAAACTTATCAACAGTCCTTATAACATCAAACCCAACGCTCTTCCCGAAAGAAAAGGCGGCAAACTACCCCTAGAAGTAATCATCAAAGACGAAGGTCTAATTCTTCATTTCGCCGCTATTGTTCTGGACAAGCTGACCGTCAAGGATTCACCCAAAGAAATCAAAGATCAGCTCGAACTCTCCGGGGTCAGACCACTCAATAACCTCATCGACATCACCAACTATCTCACCCTTTGTTTTGGCCAACCGGTCCACATTTTTGACTACGATAAAATTCTTGGTCAGCAGTTGATCCTTCGAGAGAGCCGCGCGGGTGAAAAATTAATTACCTTAGATGGAAAAACCCACCAGTTAAGAGGTGGTGATATTGTTATCGAAGACGGCAGGGGTAGGCTGATTGACTTATGTGGCATCATGGGAGGGAAGCTCTCCGAAATCGATGAGGGAACCAAAAGAGCCGTTCTTTTTGTCCAGACCTACAATCCAAAAAAAATCAGACGCACCTCGCTCTACACCCAAGAGCGAACTCTCGCCGCCCAAATCTTCGAGAAGCAACCCGACTCACGTCTGGTCATTCCGACACTGATTGAAGGAGTCAATCTTCTGGTAAAACACGCTTCCGCCGTGGTAGCGGGTGATTCAATTGACTACTATTTCCAAAAACCTATTCCGAAAACAATCAAGTTGGATCTCAAACAACTCAACCGTCTGATCGGCTACGATTTCGACTCAAAAACGACTTCCACAATTCTTACCAATCTCGGGTTTTCTGTAAAAAAAATCTCAACCACCTCATTTGAAGCCGTCGTTCCTTCTTGGCGCCTTCATGACGTTGCCATTCCTGAGGACTTAGCCGAAGAGATTGCTCGAGTCTATGGCTACTTCCGCCTCGAGAGCAAACTCCCAATCACTGCCAATCTCTCCGTTACTTCAGATCCACTTCTTGATTGGGAATACCAAACCAAAAAATATCTTTCCGACCTTGGCTTCACTGAAATTTTTAACTATTCACTAGTAAGCAAAGAGCTGTTTGAAAGAGTTCTCATGGCGCGAGATCACTCCGTAATTTTGACAAACCCACTTTCAAACGAATTTGAATATATGCGTCCAAGTTTAATTCCTAGTCTGCTAATGGACCTCGAAAAAAATCAAGGCAAGTTAGATCTCCCCATCCATATTTTCGAGCTTTCAAATATCTATTCTCCAAAAGAACATCCCATCTTAGCCATAGCCACCCAAGGCCTCAATTACCGCCACGCCAAAGGTTACCTCGAAGCCATACTCCAATCGTTACATCTCACCAACGTTAGTTTTGTTCTCCTAACTAAAGACTCAAATCCCTGGCAAAAAAACCAGACAGCGGAGATTTATTCTGACAAGCACTTCCTCGGTATTTACGGCGCGATCAACCCCACCATCAAAACCAGCTTTGGTTTGACCGACAATGTTTACCTGGCTAATCTTGATTTTAAAGTTATCTCCGAGCTTGCCAATACAAATTACACCTATACCCCAATCTCCGATTATCCTGACATGATCGAGGACATCACCATCCAGTCAAATCAATCCATTGGAAAAATACTTCAATTAATTAAACAGGAGAGCAAGCTCATCACCAAAGTCATTTATCGAACTTCGCTTATAAACAAACACACTTTCACCATTCACTTCAACGATTCAAAGAGAAACCTTACCCAAGACGAGGTGAATAAAATTAAGGAGTCGTTGCTGAAGAGGATGCAGAAGGAGTAGGGGAGAGCCAATCCTCATTGATGGCAAATTCGGTCGTTTGCTCCGCTTGCTGGTTATCGGTATTGTGAACCACCACTCGTACTTTATGATTTCCGTTTGTCAGGGATGAAATACTCAATCGATACGGTTGAGCCGTAATCCGTTGTTTCAAGGAATCGTCTAAATATACCTCGGTCCAATCAACCTGTTTATCGGAAAATACGTCAAACCTAACCTCAAATCCATCACTCGAAAACTTGTTTTTAGAAGTCGGATTGGTAATATTTACTCCGATCGAATTATTGCTTTCGCAGTATTCGGTCGGAATTTTAAAGCGAGGATCGGCCGACTTAGTCGCCACCCAACCGTCGATTGCCCTCTGCCACAAATCACGATCGGTCAATGGGTCTTTTTCGGCCACCACAATTATCTCTTTCCAGTCATAGTTTCCAGAAGCCACAGCGGCAGCATTCGCCAACTTCTCCGTTTGCCCCTTACATACCTGAATTCTTTTATGGATCGGGTCATCTCCGGTCGGAACCGTTCCATCCACAAACCACTCTTTATAGCTTTCGAAACCATCATGGGCAGGATAGCCTGAAATTTTATCCACCTCAACTTGATTTATACCCTTGGGAATATCCCATGGACGATCAGGAATTTTCGAGAGTACTTCCAACATTTCCCGTCGCCAAATCGGCGCCGCTCCGGAGACACCGCTGGCGACATTTTTCATTTGACTATTATTATTATTTCCCACCCACACCCCAACCACCACATCACGACTCCAACCCAAAGTCCAGTTGTCTCGCATATCGTTAGTGGTTCCGGTTTTTACAGCTACCGCGCGGCTACCGAGATTCAAATATGAATTTATCCCAAAGGTAAGCAGGCGGGCGTTGTTGTCAGACAGGACCTGATTGATCAAAAAAGCTACTTTTTCATCGATTACTCGGTCGGGAAAAACTGTCTTATTTTCATATATCACCTTACCCGCTTTGTCCTCCACCTTCAAAATAGCAATCGGGTTTACCTTCATGCCACCATTGGCAAAAGCGCCGTAGGCCGATGTCAAATCCAAGAGGCGGACCTCACCACCGCCCAAAGCAATCGACAAACCCAATCTTAATTGTGTCTCCACCGAAGGATCTAGACTGGCAATCCCCATCTTCGCTCCTTGCATCAAAACATCACGAACACCAGTCAAAGCCAGTAGTTTTACCGCCGGTACATTCAACGAACTCCCCAGAGCCTCCCTCAGCTTCACCGGACCCTTTTCTTTACCGTCATAATCCTTTGGAATATAGGGCGTCTTCTCGTCTTTTCCCGGAAACTCCGTCACCACATCGGCTAGCATTGTCGCCGGAGTAAATCCTTTTGAAAAAGCAGTCGCGTACACCAAAGGCTTGATCGAAGACCCCGGTTGTCTCAGTCTGGTGACCACATTCACCTGACCGTCTATATCCTTATCAAAATATCCTCGCGAACCCACCATTGACAATATCTCACCGTTATTCGGATTGATGATCACGCTGGCGCCATTACTAATCTGCAAAGTCTTTTCCACTTTTGCAATTTCTTCAGCGACTATTTTCTCGGACGCCATTTGTAAAGGCAGATCGAGCGTTGAGGTTACTTTAAGCCCACCAGAATCCATGATTCCCGAACCAAATAGGTCATCCAGCTGCTGTTTGACATACATTACAAAATGGCCCGCTTGCAAACTCGCTGAATTCGGTCGAAACTCTACTTTGTCCAAGGACTCTACCACTTGTTTTTCCGTTGCGGCGTCGATATATCCATCTTCACGCATTCTCCTAGCCACCTCCCGCGCCCGGGTAATATATGCTTTCGAATGGCTCGATAGTATGGGGGAATATCTTGTTGGCGCCTGTGGAATACCCGCCAAAATTATGCTCTCGATCAAATTAAGATCGCGGGCTTCCTTGCCAAAATACATCTGCGCCGCGCTAGACACGCCACGGGACGTTCCGCCGTAGGGAGCCTCATTAAGATACATTTGCAAAATCTCGTCCTTGGTAAATCTCTTTTCAATCCGAAGTGACAAGACAAATTCCCGGATTTTCCGAGTAACCGTCCGCTCATTCGTCAACAGAACGTTCTTTACCAATTGCTGAGTCAGGGTCGAGCCACCGATCAAACGACGGCTGATTATCAGGTTCTTGGTGATACGAAAGACAGCTAAGGGATCAAATCCACCGTGTTTGTAAAAATCCTTGTCTTCAATTGAAATCGTCGCCTTTCTCAAATAGTCGGGGACATCAGCCAAGGGAGTAAATTTTCTATTTTGGTCAACAAAGATGTCGTACAAAACCTCTTTTCCAGTTCGATCCAGAATTACCGAAGAGTAGCCACTGTCTCTGACGATCTTATTCGGATCGGGTAAGTCCCGCGAAAACCAAATAACCAAGCCGGCAAGGGACAAAAACCCCAGAACCACCAAAAAAAACAACCACTTCCCCAAATTCAGCTTAAAGCGAAACTTTGATAAACTTGGCCACCTAAACCTTCTTCGGCGATACCTTCCCTGAATCATTAACTCTATCTTAGCCTCCGCGTTTGATATAATCAAACCAATGCTATTCTCAAGAAAGAAACGGAAACTTTTCACCATCTTGATCTTCATTGGATCCCTAATCTTGGTCATTTCTACTCTTGCGCCGTTATTTTATGGCTGATAATCGGAAATCTCCGGCCGATTCTCTGGACCAAATCGCTGGCATCGGACCGTCCTACCAAAAGATTCTCGCTCGCCTCGATCTAACCACCATCCACGACCTGATCCATCATTACCCCTGTCGATACTTGGACTATCGTATTTCTACTCCAATCAACCAGCTGGCAGTCAAAATAGACGTCAGCTTTACCGCCACCATCGGCGAACCAAAACATTTTACCTCTAAATCCGGCAAACTGATTACCCAAGCGGAAGCGGTCGATTCAACAGGCAAAATCAAGCTTACCTGGTTCAACAACAGCTTCATCTCACGAGTCATCATTCCCGGAGAAAAGTATCTGATTGCCGGCAAGACTTCGTTCTGGGCTGACAAACTGACCATCATTGCCCCAATCATCGAACGGGTGGGGCAGACCTCAATTCACACCCATGGCTTGGTCCCCATCTATCCGCTCACCGCCAAACTCACCTCCCGTTTCTTACGTCAAAAAATTCACCTAGCGCTGACATCGCTCTCGATCAGAGATCCGCTCGACTCTTCAATTACTGGTCCCTTGAAACTCATGACTTATGCCGACAGTCTAAATTCGATTCACTTCCCAAAAAATCCTTTGACCCATAACGCCGCCGATCTGCGACTGGCTTTCAACCACCACCTGGCCATCAATTTAAATAATCAAATTGAACTCAAGAAACTCCCTCAAGCTCCGGCAATCACGATTGACCAAAAACTCCATCACTGTTTGATCAAGGCCTTGCCTTTTACCTTAACCGCAGGTCAACAAAAGGCAATTCGGGCGGGCTACTCTGATCTTACCAAAAGCCGTTTTACTCACCGCCTCATCCAGGGAGAAACCGGTTCGGGTAAAACCGTCGTCATTTATTTTTATGCCGCCCAATTATTGGCCAACCATTATTCATTTGCTCTGCTTTCTCCCACCGAAATTCTCGCCCGGCAGCATTATCTGACCTTCCTCAAGTTCGGCCTGCCCAAACCCCAAGTCATTCTCGTCACCGGAACCAAACCTCTCAAAAAAATTCCCAAAAGACCTACCATATTTATTGGAACCCACGCTCTTTTAAATCAGCTTCCTCAAAACTTAACTATTCCTCTTGCCGCTGTGGCCATTGATGAGCAACACAAGTTCGGGGTCGAACAAAGACAAGTCCTCGTCAAACGAAATCCTTCTCCTCATCTATTCAATCTAACCGCCACTCCAATTCCACGCACTTTGGCTCTGGGCATTTTCGGTGAAGTCAGTATTTCTACCCTTTCCCAAAAACCAAAAAATCGTCTTCCCGTCAAAACTTGGGTCGTTCCTCCAACTCGCTACCAAAACAGCACTTCATGGATCAAAGACCAACTCACATCCGGGAGCAAGATTTTTGTGGTCTGTCCTCATATTCATGAATCAGAAAAATCAAAAAGTACCCACGGAGTCGAAAAAACCTATCAAGAATATCAAAAAAAATATCATATGAATTCTCCAATTTTTATGATCCATGGTGAAATGGCCATCGAAAAAATAGGGGAGGCTATGGCAAGTTTCAAAAAAGCCAAACAGGCTATTCTCGTTAGTACCAGTATCATCGAAGTCGGCATCGACATTCCGGAAGCAGATGTCATTATCATTCATTCAGCCGAGCGTTTCGGACTCGCTTCCCTCCATCAGCTTCGCGGTCGCGTGGGGAGGGGAGAGCGCCAAAGCTACTGCCTTCTCGTTCCCACCAAAGACGAGCAGGAAGAGGAGGATCGATTAGTCCTACTCCAGACACATCATTCCGGACTAATGCTTTCCAAAATGGATCTCCGTCTCCGGGGTAGTGGTGAACTGTTTGGCACCAGACAGCACGGCTGGTTACCGGTTAGACTCAAGAACTTTTGGAACAAAAAACTTTTTGGTCAAGCTAGGGAAGTCGCTCTTGATCTTATCGCCCAAAACGAAAAGGAGGCTCCGGCCATTGCCAAGGCGCTCCTCACTTGGTAAAATTGACTAGTCAGTTAAAATATATTACTAAAACTGACTTGTCATCCGCCTCTGGCGGAACCACATATGGCCGCAACACCAAAGAGAAAACTATCCACCAGAAGACAGGGGAAGAGACGCTCCCAAATCAAGCTCGAGGCAAAAAAATACCTCACCTGCAAGAATTGCGGGAAACCAAAACTGGCTCATTTTCTCTGCCAAAACTGCCACAAATAATTAGCTCGTTCCTAAGTGAAAACTGCTGCCGACCCTCGTCACCTCAATCGCATCAAAGCTTTCAAACAGATCTTTGCTAAATCATTTCTCCCTCAGCTTGTCGACAACCAGCTGGCCATAAACTCTCTCAGTCATCAGGAGGAGATCGACGAAATCATCAAGAAATGCGCTCCCGAGTGGCCTTTGTCCCAAATCAACCGGGTTGATCTCTCGGTAATGAGACTGGCGCTTTACGAACTGATTTATAAACCAGAAGTTCCTACAAAAGTCGTCTTAGACGAAGCCGTCGAGATCGCCAAGCGCTACGGCGGCGCCAGCAGCAGCAGCTTCGTCAACGGCGCCCTCGCCACCGCTTTGGCTCTTACCAATCGAGAAACCACCAATGAATCCCAGTAACCACGACGACCTTCAAAAAAGAATTGACTATATCTTCAAGGATCAAACTATCCTAGTTACCTCACTCACTCACAGAAGTAGCCTGAACGAACGAGGTGTCAAAGAGAGCAATGAGCGCCTTGAGTTTCTTGGCGATGCTGTCCTAGAGTTGGTCATCACCAACTTCCTCTACGAAAGCCGCCCTGACGACCCCGAGGGCTTCCTGACGGCCGCCAGAAGCGCCATCGTCCGCACCGAATCACTTAGTCGAGTCGCCAAGCTTATTGGACTAGGAGAAGAGCTTCACATGAGCAAGGGCGAGGCTATGGGTGGCGGTCGGGAAAATCCCTCACTTCTCGAAAATTCCCTTGAGGCCTTGATCGGGGCCATCTTCAAGGACGGTGGTCTCGAACATGCCTCCCATTTTATCGCCAAGTTCATCATTCCCCAAGCCAAGGAAATTCTGACTCAAAATGAGCTAAAGGATCCCAAATCTCTCTATCAGGAGAAGATTCAAAGCCAAGGCTTGGTCTCCCCGGTCTACAAAGTCGTCAATCAGGAGGGCCCTGATCATGAGAAAATCTTCGAGGTCGCCGTTTTTGTGAACGACCTAGAAACTGGACGGGGAAAAGGGAGAAGCAAACAGGAAGCAGAACAGCAAGCAGCCAAAAAGGCCCAGCAGGTGGTATAATCATGCCTATGTTGAAAATCAAACTTACCCCGGTCGGCAAAATCAACCACCGTCAGTACCGTGTCGTCGTCGCTCTCGACCGTGAAAAGCTCACCGGAAACATCATCGAACAGTTAGGCTCATACAACCCGCACCAACCAGTTGACCAACTCAAGATTGACAAGGTCCTTTACCAATCATGGCTTGCGAAAGGAGCCCAGCCCACCCCTACCGTCAAAAGTCTGATGGCCAAATCGCAGATGGTGAGCCAATCGAACCACTAAAATGAAACAGCTTCTTGAGTATATCGTCCCCAACATCGTCAATCACCCCGAAGACGTGGTTATCAACGAGACCGAGGAAAATGGCACGACCAGCCTTAGTATCAAGGTCAACCCCGAAGACATGGGGCGCGTCATCGGCAAATCCGGCAAGGTCATCAAGGCTATTCGTCAAATTGGCCGCATCATCGCCATCAAAAAAGGTATCCGCGTCAACATCGACGTCGTCGACGAAGGCAACCGTACCATCTCTTCCAAAGAAGAGGCTCCGACCTTCGACCCCCCCACCGAAAACTAATCCATATTTGTCATCCTCGCGAAAGCGGGGATCCATTCAAATAGATTCCCGATCAAGTCGGGAATGACAGCGTTTTCTCCACCAACATTCTAAACCACAAGGTCATCCTCGCGAAAGCGGGGATCCATTCAAATAGATTCCCGATCAAGTCGGGAATGACAGCGTTTTCTCCACCAACATTCTAAACCACAAGGTCATCCTCGCGAAAGCGGGGATCTATACAAAAAAAGTACAATAATCTCGTGAAGAGATATTTCATTTATATCCTGGCAAGTTACAAAAATGGGACTTTGTACATTGGGATAACGGGGGACCTGAGAACAAGAGTCTCCCTTCACCAAGCAGATTTAATAAAGGGATTCACCGAAAAATACACAGTACATAGTTTGGTGTATTTCGAAGAATACAATAATCCAACCGAAGCAATCGCAAGAGAAAAACAGCTGAAAAAATGGAATCGAAAATGGAAAATCGAACTAATCGAAAAAACAAACCCCGATTGGAGCGACCTATCTGGTGATTTGAATTAACAGTGTCATTCCCGATCTAATCGGGAATCTATACAAATAAAATCTACCTCCTCCAACTATCCAAAAACTCCCTTGCCGCAATTGTTTTTCCGTATAATACTGGGAAAGTATAGTTGGTCAGAAGTTTTTGCAGTCTTTGGCGTTTCGGGTCGTCTGTGGTTTCAATCAAATCTTTAAGGATCACAAAGTTATATCCCCTAGAGAATCCATTCACTGTTGTTGCCAACACACATCCATCAGTAAACATTCCAGCCATGACTACGTATCTGATTCCCCGTTTTTCAAACTCCGCCACCACCTCCTTGTTAGTAAAGGCGTCATAGGCATTTTTCACAAAAACCAAATCCTCTTTTTCCGGTTTGACACAATAAAACTGTTCGTCAAAGCCCGTGTTATCGTCGGAGTAGTATAAAGCTTTCGGATCTTTATATAGCTCGTTAATGTTATCCGGCAAATTTTCCTTGTTCCAGGGGGTGATTGTGATAAAGACGACCATTCCACCGACCTTTTTTCTGTAGTCAGAAATAAATTTCGCTAATTTAGGAAGCATTTCCCTTATTTTTGAAAAATGGATGTTCCACTCCGGTGTTTCACATTTTTCGTGAGCGCAAGAGTTGACGGGGTCGATTACAAGTAGAACAGTGTTGCCTTTTGTCATTCCCTGATAAAGATCCATATCAAAGATTATATCCTACCAGGGTCATCCTCTCAGGCAATTGTCATCCCCGCGAAAGCGGGGATCCATTCAAATAGATTCCCGATCAGGTCGGGAATGACAGAAAAAAATTGGACAACCTAGGAGGTTGGCCCAAAACTAAAACCCGAAGATGTTTTCCTTGCCTGATCCGGCAGGAACGCCTACCCCCGAAGAAGAACTCCCCAAGCGTTTGTATTTGCTCAAGGAATTGATTGTATCAATATCTTTTTGGGTCAGCAATTTTCCCGTCAACAGCTCTGCAGAAGCCAAGGATAAAGGCATATGGTAAAAATTCAAACTCATTGTAAGCTTAGAATAATTAGCGCCGCTAGTAATCACCTGGGAAACCTCTGAAATTGATAAGTCGGCCACCGAAACAACCGGTAGATAGTGATCGAGAGTATCAACAAAATTAATTAGATTTAGAGGTGTTCCTGAAATCTCTACCTTGACCAAGTGAGGAACAGCTCCAATGATAGACTTTTTATCGGCAACTTCCTTTAGTTCTCCTCCAGCCAGACTGTATGTTACCAAGTTTACTTGGTTCTCAGTAGCCAGTTTTCTCAAAGAAAGCAATATATACCCCGGATCAAACTTCGTCGGAACAGCCAAATAGACACTTTCGCGAGCCAAACCACTTACATTTTGACGAAAGTTGTCCAAAGCATCCAGACTCTTAGTCAAATTATCACTCTTCATCTCCAGATCCTTTACCTTCTTGGTTTCAACCGCCAATTCTGAAAACCTAGGAGCGATAAAAAAGACGAACAAAGAAAGCAAAAACCCAGCCATCAAAAACGCCATCACCGTTTGCTTCACCAACCGACCATTAGCGCCAGTAGGTAAGATGAATCCAAAGACCTTTTCTGTACCAAGTTGTGTAGTTGTCATTATTTTATCTTTAATTCTAACGTGACCAGATATTGTCCTGCCTTATCCATTCGTAGGTTTGGTTGAGCCGCCGCCGAAAACAAAAAATCATTATCCAACTGACCGTTATTTATATTCACCAAAATCGCGTCATAATCATCAAGCGTTTGCAGTCTGATCCCAACCACCACCACTCCGGGTTTACCAAAATCAACACTGGATAACTTGGCGTTACTCGGCAATAGCCTATAAATTACATTCAAAAAATCCCGGTATTTGAACCTGCTGCTTTGAATTTGATCAACCCTGTCAATTATTCTTTTTATCGCAATATACTCGACTTGGTCTTTGCTTCTAGCGTTATATAGGTCTCCCAAAGTTTTAATCTGATCGGACAGCTGACGGCTGCGAAAACCCAAATAAATAAATTGACCTGATGTTATGAATACCGAAAGAGCAAAAAGACTGATACTGCCGATCGTCACTATCGCATTAATAGTCCTGATTCGAGCCGCTTTACGAAATTTTAGAGAGTCCTGCCGGACAATATTTATTTTCATTATTCCTCCTCGGTCGCTAACCCAGTCGCCACAGCGTACACCGTACCAAGACTTCTGATATTTTCGAGAACCTTAAACCCCTCAAAGGCGTTCCCGATACCCACTTCCAATCCGGTCTGAGCGGTCAACACGGGGACTAGCCCCTTCAAATAAGCACCTCCCCCGGCCAAGATCAGTCTATCAATCTTTCGATCTGGATAAGTCGAGAGATAGCTAGCAACCACTTTTTTGATATCTCCCACCAGACCGGAAAGTACCGGTTCCATAGCCGCATAGAGCTTCCCTTCAAACTGAGTCTTATCCAAACCATATGTTCGTTTGTATTCCTCGGCCTGACCAACAGCCAGTTTAAAGGCTTCCGCTATAATCCTCGTAAAAGCCATTCCCCCCAAGGTAGAAAGATAGTTTGTATAAATTTGAAGCGTGTCTGCTATCACCATCTTGGTATTATTAAACCCAATGTCTACTATCAAACTGACACCGACAACCTTTCTGGCTATCAGCAAACTCCTCACCAGAGATACTGTTTCATTTTCGACACGGACCACTTCCAAACCAAGCAAGTCCAGAAAGTTAACATAGGCATTAGAAATTTTGCTAGGCACGGCCACTACCAAGACCTTCATCTTCTCAGTACTCGAACTGTTTTTTGGTTTAAACATCACTACCCAAGAAAGTTCCAATTTGTCAATCGGGTAGGGAATTACTTGTTCTGCCTCCCATCTAATCGCCGTCGCCAACTCCGGTGACGACATTACCGGAAAACTCATCACCCGCGTATAGACCAACGATTCCGGAATCGAGACCACCACCTTCTTATTCTTGACTTTATTCGTCACCAGCATGGCCTTAACGGCATCAATTAGAGAGTTTTGCTCAGATGGAACCAAGTCAACGCCGATTTTTCCGGTGGGATTAGCACAAATCACCGCCGAAGAAATATTTTTTCCGGAAAGTTGTATTAGTTTTATCGAACTACTTCCAATATCCAATCCAAAAAAAGCAGGCATATTCTTATTGACTTAAACTCCCGTTAGTAAATAATACATTGTCAAAGACAACCGGAACTCTATCTGAAAATTTATTTAACTCCAAGGTTGTGGTCGAATCTCCTGCGGTACCAGCCGCATTTACAGTCACCATCTGTCCAACCAAAGTCCCACCGATAGGCTCAACTCCAACCAAACTACCCTGATAGAGTAGAGTGATCCTCACCATCTGCGCTGTTTGCCCCGCTGGCGGGGAAAACGGATTAATGGTTAGTCTATTTCCAAAAGTTTTTCCCTTAAAAAGCGAGCTACCTCCCGAAGGACTGGAAAACTTGTTCAAGTCCCTTCTGATTCCATCCTGATCCGCAGTATAGTATTTTACTGAGTAAGCGCCTCCACCACCGGAGTTCAAAACCTCAACCTTGACTGCCGCACCAGAATTCCAATAAATATTCATTCCGGTCACTCCCGCCGCCCCAACCAATGAAACCTGCACTACATCGCCCGCCTCAACCTGATCTGATACAAAACCATCTCCACCACCAACCGTAAACTGCGCCGAATAGTTATCGGAAGATATATCGCCACCGGTCTGAAGAGCCAGCTCTAGAGCAGACTCAGCTTCCTTGAGCGACTGAGTACTGGTCCCCTCAATCTCACTCGAACGCAAGTTCTCCACCGACCGACTGGCCACGCCCACAGACGCCGCCCCCACGACCGCCATGATCATAATCAATATCAGAGCCGCCTGACCAGAACTTGAAGAACGCTTCATAATTTCATTCTACAATACCCCGTGTCACTGTGGCACCGTGTCACTACTAAATTACTGCCCACTGTTCCTCATCGTCACCTCAATATCATAATCACCACTCACCCCCGTATCCCCCTGCTGACCGGAATACGTCGCGGAAAACTTCATCACCAACCTATCTGGCACTCCATTGCCACAGTACCAAATAAAATAGTATCCCAAAACTCCCTGGTGTTCCACGGTCACGCTCTCCGGGTTAATCTCTGCTGACGCAGACGAAATCACACCATTTGTCACCGATATAGTTGAAATCGAATTATCCAAACCAACTACCTCCAAAGAATCCCCACTAACCTGTCCGGACAATAAACAGCTCGTTCTATCCAGACTATCAAGAGAGAAGATTTCTCCCTCTAGCAAGAAGCGGGACAAACTACTGGTAATCAGTCGCACCCTCCCATCCAAAGTCTGCCTGATCTCGGTTTGAGATGAACCGCGAAGTGATCGGAAAAAAATCGCCGCCCCCGTCGCCGCCAACAGCCCAATAATCCCCACCGCCACTATTAGTTCCATCAGCGTAAAACCGCCAATTTTGAGTTTTTGAGTTTTTGAGTTTTTGAGTTTTTTAATCATAGATCATACAGAGTTAACACCGTCGGTATAGAAATAGAGGCGTTACTATCACCATCGCTCCAGGTTATTTTCACCGTCACGTCAGCACGAGTAGGAGAAAACTCACACACCGAAAAAGTGCACCCATAGACAGTTCCAACCACAAACGACTCACACATCGGGCAGGTCGCATTTGCGAAAAAAAGCGCCTTATCTTGGTCGCGAGTATTCCGCAGTGACTCGAGTACTTGTTCTCCGTATCTGGTCGCCTCGAGTTTGTTCCTACTCGCCCTAGCCAATCGCGAGGCGTGAGTCACCGCGACGAGGCTCGCCACCAAAGCCATTGTAATCACCCCCAATCCCACTAAAATCTCTACCATCAACTGTCCGCCCATCTTCCTTCTAATCATGATTTAGTTTACCAGTTACGGACAACCAGCCGGATCATTGACTGGTTTACCCACATTTGCCGAACCACTCACTGTAATTCTAAATAGTTTTTTATTTCCACAAATATCCACCTGCCCCGCTGTCGCCGAGACTGTCCGGCTGTCAAAAGTAATCGTTCCCGAATTCTGGAAAACACTATTTACTAGACTCAACGACAAGCTGGGCACTTCCACAGAACCAATTCCGGGGCAAGTGGCCGTAACGGTTAAATTCGCGCCGCTGTAACTAACAACATAATTAGATACAGTTGCGCAACCAGCGGGGATCTCTACGGCAGTCGCCTTGATCTGAATCGTTCGAAGTCTCTCGGCTACTGAGTTCGCCGCGTCATTCGTAGTTCTAAAATCCTGATAGTTCAAAAAAGCCGCTAGTGCCGATCCCGAGAACAAAATGATAATTGTCGACGTAATCAGCAACTCGATCAGGGTAAAACCCCTCACCTCACCGAAGTATCCTACGTAGGCGGGCTTCATGGATTTGAATACGAGCAGGTTCCAGCCAGCTCTAAGGTGCAAGTCAGGGTATACGTTGTGGTGGTTAGAGGGGTGTAAACATAAACAGCAGGAGGTTTGGGATCGGTGGGAGTATTTTGGAGTGTAACCGTCGTGTCACTGCAGACCACCGAATTGTAAATCACCGCCGGATACTCACCGGTATTCGATCTGCAAATCTCCAAGGCCGATCGAATTGTCTCCATATCTGCCTTTCGTTTCGTGTCTCTGCTCCTCACATTGGTACTCGAATAAGACACAATTGCCACCGCCATCATCACCGCCATGATCGTCACCGACACCAACAATTCAATAAACGTAAACCCTTTATTCTTAAATTCGTAAATTCGTAGATTCATAGCTTCTTATTAATCATTGTAGATTTCCCACACAATAATAAGCCCCGTTGCTGTCCCAAACCAGACCAGTTCCATCAGCGTCAGTGGCCGCAGCAGAAGCATTTCCTGCAGTTGTCACTTCCATTGTTGCGCAAATGTAATAGCTATCAGCATCGCAAAAGTCGTCATAGGACATCGTCGCCCCCGGATCCACCGGCCAAGAACTTTTCAGGAAATCCGTTGCGGCCGTACTACAAGTTGCTGGATAAACAAAACTAGTAGCCGAGTAATATTGCTCCAAAGCGTCCTTCATCGAATTCAGATCGGCCCGTCTGCGCGCATCACGAGTTCTCGCTTGAGCCGCGCTATAACTTACTGTCGCAATACCCACCAGCAAAGCAATGATCCCTATCACCACCAACAACTCCAACAGCGTAAACCCCTTTTTCTCAGATTCGTAACTTCTTAACTTCATAGATTCTTATTCTAAGGTTGAGTTAATTGATAAATATATCCCTCACTAGTTGGTCCACAGGGGGTTACCGTCTTATCCGGATCACTTGTATTTTCCAGACAAGCCTGAAGGGTGTAGTGCAAGCTGTCGACCCACGCGTAGGCATAGTCCATCCAACTATTGTCAGCCGCCTTCTCCTTCGGGTCCACAGGCAATTTCGGCATATACGTAGTCACCAATGCTGACTCGAGATCGGCTGTTGCCGGATATTCCTGTGGCATTTTGTCATTTTTATACAGCTCCAAGGCGTTTTGAATGGCCTTCAGTTCGTTTTTTCTCTGGATATCCCGTGCCCTCACTCTGGCCTGAGAGAAATTAAAAGTGGCCAAAGCCGTCAAGGTAGCAATGATCGCCATCACTATGACCAGCTCAATCAGCGTGAATCCATAAGTTTTGAGTTCTTTCATTTCACTCCTCCTTGGGTAAGTGTATAACTACATTCTAAATCACCACAAGAAATTCCTGTCAACTTATAGCTTGGATCCGAGGTATTTTCCAAGCCTGCATACAATTCAAAACCATCAGTGGTCTTTATATAGTAATAATACTGCCCGTCCACCGGGTCCTTGGGGATCTTGATTAGATACGTTTGAACCGTTCCATTTGGCTTAGCCGTCATCGGATCACCCCAAGAACAAGCGACCAGACCCGCCCCAGAGTCACAGGCCTTTATGCCTCCCGCGTCGTCATCATCGGGATAGTCCGTAAAATCATTAGCAAAAGCTTCCAAGCCCTTGGCTATCGTCGCCAAATCGCTCTTCCGAGCCGCGTCGTGGGACTTCTTCAGACTAAAAACATAATTTGAGAATCCTACTGCCGCCAATATCATTATGATCGCCACCACGATCATAAGTTCCATCAGCGTAAAGCCGCGACTTTTAATAACCATTAATTTCATTATAACAACCCAAAGTACCAAGACCACAACTGCTGTCCCCACAACAAAGCCGCGACAGTCCCCAAAACCAAAAATGGACCAAGAGGAATCGTCTGACCGAACCTCTTCCGACCGAGTATCAACAAGACAACAGCCACCACCGCTCCAAGAAGGAAGCCAATAAACACACCAACCAAAGTTCTCGGCCAACCCAACAGTAGTCCCAAAGAGGGAGCCAATTTTACATCCCCAAACCCAAACCCGCGTCCCTTGGTGAAGTACCACAGGCTGTAAAAAAACAGCATCAACACCAAACCGGAAATTACCGCGTTGACCAAATCCGAGCTTTGCATTTGCTGACTCGTCACCAAACCCAATCGATATCCCAAAGCGAGAACAAACAGGGGAAGACTGACCTGATCGGGGATTAAGCCAAATCGAAGATCGGTGATAAAAATTACCAAGAGCAGCATCCCCACCACGAGCCAAAAGACAGGCTGTAGTACACTCCACGGCTCTCCAAACAACAGAAAGAAGCTTCTACCCACTAGAAACCACCAAACAAACATTATCCCGGTCATAAATTCAACCACAGGGTACTGCCAACTAATCTTCGTTTTACAATTGGCACATTTCCCCTGCAGCAGGAAAAAAGAAATCAAGGGAATGTTATGTTTCCAGGAAATCTTCTCTTTACATTTAGGACAAACCGATCGACCGGAAAGGGGAGAGGTTCCGTGAGTGGTCCGATAAATCACCACATTCAGAAAACTTCCAATAACTAACCCAAGTAAAAATATTAACCCCAAAACCATTTACGATTACTATATCAGATTAAAACCACAAAGACGGCCGTAAGGCCGTCCTTGGAAAATACACTAGATGAGCTATTTAATACAAAGATAACAACTAGGCGGATTATCAGAAACTTTTTGCCCACTAAGAGCAGCCTTCGATGCATCAGTACACGCGGGAGGGTCCTCAGCGGTTCGATCCGCACCAGAGATAGTAAACTTCGTATTACTCTCGGCAAAGATTGCTTTACTGGATACCGGAAAACAAACCGTTGCACTTCCTACAGTAGGAGAGTTAACATTCATTGAGCCAGCCACCACGTCACCCAACGCGGTTACGAAACCACTTTTCAGTTCTCCATCGTTCTCCAACAAAGTCACACAGTCCTTCATACCAGCAACATTCACCAAGGAACCCACTGCTCTACCTGCACCAAAGAGACTAGGAGCACAATCTGCATCCGGTAAAGTTGCCAGATCCCATGGGAGTTGGCCGTGAGTTGCATAGTAGCGAATAAACGCCGTTTGCAGGGAAACAGCTGCCTGACGATTATTCGTATCTCTGGCTTTCTTCAACTGCTCAAACGGATCTACCGCCGCCAAAAGACCAGTGGCCAAAATTCCTAAGACACCAATCACAATTAATAGCTCAATCATTGTAAAACCTCTTGACCTCAAAAGCTTCATTTTATTTAGACAATTTATAATAATTGGTCTCTGTATCCAATGTAGACACTTATACCATCCTTGTCAAATGGCAATTTATGCCTAATCTTACCCACCTCTCTAGAACTGGTTCGTCAAATTGTATATCGGCATGATCACCGCCATCACCAAAAATCCAACTCCAATTCCCATAACTACCATAATAATTGGCTCGATTGCCGTGGTTAGGGCTTTTACCTTCAGCTCCGACTGAGATTCATAAAAGTCAGCCAATCTTCCCAATATCTGATCAACCTTTCCCGTTTGCTCTCCTACAGCGATCATCTGCGACAATATTGGCGGAAATTCAGAAGCCGTAGCGATTGCATCCGCCAGAGTCGAACCTTTCTCCACTCGATTGGCTGCTCGCCGGATCTGGTCGCCGTATATCTGACTCCCCAGAGTATCGGCCACGATTCTCAAACCGTCCAGAATCGGAATCGCCGCCGAAGAGAGCATTCCCATCGTCCGGGAAAATTCAGCCAGCATCACATCCTTCTTGAGCACTCCCCAGACCGGAATTTTGAAAATAGTCTGTTCCACTATCAACACCCCAACCGGTGTCTTTGCCCAACGACGGAAAAAAAACAGCCCCACTGCCAATAATCCGAAAAGGAGATACCAGTAATTGACCATAAAATCAGAAATCCCAATCAGAATCAGGGTCGGCAAGGGCAATTTGGCTCCAAAGTCCTTGTACATTTGGGTCATTTTGGGGACCACAAAAATCATCATGACTGTCGCCACCAAAACCATTCCAACCGACACGATTGCCGGATAGATCAAGGCCCCCTTGGTTTTGTTTCGAAACTCGCGTTGTTTGTCCAAAGTATCAGCCATCTTGCTCATGATCTCATCCAACATCCCGGCCGACTCTCCCGCCTTGACCAAGGCCACGTAGACACTATTGAAGGTTCCCTCGGTCTTTTCCAAGGCCGCTCCAAGCGAAGACCCTCCCTCAACCTCGGCCAAAACCTTCTCGATTATCGCCGCCATTTTCGGCTTACTTTGATCTTTCAATATCCGCAATGCCTCGACCAAAGGCAGGCCGGAGGCGATCATCGTCGAAAGCTGTCTAGTGAAGTTTGAGATTTCCTCGAACTTCGGTTTTCCGACCGATGCAAAGAGTTCGTCAAAGGTACTTCCCTTAAGTTCTCGAAGAGAAACAATCGTCATCTTCTTCCCCCTGAGGATGGCTGCCGCCTGAGGCAAATTGTTAGCTTCGACCAATCCTCCTTCCTGCTTATTCGATTCGCCAATGACACGATAGCTAAATCTTTTCATTTCAATTCTCCGATAAGTCTGGCCAACACCGACGGGTGATTGGCATATTTATACGCCACGTCCTTATCTACTATCCCTCGGTTCACCAAATTCGCCAAACTCGACTCCAAAAGAATCATGCCCACCTCGGCACTAGTTTGAATAATGTTATCAATCTGATGAGTCTTTCCTTCGCGAATATTGCTTTTCACCGCCGGAGTCGACACCATCACCTCCACCGCCACTGCCCGCTTGCCATCCTTAGTCGGTATCAATCGCTGAGAAAATACCGCCTCCAGTGAAGTCGCCAGCTGAGATCTAATCTGCTCCTGTTGTTCCTGCGGGAATGAGTCGATTACCCGATCAACTGTTTGCGAAGCACTATTTGTATGCAAGGTGGCAAAGACCAGGTGTCCCGTCTCAGCTGTCGTCATCGCCGCTTTCATCGTTTCCAAATCCCGCATTTCACCCACTAGGACTACGTTTGGGTCCTCTCGCAGAACCGACTTCAAGGCTCTGGTGAATGAATCTGTGTCGCCGCCAAGTTCCCTTTGCGAAACGATCGATTTCTTGTTTTGATAGACGAACTCGACCGGATCCTCAATCGTTACGATATGCTCAGCCCTAGTCGCGTTAATTTCTTCTAGGATCGCCGCCAGGGTTGAACTTTTCCCCTGACCTGTCGGTCCGGTCACTAGAATGAACCCCTGATGAAGCTGCGCGAACGTATGGCAAATTGTCGGCAAGGCAAGGTCGTCGATTGTCGGGATTATCTCCGGTATCAAACGAAACGCCGCCGCGACAGTACTCTTCTGGGTATAGGCATTGACCCGGAAACGAGCCACTCCGGGAATTGCATAGGAGTAGTCCCACTCCTTCTGCTTCAAAAAAAGCTCTTTCTGGTCCGGCTTCATGGTCTCCATCACCAATTGCGCCGCCGTAGCGGAATCAAGAGCGATTTCATTTTCGACAAAACTTAGTTTTCCGTGAGTTCGTAAGGTCGGCGGTGAACCCACCACCAAATGCAGATCAGACGATCCGCTATCGAGAACAATTTTCAACAAATCATTTATCTTCCCCATTTTTTATTCTTCTTTCTTTTTTCTTAAATTCCTAAATTCGTAGATTCGTAACTTCTAAATCTGCGCCACTCTTAATACCTCCTCAATCGTAGTCAGACCCTCAAGAACCTTGATGTATCCATCCTGCTTCATCAATAGCATTCCTTCGGTAACAGCCTGTTTTTCAATTGTCGCCGCGTCCAACCTCTGCATTATCATCTTCGCAACATTAGAGGAGACCGGTAAAACCTCGAAAATTGCCACTCTTCCAAAATAGCCCGACTGTCCACATTGGTCACAGCCCTTCCCTTTAGATAGTGAAAATTCCGCCCCCTTGACAAGGCTTTGGTAATAGTCGCCCAAGATAGCCTTCAGATCGGCCACAACTGTCGGATCTGGAACATACGCAGTTTTACAATTCTCACAAATCTTTCTCAAAACACGCTGGGCTACTATCGCCGTCATCGAGCTAGCCAGAAGAAACGGCTCCGCCTTCATATCAATCAAGCGGGGGAGTGCCCCCGCCGCAGAGTTCGTGTGCAGTGTTGAAAAAACCAAGTGACCAGTCAGCGAAGCCTGAATCGCCAGTTCTGCCGTTTCTTCATCGCGAATTTCGCCAACCATGATGATATTCGGGTCCTGACGTAGAAAAGATCGCAACCCCGAAGCAAAGGTTAGACCCGCCTGAGGGTTGATCTGAACTTGGTTCACCCCATGCATTTGGTATTCAATCGGATCCTCGAGGGTGACAATATTTACCTTTGGAGTATTAATCTTGCTGATCAGTGAATAAAGGGTTGTCGTCTTACCAGAACCGGTCGGACCGGTGATCAAAATAATCCCGTGGGGAATTAGAACCGCTTCTTCCAAATTCTTCAACGCCTTTCCCCTCAGACCCAATTCTTGCAAGGTCGGAATTTTTTGACTTTTTGGTAAAAGCCTCATCACAATCTTTTCCCCATGAGCTGTCGGAAGACTAGAGATGCGAAGGTCGACCTCGCCCTGATCCGACTTAAAAGCAAATCTTCCATCTTGAGGCATCCGTTTCTCATCAATCTTCATTCCACCCAATATTTTGATTCTGGAAACCAAAGCGGCATGATACTGCCGATCCAGCCGAAGTCTTTCCTCCAATATTCCGTCAATTCTATATCTGACTCTGGTTATGTTTTCCAAAGGCTCTATGTGGACGTCGGTCGCTCGAAATTTAATAGCATACTCCAAAACTTTCTTGACAATCTCCACGATCTTTGGCTCTTTGATGATCCGAGCCATCGACTCGGCCGTAATTACCCCCGATGTTTCTTCTTCTTCCTCTTCTCCCTTTTTCAAAACCTCAGTCACCTCTCCAATCAAACTCTGGGCATAATTTTGATCTATCAATGCCGCCAACCTCGTCACCGAGGTCATCATGACCCCGACTCTCATTCCAGATCTCTTTTCCAAGAAATCAATTGCCGAAAGATCTTGAGGATCACTCATTACCACCGTCAAAACACCATTTTTACTATCATGAGAAAAGGGAACCACCTTATAAGTATCTACGACTGACTTTGGCACCAGATTAAGTAGCTCCGGAGAGAGGACCAAACTGTCTTGGTCAAAATAGGGGATTCCCCAAACGTCAGCTCTCGCCCTTGATAGTGTCTCTTCATCGGTCACTCCTAGTTCTTTGACTATATCCAGCTGACTTTTTGCAGAACTGGCAATTTCCACCCGAGCTTTGGCGACCTGGTCCGCCGTCAACTTCCCACCCTCAGCCAATACACTAATAAGGTCCATAACTTAACTGTACAATATAAAAAAAGATGATTCCACTAATTATCGAGTCAGATGACGAAAGCATCATCATCCAATACCTCACTGACAAATACTACCTTCAAAATCTCGTCAGTCAGGTTAGGCCAATAGAAAATAGTATTGGTCTTCCCGCCATAAAATACTTGATCGACCGAGCCAAATTTACCCATCCAGAAAAAAGCACCGCTGTTTTCCTCATTCGCGATGGTCATCTGATTACCCCAGCCGGCCAAAACGCCCTCTTAAAAACACTAGAGGAAAGCAGGATTAATGAACAATTCATCATCATTGCTCCCAATCATCACCTCTTGCTAGAAACGATCGTCAGCCGTTGTCAGGTCGTTAGTCTTCCAAAAACCACCCCGGCCCCACTCAACCAATCTGCCATCAGAAATTTCATCAGTTTTCTCAAATCTCCCTCAGACAGTGTCACCGGCAGTGACGAAATATTAGCAAGTAATCCAAAGGAAACGCTAAAACAAATTATTAACGGCCTAAAACAAGCCAACCGGAATCTCCCCACCACCAAAAGAGTCAGGATAATCTCTCTTGCTCTTGAGTGTCTCTCCGATTTAGACGGCAACATCAATCCAAAATTAGCCATGGACCACTTCCTATTACAATCAGGCAAAATCATCAGAAAACCTGCTAAAATGAACCCCGACCATGCCTAATAATACTTACACTGCCAAAGATATCACCGTCCTCGAAGGACTGGAGCCGGTCCGGAAAAGACCGGGAATGTATATCGGTAGTACCGACGAAAAAGGGCTCCACCACCTACTCATTGAAATCTTTGACAACTCTCTCGACGAAGCCATCACCGGTTACGCCAAGAATATCTCCGTTCTGATGGGAGAGGACGGCAAGGTTTCAATTTCTGACGACGGCCGCGGTATTCCGACAGACCTACATTCCTCAGGCGTTTCCGCCTTGGAGCTGGCCATGACCAAACTTCACGCCGGAGGGAAGTTCTCCAGTTCTGCCTACCAAGCCTCAGGGGGGCTCCATGGTGTCGGCGCCTCCGCCGTGAACGCTCTTTCTACCTCTCTGCAGGTTATCGTCAAAAGAAACAACAAATTTTTCACCCAAAGTTACAAAATCGGCAAGCCGGACTTTCCCGTCAAAGAAATCACCAAAGCCGAAGCGGCCAAAATTATTCCCGAGTACCACAAGCACTTTCTGGACCAGACCTCGGGCACCTTCACCATTTTCAAACCCGATCCAACTATCTTCAAGAAAACCGTGGATTTTGACTACATCTATATCAAAAAACTCATCCGGGAACGAGCCTATCTCGTCGCTGGTGTTTACATGCATCTATTCGAAGAAAAGAGTGGTAAGGACGCCAACTTCTATTTTGAATCCGGTCTCCGATCTCTCCTGACTCACCTCAATCGCCTGAAACGACCGCTCCACGAACCAATCGCCATGCAGGGAACCGCCAGCGAAGAGACCTATCCCATCGGTGTCGAAGTAGTCATGCAATACACCGATTCGTTCTCAGAAACTGTCGAGAGTTATGCCAACACCATCAACACCCACGATGGGGGAACCCATCTCACCGGTTTCCGAGCCGCCCTCACCAAAGTCATCAAGGACTACATGACGAAGAATAATCTTTTTGAGACCAAAGCCGGCAAAAAAACCGAAAGTGGTCTGACTCCCGATGATCTCAAAGAAGGCTTGTCCGCCATCGTTTGGGTCAAGATGAGTTCCTCCGAAATTCAATTTGAGTCCCAAACCAAAACCAAGATCAACAATCCAGAGGTCCAATCGGCTGTTTACCAAGTCGTCAAACCGGCTCTCGAAACCTATTTCGAAGAACATCCAGCCACTGCCAAAACCATCATCGGCAAGGTCCTTCTCGCCGCCCGTGCTCGTCAAGCCGCCCGCGCCGCCCGTGATGCTATCGTTCGAAAAGGCGCCCTCGAGGGCATGACCCTGCCCGGAAAGTTGGCCGACTGCCAAAGCAAAAACCCAGCCGATAGTGAACTTTTCATCGTCGAGGGTCCTTCAGCTGGGGGTAGTGCGAAGCAGGGAAGAGACCGGGCTCATCAAGCTATTTTGCCGCTAGGAGGAAAAATTTTAAACACCGAACGGGCCCGTCTCGACAAAATTGTTGAGTTCGAAGAGTTGAAAGACCTTATTATCGCTTTAGGTATTGGGATAGGTGAGACCATCAATCCAGGAAAGCTCCGTTATCACCGTATCATTATCATGACCGATGCCGATGTTGATGGTGCTCACATTTCCACCTTACTTTTAACTTTCTTTTTCCGACACCTTCGCCCCGCCATCGATGGGGGATACATCTATCAAGCTATGCCACCACTCTACAAAATCACTCATAATAAAATTGAAAAATACGTCTACACCGACGAAGACAAAGATATCTATCTGGCCTCGCTGGAAAAATCAATTCGGGACAAAGCCAGCCTCCAACGCTATAAGGGTTTGGGAGAAATGAATCCGAAACAGCTTTGGGACACGACTATGAATCCGGCCACCCGCACCCTCAAACAGATCAAGATCAACGACGCCGCCCGGGCCGACCAAGTCTTCTCCGTTCTGATGGGGGAGGAGGTCGCCCCTCGCAAGAAATTTATTCAAACCCATAGCAAATTAGCAAACCTAGACATCTAACCAACCGTCATTGCGAGCGTACTCGCGTAGGAATCTATAGAAATAAAATAATTACAAATTAATAGAATATTAAATAAAAATGGACCTCAAAAAAATCAGTGCCACCGCCGAAGACGGCCTTTATAATGCCATCATCGAAATCCCGATTGGCTCGAATGCAAAATATGAATACCGCCCGGAACTTGGTATTATCGAAGTCGATCGTTTTAACTACACCGCCTTTTCATTCCCATTCAACTACGGCTTCATTCCGGGAACCCTAAGCGAAGACAAAGATCCTCTCGACATCGTGGTCGTTTCCTCCCAGCCGATTCTCCAAGGCTGTCTCGTCCAAGTTAGGCTCCTCGGCACGCTAATTACCGAAGATGAAGAGGGGATTGACCCCAAAATAATCGCCTTACCCAAGGTCAAGGTCGACCCATTTTACAAAGAAATCGAAACTCTTGATGATCTCCCCGCCATTGTCAAAGACCGAATCAAACACTTTTACGAAAATTACAAATCAATCGAACCCGGCAAGTGGGTCAAGGTTTCCGGCTGGCAGGGAAAAGAAGAAGCCGAAAAAATTATCAAAGAAGGGGTAGCTCGCCATGGATAACGAAGAAAAGAAGCTAACAGTCGAGGCCCTCGAAGAATCAGACATAGAACAATCTTGGGGTATGCAGGAGACCAGTTATGGTCAGATCAAACCGGTCAAGATTATCGAGGAAATGGAGCGGTCCTACCTCGACTACGCCATGTCCGTCATCGTCGCCCGAGCCCTGCCCGATGTCCGCGATGGTTTGAAACCGGTTCACCGCCGCATTCTCTTCGCAATGAAGGAAATGGGTCTAACCTATCGATCGGCCTACAAAAAGTCGGCTCGTGTCGTCGGAGAAGTTTTGGGTAAGTTCCACCCCCACGGCGATCAGGCAGTTTACCAGACCATGGTCCGCTTGGCTCAGGACTTTTCCATGCGTTACCCTCTGATTGATGGACAGGGCAACTTCGGTTCCGTCGATGGTGATATGCCCGCCGCTATGCGTTACACCGAAGCTCGTCTTTCCAAAATTGCCGAGCCTCTTCTTGAGGACATCGACAAAAAGACGGTTGATTTTATTGACAACTTTGATGGCAGTCAGCAAGAACCAACAGTATTACCGGCAAAACTTCCAAACCTATTGTTAATGGGTTCGGACGGCATTGCTGTCGGTATGGCCACCAAAATTCCACCCCACAATCTCAATGAGGTCGTCAAGGCAATTAGCACTTTAATTGATAAAAGCGTCATCACCGGAATCGGAGAAATAAAAGAGGAAGACCTAGAAACCGCTGACAGCAAAGTCTTAGTTGGCAAGCTGGAAGCCAACATCGAAATCGAAGAACTCGTCGAGCACATCAAGGGTCCCGATTTCCCAACCGCCGGCCAAATCTTCGACCAAAACGAAATCAAAAAACTCTACCTCACTGGCAAAGCCAGCATCGTCAATCGGGGAGTGGCCGAAATTATTGAAAAAAAGAGTGGTCGTTTCCAAATCGTCATCACCCAATTACCTTATCAGGTCAACAAAGCCAAGCTCATCACCCACATCGCCGATCTGGTGAAGAAGAAGAAGCTCGACGGTATTTCTGATCTCCGTGACGAATCGGACCGAAAGGGGATGACCGTCGTCGTCGAATTAAAGCGCGACGCCAAACCCAAGAGCGTTCTCAACAACCTCTACAAACACACTGAACTCCAAAGTAGTTTCCCTGGAAATATGGTCGCCCTCAGTTCCGAGGGAATTCCGCACCTGATGAACCTCAAGCAAATGCTCGTCGAGTATTGTCAACACCGTCAGCTGGTTATCGTCCGTCGCAGTCAATTCGAGTTGAAGGACGCCAAGGCGCGCGCCCACATCCTGGAAGGTTTGCTCAAGGCCCTGGACGTCATCGACGAAGTCATCAAAACCATCAAAGAAAGTGAGAGCACCGAAGCGGCCAAGACGAACCTAATGAGCAAATTTGATTTCTCAGAACTTCAATCTTTAGCAATTCTAGAAATGCAACTCAAGAAACTGGCTCACCTCGAGCGAGCTAAACTTCAGGGTGAGTATGACGAGCTGATGAAACGGATTATCTTCCTCATTACTGTTCTAAAGAATCCGAAACAGGTACTTCAAATAATCAAAGACGAACTCAAAGAACTTTCTGAAATTTACGGTGATCCCCGAAAAACCAAAATTTACAAAAATGCTGTTGGCGAGTTCTCCGAAGAGGATCTGATCCCCAACGAAGAAACCATTATCACCCTAACCAAAACCGGTTATATCAAACGCATGCCCATCGATACCTTCAAGAGCCAGAGAAGGGGAGGCAAAGGTGTCGCCGGTATGACTGTTAAGGATACCGATGAAGTTAGTCTTCTTACCGCCGCCAACACTCACGATTCACTCTTGGTTTTTACCAGCAAAGGCCGAGTTTTTAGTTTAAAGACTTGGGAATTGCCGGAAGGAAGCCGAATCAGCAAGGGGCAGGCGATCATCAATCTCATCAATATCGAAACCGATGAAACCATTCAATCACTTCTTCCTGTCAACAAAGAAGTTTTTTCCAACAAATTCTACCTCTTCTTTACAACCAAAGACGGCACTGTCAAACGTACCAAAATAGGGGATTACCAAAACATTAGAAACAACGGATTAATTGCCCTAAAACTGGAGAAGAGTGATCAATTGGTCTGGGTTAATCGCACCGTCGGAACCGACCATATTTTACTGGTCACCAAACACGGGAAATCAATCAGATTCCCGGAAGGGGACGTTCGGGCTACCGGTCGGGACACCATGGGAGTTCGCGGAATTATGTTGGCCTCAGAAGACTACGTCGTCGCCATGAAGAGCTTTGATCCCACAACTATAAGTGAAAATAAAAAGAAAAAAATCTTCACCGACCTTCTTATCGTCACCGAGAAGGGGATGGGGAAACGAACCCCGCTAACCCAATATCCCACCCAAAAGCGTGGCGGGCAGGGGGTCAAGGTCGCCGAAATTGCCGACAAAACCGGCCTGATCGCCAACGCCCTTAGTATCACCGAAAAGGATATTGAACTTCTAATCACGACCCGGGAGGGTCAAGCGATCAAACTCCCCATCAGAAATATTCCTCAGCTCCAACGCTCCACTCAAGGGGTGATCTTGATGCGCTTTGGAAAATCGGGTGACAGCGTCGCCGCAGTCGCGACCGTCTCCGACACCGAAATTCTCGAAGAAAAGAAATAACATGCCAGTCCAAAAACTACCCTACGCCCAATTCGTCGAAAGTTTCAAACTCGCACCCAGAATTGCAATTGACCTCTGGATAAAAAACGAAGTGGGGGGGGTTCTATTTACCAAACGAGACAAAGATCCATATGTCGGAATGTGGCACGTCCCTGGTAGTTTTCTACTCCTGAATGAAACCGTGGCTGAAAGTATCAAACGTATCGCCAAGGAAGAAGTCAATGTCAATCTTGCTTGTGAGCAATTCAAGCTGCTTCAACTCGATGAGGATCTTCAAGAACCACGTGGGCACGTAATTCATTTAGTTTATTTAGTTAGAGTAGTCAAATCACAGGTAAAGGAATCAGAAAAACAAAAATTCTACTTTGAACCACCCCAGCCAATGATCCCAACTCATCGCAAGATCTTTCTGGAAATAACCTAAGCCCCCACTAGCATTTATTTGTCAAAATCAATCGATTCATTTATACTTGATTAAGTGGCACAGGTTTCAAGAAAAAAGCTAGACAAAACTATAGAATCAGAAATGTTTATCCAATTCTGGGAATCAATTTCTCGACTCAAATCCACCTCAGACGTCTCAGATTTTTTTACCGATATCCTTACCCAGACCGAACAGACAATGTTAACCAAACGTTTCATGATAGCCATTCTTTTGGGTAGGGGAAAGAGGCCCATTGAGATCGCCAGAATATTACATGTATCGTTTTCAACCATTGGTGGGGTCGCTTCGTGGGAAAAAAACGCCAAACCGCGAACAAAGAAAATCATCGAAATGCTCATCGAAGAAGGAAACTGGGGATCACTTCTCGATAGGTTTGAGGAAATCATGGACAAACTACCTCCTGGCCGCAGCACCGACTGGCATTTGGCCGGCAAGGAAAAATATCAACGTCAAAAAGCACGGTCCGCCAGAAACTCCCTCCGCTAACCCACTATAACTATAAATAAATCGATTCATTTATAGTAAGTCAACCAGCCTCTCTCAGATCCTATTTCAAAAATTTATCATGTATTTGCTTTAGTTGAGGGTTGGTGACGTGTGTATAGATTTGGGTCGTTGACACATTCTTGTGCCCCAACATTTCCTGAACACTCCGAAGATCAGCTCCATTTTGAAGGAGAGAGGTTGCGAATGAATGGCGCAATACGTGGGGAGAAACCTTGACAGGAAGACCGGCCATGAGACGATATTTTTCGACAATCCGCTGAATTGTTCGTACCGTCAAGCGCATTTTCTCACTCGAACTGGTTGGATCCGTTTTCTTACCCGATAATCGAATCCACAATGGCTTGTTCGAATCCTCACGACTCTTCATATATCGTTCCAACCAAGTCGCGGCCCGCTCTGTCAAGAAAACGACCCGGGGTCGTCGGCCTTTCCCTATAATTCCAAACTCCCGCTGCTTCAGATCAATCTTGTCCCGATCAAGCTTCATCATCTCCGAAACCCGCAGTCCCGTACTAAACAATACTTCAAGAATCGCCCGATCGCGCAATCCTTCAATTTTCTGTAAGTTTGGCATCTCTAACAATCGCTCTACCTGCTCTCGGGAAAGAAACTTTAGAGAATGACTTTCAGCTTTGGGCAAGTCAATTTTTTCTGGCGCCAGTGACTTAATTCCTTTTCTAGCCAAATATCGCAAAAACGCCCTCAATCCAATGATGTAGTAACTCTGAGTTGAAATCGACATTGTTCGACCTTGATCGTTCTCATGATGTGACAAAAATATTCGATAGCTTCTTACTATTTCCGATGTCAGTCTCTGAATGTATTCTTGCTGGTAATGTTTCAGAAACCACTTCTGGAAGGTTTCAAGATAGTGTTTATATTTTTCTATAGTATAAGGAGAATAGTTCTTCTCGATTTCGATATATGACAAGTATCGATTAATTAATCTTTCCAATGAAACATCGTCAGCTTTTGTCTTTGCCATTTAGTAGGGGAGTAAAACCTCACCAGCTCCATCATAGAATGTACGACATCAAAACACAAACAAAAGGTACCAAGCCCATAATATTACAACAATAATTATTTCCAAGTAATCGTAAGTTAAAGAATATTAATCTGTCATTCCGGGCTTGACCCGGAATCTATTTGTATAGATTCCCGCTTCCGCGGGAACGACAAGACAATTGTCAACGTCCCGTCGAGACATTCAAAACCTTCGGCCAATGTTGTGGGACGACGGGATTTTTGAGGCTAAATCACGGCTCCAAGCCCGTACAATGGCTCTAAAAAGGCTTCAACAATATTCCGTGACTAGTTAATCATACAAATCAAATACTTCAATTGATTAAAGCGCAAAAGATTCGGGTTTATCTACAAATACAATTATTAGAGCGGATACCATCGGAGTAGCAAAAAGAATCCGGGGCTTATGGTCACAGAATGATTAATGAACGAAAGGTTTCGGGATTTTATCCGCTATTAACAAAGATATAAAGACCACTTCTCCCAACACCATCAATCTTCATTACGTCGTGAATCCTACATTCCACGACATAGCGTCTATACCTACAAACAACAGATAAGGGATAACTCCCCAATGGTAGAGGAGTGTTAACGGGGTCATTTAATTAATCACCAGAAATTAATTCTGAATAATAGCAGCGTCAGTTCCCGAGAAGAGAACAGAATACAAGGCAAAATTCAAATAAATTGAGAGTCGGGGCTCCTACCTTCCCGACCATATCATTCTGCATCAATTAAACCTATTCGTGCCTCCGCCAGCTGGCGGATTAGCAGTTATCCACAACAGACGCCAACTCGCCAGCTGGTGGGCGTGAAAACTATAGGAATTCGTGAAAACACCGTTAATTATAGGCCTTAAACCATTATAGGCCACTACCCCACTTCGTCACTCTAAATCTGAAAATTGAAAATTGAAAATTAATCATCCCCTCCAGGACGCTGTAAAAAAAGCAATCAGGACAATAATCAAATTAAAAATTAAAAATTCCAAATAATTCGCTGCCCCCATCTTGTTTACCAATCTTTGCTCCAATATTCCAAGCAATGAGTAAAAACAAGCCGTTAACAAGAGTCCCCCCATAAAAGGGGCTACCGGCCAAAAAGAGACCACGAAGCCAAACAAAGTCATCATCCAACCAATCACGATCGACAACAAATAGACGTCATCCAAATGTTCTGTCTTTAGATCGACACTCCAAAGGCTCTCAAATGACAAGAGAAGACTTACTAAGCCCACTACCACCCCAACAGCATAGAACGGTAACTTCAAACTAAGTGCAACAGCGTAAAAGAATAGAGACACAACCAGGGCCAAAATAAACGAAACCGACCTTGCTGCCCTGAACAACTGAATTGTTCTAATGGAAGCTACCGAAAAAATATTCTCCGTCAAAAGCACTGCATACATACCTAAAACATACAACATCGTAAAAACAATGCGGACCACTCCTCCTAAGAAAAGCGATGTCTCTATCTGAAAATTCAGACCAAACATCGATGGGACAGCATTCGGAAGCAAATTTTCAAATAACCCCGACCCAAAAGTAAAAAGAACTGGCAATATCAGGAGCGTGATCCACTCCCATCCCTTAAGATCTTCAAAAAGAACCCAAGCTGACAACACATACGCCATCCCTGAAATAGAAAAAACCATGGCCAACCTCTTTTCAACACCAAACAACCCCGTACACCACAACAAAAAGCCCAATAAAAACGATATTGCGAAAAAACGTGCTCGCTTACTCATTGGGTTCTAAATTTGTCCAAACTTCTATCACGTCATCCTCATTTTCCAAGGTTTCGATTAGAGAAGTGCAACTCAAATATTCTCCTCCCTCCAAATGGATCAAGGGAACCGGAGAAATACTCTTCAGATACGACACCGATCCTGGAGACCCCAGACTCCCCCCCGCCTTATCCACAATTGATTTGATCTCACCCCCAGTTCGATTCCGATTATCGGTTGCCGCAGTAATCAAAAATCCAACCCCGCCCGGGCCATAAGCCTCATAGATAATTTCTTCCATCTGAACACCCACGCCTCCACCAATGGCTTTATCTATTGCTCTTCGCACATTATCAGAAGGCATGTTCACCGATCGCGCCTCTTCCAAGGCTGTCCGCAAAAACGGATTCATTTCTGGATCGGCCGACTTACCCTTTTGAGCCGCGATCTGAATTTTCTTGGCGATCTTGGTAAAAGCCGCCCCCTTCTTTCCATCCTCGATCGCCTTTTTGTGCTTGATAGTCGACCACTTCGAGTGTCCTGACATGCTTTCTATTCTATCACCACCCACTGGGGCTTGACTTAGGTCAGATATATTTCTATCATTTACAATCAATGGCTGATCGAACCAACCAAACACCCGAACGACTCGCCATTATCGCCACTCTCCAGGGGAGATGGGAAGACGCCATCGGCGCCAACCTTGAAATTCTGGTAAGTTCTCCTCATGACGCCGCCGCTCTGAACCGTCTTGGGATCGCTTATCTAAAAACAAAACAGACGGTAAACGCCAAAAAGGCATTTCAAAAGGTCCTCTCCCTCGATTCTTTTAATTCAATCGCCAAAACAAATCTAAAAAAACTTTCCCCCAAATTCAGTAACGACTATGACAACACTTCACTTCTGTCAAACCACACTTTTAGTTTTATTGAAGAACCAGGGAAGTCAAAGGTCATCCCCTTGGCTAACCTTGGCGAACCGAACATTATCGCCACTCTTTTTACCGGCCTCGAAGTAGAGCTAAAAATTGCTGCCAGAAAAGTCAAAGTCACCACGAAAGATAAATATATTGGTTCCCTTCCCGATGATATTTCAATTCATCTAATCCGTCTCATCAAAGCGGGATATAAATACCAAACCCTTATAAAATCGGCCGACACCGACAGTGTTCAGGTCTATATCAAAGAAATTAAAAACAGCAAAAAACTCAAGGGAATCCCCTCTTTCACCTTCACTCAAAATTTGGACGACCTCGACATTAGCTCTGGAAATGGACCGACCCAGCCTCCTCTTGAGATCTACGATCCAGTTATCGAACCAGAAAATTAACTTTGCTTCCCCAAGATTACGACAATATCAGACTTAACATCGTGATCAATAAAGTCATTCAAATCCAATCTCTCACTAGGTTCGCACAAAAAAGAATTAATCAGAAATTTTGTCGTTAACGGATGCGCCTTTGTATTTCCCAAAAGAAAACAAGTGTTGTCGCTTCCCTTCTTCGCCACCAATATATCTATCACCCTAACGCCAGCTGATTCGATCTGACGAGCTACCTGTCTGGCCTTGCCATCCTTCCCGGAAGCGTTCACCACCGTTACCTCAGCCGTCTCAGAAAGAACCTCATCGACCACCCACTGATTCTTACTCCAAACGAAAACAGCAGAGTTTAACTTGCCTATTTTCTTTCCATCAGGCTCATCGGAAAAATCAATCACATTTTTCGGTAATGAAAAGGACAGAGAGGCTTTATTCCTCAATTTCTCATTAATATCCTTAAACAAAAAGTAGCGATCGATCAGGCTCAGATTGGTCTTCGTCGAAACGCTAACGAGGCTACGGCGAAAACCATCAACTCCAAATTCGATCGGCGCCTTCATTACACCTGAAATTACAATTCCCAAAGCTTGACCAACGCTATCTCTGGCGGAATTTAAGGGGTCACTCACCGGCAGACCAATTTTATAAATCGCCTCTACTAGGTAGTCGGCTCCATTGGACTCAATCGAAATAGAAAGGTTGTCCGGTAACCTCATCTGTCCGGTCACTCCGGATTCGGCTCTAATAGAAACTACTCCCATACCATCACGACCGATCAAAAGCACGTTAATGCCCAACTTCGGATCATAAACGTTCCTTTTTAGTAGGTTAATCAACAACATCAATGACAATATTCCCAAAAAAACAAATCCAGCAATATAAAAAATGAGCTGAAATTTACGCATACGCCCCGGCCATAACCTCCTGTTGATATTTACGATAACTCTCAAAATCTTCCTTCTCCCGAACCCCTTTTCTGACCAAATCTCCCAAATGCAACCCGCCAACGAAGTGAGGAAAAATTACGTAGGTTGCCCCCGCCTTGTACAAATCAACCGCGTCCTCGACCGACTCTGCATCGACCACGACACTTACCTTTGATTTTCTTTTATTTATTTCAGACAGCATCACCAGGTTGTCTTTGATATCCTTAAGCGTCGATATCACCATTTTTGCCCTCGACAAGTTCAACTGATCATAGACATCAGTATCCGATGCGTCAGCATAAATCACCTTAGCCCCCTCATTTTTTAACCTCTCCACAACTTCCGGATCAAAATCGACAATCAATATTTTCTCACGGCTTTTGAGTAAATGCACCATGACACTCCTTCCCATTCTGTGGCAACCAAAAAGAATAATGTGATCTGACAGTTCGGCGGGAAGTGGATCGGATTTAGAGGTATCCTTCCAGATAAAACCAAGTACGGGCCTTAGAACACGAAAAACACCTTCTTTGTCAATAATTAAATAACCAGAAACAACCATCGTGATCAAACCAACCAAAGACACCAAGGAAACGTTGCTGCTCGAAAGAAAACCCATCCTGGCTCCAATCCCCACCATGATAAAAGAAAATTCTGAAATCTGTCCCATCATCAACCCCGTCCCGAAAGCCACCCTCTGCTTGAAACCAAACAAACGCATCAACAACCAAACAATTATCGGTTTAATCAAAACCACCACCATAGACAGAAAAATCGCAAACGGAACCACTGATCCGTCCAATTTGATATTCAGCCCCAATCCCACAAAAAAAATAGTCAAGAAGAAATCCCGAATTGGTTTGATTTTGGTTGCGATCTGAACGTGTTCAAAACTGCCCGACAACGCCAACCCCGCCAAAAACCCTCCTATTTCCAATGACAATCCCAAAAGTGGTGAGGCTATTATCGCCGCCAATACGAAACACCAAGCCAGACTAAAAAGGATCAACTCGTCCATCGACCGAGCCAAGCGGTGCAATATTCTGGGCATTACTTTCCGGGACATAAGGCCGGTCAAACCAACCAACAATAGAATTTTTATAAATAGTAAAAACAGTCCTTCGCTTAATCTTCCGCCAAAGACAATCAACAACACGATTGCCGCCAGATCTTGTATCAACAACAAGGCCACCGCCATTTTCCCCGACAGACTCATTAAATCATGTTTCTCAGACAGCAGCTTCACCACGATGATCGTACTGGAAAAAGCCAACGACGCGCCCAAGAAAAGGCTCTGGCTCAAACCTAATCCGAAGTTAATTAAGAATACGGCAAATATAATTGTCGTAATTACAATTTGCCCCAAACCAGTCATGACCGCCCTCCCCCCCATTTTTTTTACCTCTCCGACATTCATCTCCAGACCTACCAAAAACAACAAAAGCATTACTCCGGCACTTGACAAGACTTCCAAGAGTCGATTCACTTCATCTCCCCGCATCAGGCCCCAATAGCCGGCGGCCAATCCAACCAAGACGTGGCCCAAAAAGGCAGGTTGGCGCACCGCCCTCGCCACCAAACCCGCACAAACTGCCGACCCAAAAACAAGACTAAAGACAAAAAAAGGATTACTCACTCTCCATCAATAATAACAGTTTGGCGGCGTCTTCAGGAAGTGGGGCTTCAATCGACCGCCACTCTCCTGACATATTGCGAAAACCAATCTTTTGGGCGTGCAGGAAATGAAATGGTAGCTTCTCCCGATCGGCCGCAATCTTACTTTTAGTCAGATATTTTTCATCAGAAAATATTGGAAACCCGAGGTGGGCCAGGTGTACCCGAATCTGATGGGTTCTCCCCGTCTTGGGAAACAGCCTGACTAGCGTTGTCTCTTCGAAATATTTCTCTACTTTCCAAGCAGTCTCCGCCAGCTTGCCACTGTACCTAATCTCCCACTTCTCCCGATCGAAACGGCTCCGAGCCAGTGGTAGACGGATCGTCCCCGATTCAGGCGTCAAGTGTCCATGAACCAGAGCCAAGTATTCTTTCTTGGTGAGCCGATCATGAAACTGCCGCAATAATGATTTGAGAGCCGCTGGGCTTTTCGCAATCAAAAGACAGCCGCTCGTCTCCTTGTCCAGCCGATGCGCCACCCCACTCCTCTTTATGAAAATTTCTTCATCCTTTTCTAAATTCTTAAATTCGTGGATTCTTAGATTCGTAGATTCTCGATCCACCCAGTCCTGCACCGTCTCCCCTCTTATTGACTCCGCCCGATTCACCACCACGAAAGGAGGTTTGTTAATTACCATCATATCGCTATCTTCCCAAAGGATTGTCAAATTGAGCATAAGGCCAAGATTACTCCCAGAGTAATGGAAACGTCAGCCAAGTTAAACCACAGCGAACCCAAACGGAAATAATCCCAAACGTAACCAAACAACACCCTAGATACTCCGTTTGCCAATCCCCCCGCAACAATTAACCACCAGCCTAAATATCTTTTTTTTTGTAATACAACCCAAATAAAAAAACAAATCGCCAGGGCCAAATACAAAACCGGAGGGATAAGGTTCTCGCCCAGTCCAAAACTAAAACCGTAATTTGTGCTCCCCCACCCCGGTTTCACCTTACTTTCTTTGCCTCAACTTCCTTCTCGCAGGAGAAACAATATTCCGCCGTCGGTTTGACCGCTAGTCGATCGGTGTCGATCATTTTGGCACACTTTTCGCAGATACCGTAACGACCGATCTTAATTCTGGTCAGGGTCTTCCTGATATTGATTAAAGATTTTCTCAATTCGTTTCTACTGGCAAAAACTCGGTCATGGTCAACCTGCTCTGCCACATCTGCGTCTATGGAATTATCTTCTTCGCGCTTCCTTCCCTTAAAAGGGTCTTCCTTCACCAAACTGCTCTTGGCTTTGACCAGCCTCCTTTCTTCACCCTTAAGATAATCCATCAAAGGCCTCAACACGTTCATCGGAAAAACAGGGGCATTTATCTTCGGTTTCATTTCGACTTAGTGTACCATCGTTTGATAAAGGGAAGCAACTTGACATCATTGTTTAAACTCCTACCAGACTGGTGGTAAACCACCACAACGCCAACCAAAATCGAGCCTATCCCTAGGAAAAAATCGCTAAAAGCGATCACCATCCCGGACAAAAACAAAAAGGATCCAAAAATGAAACCGCTTCTCGCCTGTGTCTTTCGAAAGCGATACCATTCGAAAGTCCGATACTCTCCCTCAAGTTTCCACAACCAAACAAAAATAAGTAAAAACAAAAAGGCCTGAAGAATCTCCCCCGGGACCCCAAATACCAAGCTCACCTGTCCGGAAAAAACCCTTCCCAGCCGTTCAAAAGCAATCGCTCCGGAAAGTCCTAATCCTGATAGATCCAAACCGTCACTTAACTTTACTTCACCCCTGCGTGAGAGAATGCCCAAGCCTACCACCAACCCCACCAAAAGACCCAGATAGTCATAGCCGGGATACGCCGAAAACAGGAAGACCCGCAACCAATTAGCCTGAAAGGTTGATAGGTGGGTTAGCACGAACAAAAACCTTGCCATCACCCAAGAAAAAATACCGGTCAATATGGCAAGATCCAACAAACTCTCAGGTGCGTAGCGAAACTCCAATCCCTTTTTGTAAACGACAAAACTATACCAAAAATAAGCCAACACCACCGAAAGTGACAACGTGTACACCGAAAACCTCCCGATATTCACTAATATTTCACTCATACAAATACTATATACTATCTTAATGCTCTCGATCGCCCACGCCGCCACTGGTGCCTTCATCGCCACCAAGATCCACAATCCCTACCTTTCCATTCCCCTAATCATCGCTTCACATTTTCTCGAAGACTATATTCCCCACTGGGACGTTGGCCAAGGCCTCACCAAGAAGATCAAAAGTCACAAAGCAG
>CAZDXN010000001.1:0-131749 GCA_964509695.1 uncultured Pseudomonadales bacterium | reverse complement strand
TCTTTCCTAACTTTTTGATTCGATAACAAAGCTCGAGTTCCTCGACATACATGAAGATGTTTTCGTCGAACCCGCCCACTTTTTGATACAGTTTGGTGGGAATGATAATAAAAGCGCCGGTGACCCAATCGGGGGAACTCACTAAGGAGTGCGGGTGGATGGATTGGAATAACTTGGCGACGAGGGGAAGGTCGTCGAGGAATAATTGCCAGGCCGTTAAGTTTTTCAGATTCGGAAAAAATCCTCCTGATGACTGAAGAGAGCCATCTTTGTTGATTAGATTACAACTATAAATACCGATGTATGGGTCCTTTTGCATTTGCCTGATGCAGAAGGGTAGATTGTTTTCGGTAAGTAAAGTGTCGGAATTTATAAAAAGGAGATACTTGCCCTTGGCCTCTTTGGCCCCAAGATTGTTTCCGACTCCGAATCCCCGATTTTCAGAGGAGAGAATTAGTTTGAAGGCGGGATGTTTGGCTCCAAATTTATTTAGCTCCTGGACCGAACCGTCGGTGCTGGCATTGTCGACAACGATAACTTCGAAATCAAGCCCGGCCGTGTATTGATAAAGCGATTCCAAACAAGCAAGGGTGATGGCTTTGGTGTTGAAGTTGACGATTACGATCGAGAGATCAAATTTATTGCTCATAGAGAGATTTTTTTAGGGAGAGATAGACGAGGGTTAGAGCGGGAAAGATACTTGTCCAGACGATCAGGCGACCGACCACATCGGAATAAACCGGTCTCAGAGTTACTTTGATCGGATAAAATTGGCCATGAAAATACATTTTGGCTTGTTCACGCTTGTCGTCGTCGATCATGGGAGTTTTTGCTGGGTCAAGAACGTTGATAAATAGTGATTCCCGCAAGGGATGGACCACTTCTTCGAGGTAGTAGCTGCGCAATTGATCTCGAACTAGTCCTCCGACCTCTTCCGGTCGGTAATTGAGCCGGTAGCTGGCGAAACCGAACTGAGACAAGCCAAACTTTTTTTGAAGTTCACCTAATATGTCGCTACGGTTATCCCGGTTGGTGTAATAAGCAGATTGGTCGGGATGTTGGACGGTGTCCCCCGGTTCGTCTGAGCGGGCCGCGTCAGCGAGCGACGGCAAGTCCGGAGAAGGTTGTATCAGGTAGAAAATTCCGGCAAAGTATATTAACGCGGCAACAATAATAATTGGTGTTTTCATTGAAAAAGTCGGGGTCGTCCGAGCTTGTAATTGAGTTCTTTGATCTCCCGTTTGCCAATTTCTTTGGCGGGTATTCCAGCGACGATGGTTTTCTCGGGAACATCTTTGGTTACCACCGCTCCTCCGGCGACAACGGCGCCCTTTCCGATGGTGACTCCCGGCATAATGATGGCCCGGGGACCGATGAAGACGTAATCGCCGATCTTGACGGAGCCTTCGATGGCTTTGTTTGTTTCGTCAGTTAGATCGTGCTCGCTGTTGTAGATCATTACCTCACTGGCAATGTCCACGTGATTCCCAATGGAGAGATCGGCGCGGCCATCAAGAAAGATGTGGTCACCGATCAGAGTCCCTTCGCCAATAGTGATATGGTGGGGCACAAAAAAACGCGCCCCCATGTGGATGGTGCTGTCTTTGCCGATTTTCATTCCAGCAAGGCGATAGAAGAAGCGCCGAACGAAATGAAATGGAACATAGCCAATGAACCAGAGAAAATAGAGCTCTAGGTCGAGAAAGTAACTGTAGAAGCGGTTGAGGATTTTACCAAAGGCTTTGCCGAGAGATAACTTGTAGCCATCCTTATCAACAAAGTTGATGCCTCCGCTGCCAATTTGTAGGTTAATTATTCTCATTAACTCGATTCTAGCAAATTTTTTGATCTTAGTTTAATAGACTCTTTATTAGGTCAATGATTAGATCTTTTTCGAGAGACGGACTAATAGCGACGAGAAGGGCCAGGGCGACTAAGGCATTGTCGTTAATTTTTCTTTCCCCGCTGGGTCGATATAGGCTGTTGTTCAAATCGAGGAAACTGATAAACAGAACCGAGGCGATGCGCTTGTTGCCGTCAAGGAACGGGTGGTCTTTGATAACAAGATAGAGTAAGTTTGCTGATTTATCTTCGAAGGTCGGGTACAGGTCAGATCCGGAAAAAGTTTGGTTGAGGTTTTTGATGATGCTCTCAAGTTTCTTGCCGGTATCGACACCAAAAACGCCAAGGGCTTTACCGGATTCGGCGAGACTATTTTCGACTTTCTCAATAACGTTTTCGGTGAAAGAGATGGTCAATGTTTTGGATTCCTTTTTTCCTCTCTTGCTGACTATTTTTTTGTTATCGTATTGCTCGAGCAGGTTCAAGGATTTGGTGTAATCTTTGATGAGGGCAAGAAGCTCGAGCCCTTGACCGCGAAGCAGATCGTGTTTGGCTTGATTCTCCAAATAATCGATGGTGGTTTGAAGTCCTTTGAATTTGGTTCTTTGCGATAAAAGCAGTTGTTCATTAACCGTATACCCCTTCAGCAAATGATTTTTGAGGACTCTCGTGGCCCAGATACGAAACTGAGTTGCTTTCTTTGAGTTAACTCTATAGCCAATGGAAATAATTACGTCTAGGTTGAAGTATTCAACCATATATGTTTTTCCGTCTGGCCCAGTTGTTGCATTTTTTGCAACAACTGAATCCCTTTGGAGTTCATCCGTAGAAAAGATATTCTTTATATGTCTCGAGATGACGGACTTATCGCGTTCAAACAATGAAGCGATCTGTTCAAGACTCAACCAAACGCTATCTTTTTCAAGCTTAATTCTTAAATCAATAACTTTGCCCGCCTTATAAATAACTATTTCACCCCTCTTAAATCCTTTTCTTGCCATAACTCCATTGAATACCAAAAATAACCCGAAGTCAAGGGAGGTGGTGGAGAATGGAGAGGACTTTGGCGGCGGAGAGGTTCCAATCAAAACGCTTGGTGTTTTCTTTGCCTGATTCGATGATGGCTTCCCTCTCGCTTTTTTTTAGAGAAAGAACTTTTTCAAGGGCCTCTTGAATACTACTTACTGAATTGGGGTCCTCGATATAGATACCCGATTCTCCGATGACCTCCGGTAAAGAGCTGACTCGGCTAATAACAACTGGCGTTCCAACTGCCTGAGCCTCGACCGGAGGCATGCCGAAGCCTTCGTAGAGGGTGGGGAGGACGTAGGCTTGGCTGCCCTTGATAAGACCGGGAAGGTCTTCATTGGCAACAAACCCAAGGAAAATCACCCGGTTTTCGAGTTTTAGGTCGCGAGTCTGCTCGAAGATCTGGTCGTAAAGCCAACCTTTTTTGCCGCCGATGACAAGTTTGACTTGCTTATTTTTTAGTTTGGCAAAGGCTTCAATAAGTTTGCCTAAATTTTTTCTGGGTTGGAGGGTGCCGACGTAGAGAAAATACTTGCCGATGATGCCATATTTCTTCCGAACTTGAAGTTGTTTTGTCTTTGGGATTTTGGAGTGATAGGTGTCCCGATCAAATCCCGGATAAACAACGGTGATTTTTTCGGCAGGGGTTTGGTAGAGATTGATGATCTCGGATTTGGAAAATTCGGAGATGGTCAAAACGTGTTTGGCTTTTTTGATCGAAAGAGGCGTCCAGCGTTTTAGTTGGTTAATATCGTAAGTGGTGAAGTAATCGGTGCCGAAGCGTTCATAGGCCAAGTCCATAAGATAAATAACGGAGGGGATTCTAGACAGAAGCGGGGTGTAATGACCGGGAGAGAAGAGGACGTCAAGCTTTGGCCGGTTGAGGAGCAATCTTTTGGTCAGACCGGTCAGAACCCATAACTTCCTCGGGCCGAAAATTTCGTAACTTAACTTGTCTGAGGTGATCGGCAGATCGGGTAAGGGCCTTTCTTTGGCGAGGGCAATGATTTTGTCACCTTCGGAAAGGTTGCCCACGAGGGCATTGATCACGGCGAAGGCCACTTGGTTGGCACCGACTCTCTGACCGATGTTGGCTTCGTTGATATCAATTCCGATTGTCATATGCTTTTTCGTAGGCGTCGTGGGTGAGCTTGGCAGTCTCCTCCCAGGTGAACAGTTTAGCACGCTCAATTGCCTTCCTTCCTAAAGTTGCCCGGATATTGATGCCCTTGGTAATTCCGGCGGCGATATCACCAACGCTGATCGGATTCACTAGAATTCCGGCATTCCCAATAACTTCGGGCATGGAGGAGGTATCACCACCAATGACAGCTGCTCCGCAAGCCATGGCTTGGAGGTGACTCAGAGAAAATCCCTCGTAAAGACTGGGCAGGGCGTAAGCGAGACAACCTGAGTAAAGAGCTGGAAGATCGGCGTCGGGGATATATCCGGGCAAAATAACGCCATCAATCGGCTTGAGAGCTTCTCCCCAACCGCTACGTCCGCCGATGACCAAAGAGAGTTCGGGGGCCGATTCTTTGACGACCTTGTAGGCCTCAATTAGACGTTGTTGGTTTTTCCTAGTTTCCAAGGTGGAGAGAGAGAAAATAAAGTCTCCTTTGATATTGTATTTTTTCTTGATTATTTCGATGAGGCTTGGTGGCTGAGGTTTATAAAAACTTTCAACCCCTTCGGGAGTGACAACGATCCTCTCTTCAGGGATCTTCAATAGCCCTATCAGATCGTCCTTGGTCGAACGGCTGACAGAAAGAATTAGATTTGATTCTTTCTTGACCCAGGCAAGCCTTTTCTTGTGGGCCACCCTGATTCCCTCCTGGGTGGTTTGGGGATATTTGAAGGGAATAAGATCATGGACGGTGGTCACCTTTGGAAGATGGCTTGGTGGCTCGGCCCAGTCCGAAGTGTGAACAACGTCAACTACACCAATAAGTTTTTCGACGGGGAGAACATGAAAAGAGTTCCAAAGGAGGTCCATAAATTTCGGCGGCATAACGTAAAACTTGGAGGCCATCTTCAAACGGTTGGTGAAAATTTCCAATTCCCGGCGACGACGGAGTGACCCCCCAAAGAGGATGAAATCATCCTTCGGATATTGCTTCACTAAGTGGGAAACCAGATTCCTAGTGTAGACCGAGACCCCGGTGCCATAGATTATTTGGGAGATGTCGATAGCAATTTTCATTTTAGGATTCGCTGGTATAGTCGATAGTTTTCAATTATTTCGACCTCTTGGTAATTGTCTTTGATAAACTTCCCGATCAACCCCGTGCTCTTGTCTATGTTAACACCGTCGATAGTAGCATTGTTTTTGATGAGCACTAATGCTTCCGGCGAGACGGTCAGGGACAAAATTGCCTTTTGGGCAAAGGATTCGTTCTTCCAATACCAAGGTAGGGGCGGAAGATAAGTAAGCCCGGGGGGTACCCGGTTGGAAAGTGGGTATAGCAGGTCATTTCCTCCCATGACAAAAAGAAAAATTCCGGGTCTTGATTTTAGAGCCGCGGCCACTCTTAGGGTCTGTTTGTCGAGGTAAAAATTGCCGAAGTTGTGCCGCAAGTTTCGGTAGAGGAAAAAGGTAAGCAAAGTGATACAGATGGGAATTAAAAACGAAACGGCTAGACTCAGCTCTCCGGCAACGAGAAAAAAAATTGCCAACAAAGCTGGCTGGAGATGAATGTACTCAAAACGGGGAAACGCCGGAATAATGGCCGATAGAATTAGTAGGCTAGGTAGATATTTACTGCGCCTGATGAAGATCAACAATGGAGGAAGAAAAACGATTGAGGTCTCGATAATTTGGCGCAGAGAAGGGATTTTGGTAGCATATTTGGAGTAGTAGTCACGATTGAAAGCATAGGTAAGATTAAAAAAGTCAGAAAGGATCGAGAACTTGGTCAGGAAAAGAAGGGTAACTAGCAGGGGTAAGGTGAAGCCAGTAATAAATTGTCGATCAAGTATCAACTTTTGGTAGATAAACAGAAGGATGAGAAAAGGGAGAAGAGTTGGCTTCACAAGCAAGATCAAGGAAAAAAGGAAGCCGAGAAACAAACTGACCATCGGTTTGTCGTTTCTCCCGAGGAAAAGAATTATGGCCAGATAAAAGGTAATGAAACTTTCGAGCCAAAGGGTGTTGCCGGAAAACCAATACGAAACAACAATCCAGGCCAACAACCATACTTGGGGTGACTTGATCCCTCTTCGAACCAAGGACAGGAACAAAAATAGATCTGTCAGAGCGGTGAGGGAACAAAAAACAGTCAGTAGGGGTTGGGGGTTTACCGTAAACCAAGAAGGAAAAGAAAAAGGTCCGAAAATCAATGAGGGAAAATGCTGGTCTATGATGTTGGCGTAGGGCAAAAACCCCCGAGAGACCAAGTAGGGGTAGAGAGTGAACTCGGGAGAAAGAAAATAGCCACCCAAGAGAATGATCGCTAGGTGAAGCGAGATAAGAATGAGGGCGGGCAAAAAATTGTGTGAGTCAGGGTGCTTTGAATTCATAGATAAGACCAACCCCGTTGATATTGTGGGTAGATTGTTCATTAAACCCGGCCCGTGACAGCCAGGAGAGAATGGATCTCTTTTTGTCCGTCAGATCGGAGAGATAATCAAAGACAAAAACCGTGTCTTTTCCGGAAAGAATCAAGGGAAGGCTTTGGTCAAGGTCCGAGCGTATCTTTCCCAGTGATTCTTGGTTGGGATAAAAGTAGACATTTGGAGCATAAAACTTCAACGGGGCGAAGACGTCGGGAAAGTTGACGATGGTGAGCGACCGATCGACCGAGATCACTTTTGCGGCAGCGCGCCAATCCTCGCGCTGGAACATGGGGGTTGAGAGGAAAAATATATTTCCTGAAAGGAAAATCAAGAGGACGGCGAGTAAGTTGAGCCAATAGGCTTCTTTCGGGAGTTGGTTCAGACCAAAGGTGATGATGGATACAAAGGGTGGGATGAGGAAAATATAGTGCCAATAGCCTAAGATAGGTGTCCACAGACTGACGATAATTGCGGCGGCAATTGAAGAGTAGAACCAAATTAGGAGCGCTCGGCCTTCTTTGGTCAGGATAATAAGATAAGAGCAAAGAAGAAAATAGAGTGAGACTCCGGCGACAAAAATGGCGTAGGCGCTTTTGTTGACCAGACTAATTCTTCCGATGGTGAACTTTGCCATGATCAGACCAAGTGATTTGAAAGATAGGCTGTCGGCACGGGAAAAATAGTCGCTTCCGGATAATTGACCAATAAGGGTTGGAACCCAAGGCAAAAATAACAATCCGATTACTAAATTACAAAATACAAACGATTTAAGTTTTTTCTTGTATTGCCAGAAAACAAATACCCATTGGGAAATAAGGTTGAATAGCGCCCCATAGAAAGTATAGAAATTCAAGAGGCTGATCAGCGTAAAGAGACGCCAGTGGTAGTGATTTTTAGATTTACTCTTTAGAGCGCGGAGCAGATATAGCCAGGAAAGGAGAGAAAAGAGAGCGTTGAGCGAGTACATCCGAAGCTCGGTCGAGTAATAGATCGAGAGTGGATTAAACATAAGTAGTAGAGCCGCCGTCAGAGAAATATTCCTTTTCTCTTTGCCAAACAGTTGAAGTAATAACTGATATAGAACAGGGGGACAGAGAGAACCAACGATGATGAAGGGGAGCCTGATTAACCATTCTGAATGGCCGGCGATAGGTAGCCAGAGGTGCAACAAAAAGTAAAACAAGGGCGGATGAAAATCCCCTTTTAGAGCGCTGAACAAACCCCCCAGAGGCAATCTGGCTAAAACGATGGAGGCTCCTTCATCAAGCCAGAAGCTTTGGTCTGATCCGATCAGACGAACAAATAAGCTGGCAAGAAAAATCAGCCAGAACGACTTCTTTCCCATAGCTTTACACTAATTGATATTTGAGTAATCATCAAGCCATAGACCAAAAATAATCCAGAGTATCCGTCTAAAAAGCCTTGGTGTTTGATATATCTGGCCAACCAGATTTTTGCGATTTGAAAAAAAGTCCGGAAGGCGGAATACTTTTGCGTTTTGCTTTGTTCCTTGGCTTCAACAGTACTATAACGATTTTGACGGTCATAAAACTGAGTTAGGTTATCATAGCCGCGGTGCACAATGGCTATATCCGGGTCAGCGGGTAGGTCGATGGTCTTGCCGGTGACGTTGGCATAGGTGTGGATTTGTTCAGGCCAGACGACTTTGTCCTTTTGAAATAATCTGATTTGGCGGTCGGGCCAAAAGTTGGTATGGGCAATCCAAGCCCCCCAGAAGATATTTTTTCTAGGGATGTTATAGGCAGAAATATCGTCGTTTTTGATCAGATTTTGAATTTTCCCGGCAAATTTTTTGGTAATTGCCTCATCGTGATCCAATAAAAGGATCCACTTTGATTGAGCAAACCGAATTGATTTATCTCTGATTTTGTCACCATAATCAACGTGAGGATGACTGATGATTTTGGCACCAAAGCTTTCGGCGATATTCGCCGTATTGTCAGTTGAAGAGAGGTCAAAAACAATGATTTCCTCGGCGATGGCTTTGACACTTTCAAGACATTGGTTCAAGTATTTTTCGCTATTGCTGGTGGCGACAACGACGGACAGGTTCATTTGCTTAGTTTATATAATCGGTAACCGGGAGAGTTCATTCCCAGATCGGAAATCCGGTAAGGCAGAAAGGCGGTGAGTTCCCAAACGCGAGGTTTACTAATGTCGTATGAATCCGGAGCAAAAACGTAGAGGGTGTCAATGTCAGCGTAATTTTCATATCCCTCCGGGGTTAGGTGATAGTAATGCTTGAGAAGATAGCGCAGGGGGTTGGCTCTAGTATCAAAGTCCCAAAGAGTGGCGACATTGAATTTTTTTGGAGGATTGTCCGAGGCGATGGCTTTGGCGGCAACCTCGAGGGTTCGAAGAGTAATCCCCGTGGGCATACCGGTAGATGAGTTCAAATTGATAAACGGAGAGGAGAAATTTGTATATAGAAAAAGTAGCGGGATAACAAAGGTGAGGGGTTTGTATATTTTATAAAGCGCGGCACAGGATACCGCCCAAAATAGAAAAAGATACGGAAATAAATAGAGGAAATGATAATAATCAGTAAAACCGGAGACCGTGTGATTGATATAAACATCGAGAAAGTATTGCCACAAGGTGCGGAAGTGATAAAAATCGTGACGAAGGTCGAAGATCACCATTGGTAAATTCCCCAAAATTGCTCCAAATAAATAAGTGGGTACAGAGAGTAATTTTCGAGACGAAACAAACATGATAAGAATTAACATCAGGATCCCGAATGGAAGATAGAGATTTTGGAGACCGAAACCAAACCCCGATAGGAAGCCAATTGCGAGAATTGGCCAGAGAATTTTGCGGTTTTTGACAAGTTTTGAAAAGAACCAGAGATTGAGGACACCGACCAGGGGCAAGGGGTTAAGAATCCAGGTAAATAACGAGTGGTGGATCATGATGGCACTAAAGATAAAAAAGAAGAGAGCTAGAGCGGCTACGGTTTTGCCGAACAATTTTTGGGAGATAACAAAAAAAACGAGTGCGGTAATCAGGTTCAGGCCGGCAAAGGCCAGCGTTATGGGTAAAACTTGGTAATTGGCGAGGACGATTAAAGGCAGGATGAGATAACTGTAGTAGGCGCCGTGAAAGGGAATCAATCCGGTGTTGGTGGAACGTTGGAGGTTGGTCTCGCCGAGGAGAGAAAATTTTTCCAAATTGGCGGCCGAGGTTATCAGGGAAATTCCCTGTTCCGGGCCAAAAATCATTCTATTTTCAAAATTGTAAAGACGAAGAAATGCCCCCGCGACAAAAAGAGAAATTATTAGCAATTTGTATTTCATTTTTTTATCAGTTGATCCAAGGCCTTTTCATATTTTTTGACCACTATTGGCCAAGTGAAGTTGGAGGCTTGTGTCTGGGGGAGATCGTGCCAATTTTTTTTTAGGGCAGTGGAGATGGCCAAACCGTATTCCCTTGAATCATCTGGATTATCGACAAAGACTCCGGCCTTACCAATGATTTCCCGGCGGGAAGCATCATTGGTGGCAACGCAGGGTAGATTCGTGGCCATGGCTTCAAGATAAACTATGCCGAATGCCTCAGACCCGACGGAGCAGAGGGTAAAAAGATCGACACTGCGATAATATTCTGGCATCTGATCGTAACTAACGGCCGTGTGAAAAAATCGGTTCTGACCGAGTAGCTCATAACCTAATTTATTGACCCTCTCGTCCAAGGGACCTTTACCCAGAAGTAACAATGAGCCTTTCTTGAGGCTGGCAATGGCCCTAATCCCCTGCTCTACTCTCTTATCCGGAGTGGTAGCGGCGACTAACAGAGTTATAGGTCTCTCTAAGTCGGTGTGAAACTTTTTCCCCGCACGCCTGAATTGTGCCAGATCGACGCCGTTGGGAATGAGGGCAAATTTCTGATGGTAAATCGTCGCCCGCCTCGCCCAAACCAGCTGACTGCTGGTCAGAGCGATAAAAAGGTGTGGCTTCATGAGGAGATTCCAGCGGTCGTCCCAGCCGGGACCGGAGTGGCCGGCGATAACAAGTCTGGCGCCGGAAAAACGGCAGTAGAGAGAGCAAATCAAGGCTTGCCAACCGCCGTTTATCGGAAAAACGATTTCCGGTTTCCATTTTGTGATTGCCGGCAGTGTCTTGAGGGTGAAGAGTAATTCTCTGATTCTTTCCTGATTTATGAAAAGGCGGCGCAGAAAATGGATGGTCGGAAGAGAGCTGACGGAGACGGCTTGCCCGGGGTCGGCATGAAATATGCGGATATCGTTACCCTTGGCCAGTTGCTTGGCCAGTTCCGCGACGAAGGTTTCCCCCCCCCGGTTGAGATGACCTGAGTAGTAGTTTAAGAAAGCGATTTTCATGGGCAAGCTTAGTATACCGCGGGAGGGACTTTTGGTAGAAACAAGTCAAAGGTATCGGTTTCTATCATTAGTTTGGCATCTCTTTCCAATTTGTCATTATCAGGAAGTTTCCCTGCGGTGATAGATTCGAGCGCGCTTTGAATTGAGTCCTTTTGCCAATTGATAAATTCCTGATGGGCGATTGGGGGAAGAAGTTTCCTGCCGCCGAGGAGGAGGAAGACCGCGGCATAGATAGTCAGAGAGGTCCGGCTGAACTTGGGAAGGGTGAGGCCAAGAAAGATACAAAAATAGGCCAAGGGGAGGTAAAAATAATAGCCCTCATGACGATTCTTCAGAATCAGGGCCGGGGCGAGGGTAAGAATGGCAAAGATAAAAAGGGGGAAAGTTCTTTTTCTGACCGAAAAGATAAGAGCGGCGGTGAAGACAGTCAACCAGGGCAGCGGGATATAAAAGAGGAAGTTTCTCCAAAGTGAGGCTAAATGGAAGGTGGTGGCGTAGGGACCGTCTGGATTCCCGGCTGTTTTGGCGAAGATAAAGCCTAGTTGAAAGATTAGATAAAAGAGAGCCAAGATGTAAAACGGCATCAGTGAGGTCGTCTTTTTGTTTTGGAAGTAGTTGATGGATAAAAGAATTAGGGGTAGGCCAAGGGCGATCTCTTTGGTCAATAGAGCCAGCAGAAAAATGACCAGAGAGAGGCGGTGGCGCGAGTCCAGATAGAGATAAATAGAGAGAAGGCTGAGAAACGTGACTAGATATTCGTGAATGTTGGAGAAATAGAATAAATAGAGCGAGTTGAAGACGATGGCGAAGAAAAAAGACTTCAAATTGTCTTTTGAAAGAATGTTCAATACAAGAAATAATAAAACTACATTGGCGGAGTGGATGATCTGGTTATTGATAATGTAGAATACGGGATTGACTCCAAAGAACGAATACAGGAGTCGGAGATTCAGGTAACCAATGATTTTGTGAAAACCCCAGAGATCGCCAGACAGGAGAAATTGCCTGATCATGGCGATAGTGGAATGGGATTTGAAATAGGCCAAAACTGAAAAATCATCCTGAGAGAAAAAAACGTTAGTTTTTAGCGAGAATATCAGGTAAAGAGAAGAAATGGCCAGTAGGAGGAGGATAAGAACCTTTTTCATTTGTTTTGGTAGTTCACCTATATAATAGCGGATATGCCTAAGAAGCTATCGATAATCATGCCGGTTTTCAACGAAGAAAAGACGGTGGGCAAGTCGTTAAAGAGAGTGTTGGCGCTTCGGATTGCGGGGATAAATACAGAGGTGATTGTGATTGACGATGGTTCTACAGACAGATCGGCCAGGGAAATTTCCAAGATAAAAGATAAGCGGGTGATAGTCTTGAGGCACGAAACAAATGAGGGAAAGGGGGCGAGTGTGATTACGGGGCTGCAAAAAATGACGGGTGACATTGGGGTAATTCAGGACGCTGATCTTGAATACGATCCGTCTGATATAAAGGCGCTTCTTTCCCCGATCCTTGATGGGAGAGCCGATGTCGTCTTCGGATCCCGATTTGTTGGTTCTGGTCCACACCGGGTGATGTATTTTTGGCATTATGTGGCCAACAAATTGATTACTTTCATTGGCGATGCCTTTACCAATCTGAATTTAACCGATATTGAAACGGGCTATAAGGCTTTTACGAGAGAGGTGATTGAGAACATAAATCTGAAAGAAAAGGGGTTTAGCTTTGACCCGGAATTCACAGTAAAAGTCGCCAAGAAGGGTTTTCGGATTTATGAGGTTGGTGTCAGCTATGCCGGCCGAAGTTATGCTGAGGGAAAGAAAATTAGCTGGAGAGATGGCCTAATGGCAATTTGGACTGTTGTAAAATATTCCTTATCTAAATGAAAAAAAGTCCGTTGCCGAGCATTTCCGTCTTCTTTCCTTGCTACAACGACAGCCATTCAATCGGAAGGCTGATTGATGATGCCCACGAGACACTGGGGGATTTGGTAAGTGAATACGAGGTGATTGTGATCGATGATGGCAGTAGTGACGGTAGTCAGCAGGTTCTGAAAGATTATCTAGAAAAATATCCTGAAACGTTTCGCCCAATATTTCATAAAAAAAATCAAGGATATGGCGGGGCATTAAAGGATGGTTTCAAGAATGCCCGGTATGACTTGATTTTTTATACTGATGGGGATGGCCAGTACGATGTGACGGAGTTGCCGCTCTTGTATTCGTTGATGACCAAGGACGTCAATTTTGTAAATGGTATCAAAATGGAGAGACAGGATTTTGCCTATCGGGTGATCGTGGGCAACTTCTATGCTTTGTGTATGCGTTGGTTTTTCTTGCTACCGATCTTTGATGTTGACTGCGATTTTCGCCTGATCCGCCGAAGCGTCATCGAGAAATTATCTCTTTCAAGCAATAGTGGCTCTATCTGTGTGGAGCTGGTGAAGAAAGCTCAAAGGGCGGGGGCAAAGTTCCGCCAGGTTTCGGTTCATCACTATCCAAGGATTTACGGCCAGTCTCAATTTTTTCGACTCGATCGATTGATGGCTACTTTTTCTGAACTTTCAAAACTTTGGTGGAAGCTGATGATTATTGGCAGAACCAGTGAAGCATAATGGAGCTTTCAGAGTATAAAAACATCTATCAAAATGAAGAGAAGCATTTTTTCTATGTTTCGACCCACAATCTGATAATCGGCCTGATTCGCAAGTTTGCCAAAAAGAGACCTGATATTTTGGATGTGGGCTGCGGCACCGGCGGACTGGCCCAAATACTAACCGATATTGGTGCTGTCGAGGCGATCGATGCCAGTCCGGAGGCAATAAAATTTGCCAAGAAAAGAAAGGTAGCAGTTAAATTGGGGTCAGTGGAGAAGATCCCGTTTGCCGATAATCAATTCGACGTCGTTACTTGTGTGGATGTGATTTACCACAAGCAAATCGAGGACGATCTCTTTGCATTAAAAGAAATTAGGCGAGTGTTAAAACCCGGAGGAGTACTCGTCCTTCGGGTTCCGGCTAATAGGTTTTTGGTGTCCGCCCACGATCGGCACGTCCATACTGCCAGACGATACGGTAGACAGGAATTGATCGCCAAGATTGCCAGGTCGGGTTTGAAATTACAGCTAATTACTTTTGTCCACTCGCCTATTTTTTTCCTCAGTTTAATCAAAATTTTCTTTGAAAGAGTTGGCGGACAAAAGGTCTCGACATCGGTAGTGACAGTTAATCCGAAGCTAAACCAACTGTTAACTTGGATCCTAAATCTGGAAGGCGGAATGATTTTGAAAGGATTTCGGATGGGTATGGGTCAGGGTTTGGTGGCTGTGGCAATCAGATAAGGATAGGAATAAAAAGAAAAACGAGCGGTGAACTCTCCGCTCTTGATGACTGTCAGGTTTGGTTTGACTAAAGCAACGATCTCTTCGGGGCTACGAAAACACTCTCCCCCACCGAATTTGACGTCCAAGAATTTTAAGACCGGTGAAAAAATTCCCCGCGGTCGGCCATCGACCAAAATGAATGTTCTTATGTTTGTATTTTTCAGTAGTTTTGTTAGCTGGCTAAGTTGACCATCTGCAAGGTGGTGGGCGGCGCTGATAAAAAAGACGGTATCCGGATCGTTAGATATTTTGTATCTGGTTATGTCTCCAACCAGAAACCTCGTCTTGTGGTCACGGGCGGTCCTTTTGGCGTGGGCGATAAAATCAGGGTTAATATCTACTCCCAGATAACTTTTGGGGGAGACACGGCTCCTCAACACCCCTGTGCCGCAGGCGAGGTCAACGATTTTTCCTTTGGCTTCTTGACCGAATCTTTTCAGAAATTCTTCCCAAAACTCACCATTAAAAAAATATTGTACCGGGTCAAATAGAGAGGCCGATCTCAACCAAAGTTTTGAAATATAGCCGGTTAATTTTTTAACCATATTTCGCCAACAGGTGATTCTTTAATGATAATCTCATAAATATGATGTTTCCCGTTAAGAACTTTTTCTAACATGCTCGGATCTTCTTGACGGACATCCGTGCCGAGAATAATGATGTCTGCTTCTGTGTAATTTTTTGTGAAAGTTCTGCCCGAGTTATAGTAAGGCTCACCGGCGGAACAGCCGGCGATATAAATTGTGCCGTGGATGCGGTTGTCGTTGAGATACTTTAGTCCGGATTTAGAAGCATAACAGGAGGGAACAGTGTCATATTTGACTGCGTTGCCGGGTCCGCCCACTAACCTATTATAGTACACGATATAATCTGGGTGAAAATGGACATCGGTAATAACCAATAGAACTAGTGTTGCCGTGAAGATAACATATTGATTTAGAGTTTTTTGTTTGTTGATAAAATTGCCTATTAGCAGATATATCCACGGAAGAATCGGCAAGAGATATCGAAAACCTACTTTGAATGGTAGAAACGATAGAAAGGCAAGGTAGAAAAGGCATGAAATACCAACCGCAATAGCCGATAACCCAATCTTCTTGAGTGGTCTGACGGAGGTAACTACTGCGAGAGTAAAAAGAAATATGATAACCTCAGGAAGTCTGGCGACAAACTGAAAAAGATAAAAGGTTGGTCCGGGGTCGAGAGAGCTTTTACCAAAATAGAAACTTAGCAGTTCATCGCCGGGAAGATGAATGATCTTCCATATGTATTCAAAAATAGAAATTACTGGCCTCCTCCAAGATTCTGGCCAGATAATTAACACGGCCCCTAGGGATGAAATCGTATTTGCAATAATCATTTTGATAACGAACCGACGTTCTTTTTGAGAAATAACCAAAACTAACCAAGGAATAATAGGCAGAGCACCGGTTGGTTTTGTGAGAAAAGCAAGTCCTAAAAATAATCCCGGAACAACCGAAAACCGTCTCTTTTGGGTGTAGGCGATAAATAATCCGATGGCAATGAAGGTTAACAATGTTTGCATGCTATCTTGAAAAACCCAGCGGTCAACTCCGATGATTGTCGGAGTTAAGGAATAGAGGACGGCGGCCATAAACGCAGCGATTGGAGTAACAAGCTGGCCCCCGATCAAAAAAATAGCAACGGGAGTCAATGAGGCAATGGTAATGTTGATGACTCGAGAAGCGATGATGGGGGAAACAAGGCCGAGACCGAATTTGCTTTCATCCGTTAAAATAATGTTGCCTGCTCCAATAAACCAGTTAAGGGGAAGTCCGATGTCGTGACCTTCTTTTTGATCGTTGTACCATGCATGCTGTGAATAACTGTTTAGGTTTCCTTTGATAACGGAGTACACTAGTTCTTTACCCCAGACAGTCCAGGTGACTTCGTCGCCAAAGATGGGAGTTTTATGAATTTCGAAAAGTCTGGGAAAAAGCGCGAGCACGAAGACAAAGACCGAGACAATAATCTTTTTCTTTCTAGTCATATTAGTAGCCATATTTCGGTGGAACAATTAATCTCTTTATTCTTCGGGGAATTGTATTAAATAGACACCATATAAAAATATAGAAGTTCATAGGTTGGGTGACATCGATAATGATATTTGGGTGATTAAAAAATATTTCCGGAAGTTGGCCCTTTGGAATTGCTTGACCCAGTTCGTATTTTCTTTTGAATGATCGCTTCAGGGTGGCGTGGTCGTTTCTCGAACGCGGAAGGTGGGTGGCGTGGAAATAATAAACATTTTCGAGGGAAAGCAATTCGTCTTCCGGAAGATCTTGCAGAGGCGTCTGGCCGGTGAAGTAGGTTTGCTGGCCATGCGGTCCGGCGACGTGAAGCTTGGGAGAGCGAAGATTGATCAAGCGGAGATTATAATGGCCGATCTTGTCGCCGAAACGGTAACGGCCGGCAGACTCTGGGGTCCGGTGGTAAATATCTCCGACAAAGTTGACTGTCTTTACGACCACGGCAATTGGTTTCTTTTTTTCTGCTTCGGTTAGCATTTTTTGGAACATTGTCTCCGGCCAGATTTCGTCGCCATCGAGAATCAGAAGCCAGTCGTATTTCGTCTTATTGGTTTCTTGGAGCATTTGATCGCGCATCTTGGTATGCATTTCAGCATCTACTCGTCCCTTTTCAACGAATTCGATTTTTTTGGACCTGATTGATTTGATGATGGCAACGGTTCTATCGGTCGAGCCCGTGTCCCAAATCATTATTCTATCGACAAAAGGGAGAACGGAGTTGATGGCATACCAGACAAAGCGTTCGTCGTTGGCAAGGAGACAATGGACAACTATTCGATCTTTTTTCATTTCAGGAGTGAGTATAGCTTCCAGCCGGAGAGGATCAGGGTGATTGTGTTGGCAATACCCAAAGAGATGACGGGTCCAAGCGCTTGGAATCGGGGTATCAAAACCAGATCAAGACCAATAATTATCAAGACTTGGAGGATGGTGATGCGGGAAGTAAACTTTGGCTGGTTTAGGGAATAGATAAGCGGAGTGGTGGTTATTACCCCAAGAAGGAAGGGGATCATAGCCAAGGTTAGAGCCTGGAAAATGGAAATTGATTGGATATATTTTGAGCCAAAGACTAGTTTGACAATCGGATCGGCAAAGATAATGGTGATGATCATCAAGAGACTAACTCCACCGACAAGAATTGCGACTTTGCCTAGGTATTTCTTTATGTCGCTCTTATTGATGAACGAGGAAAACCGGGGGGCGGTGACAGAACCGATGCTGCTGACAAGGAGGACAAAAAGAAGGCTGATCCGGCTGGCGGCAGAGAAAATGCCGGCCTGAAAGCCTCCGGCGAGCAAGTTGAGAAGCAGAATATCAACCCGGGAGATCATGACGCTAAAAGTGCGTGAGAGAGCGATCCATTTGGAGAACCGGAAGATTTCGGCCATTTGTTCTCTCGGAAATATGGGTCGGATGTTTCGAAACTCACCGTAAAAACCATAGACCAAAGACAGGGCGCAGGAGATCAGGTTGGCGAGGAGAGCCAGTTCGATGTTGAGATGACCGCCAAAAAAGATGGCGGCGGTGATAGTCAACTTCAAAACAGAATCAAATCCCTGAATAAATGAGGCTTGGAAAAACTTCTTTTCGGCGTTAAATATTCCTAGAGCAAACCCCTGAAGAATATAGAAACCGGTAAGAAATCCTATAATGACAAAGTGGCCTGTTTCGGATCCGGGCACAATGAGGTTGTGTACCAGCCCGGCGGAAATCAGAAGTAACGTCAGAACCGAGGTGACGGTAATTTGAAACCAGAAGGTAACTGAGATAAGAATATTGCGGCGGTTGGGGAACTTGGGAATGAAATTAACTAGGGCCGAGGAGATGCCGAGGTCCCCCAGACTGGAGAGGAGGCCGACGAGGGCGTTGAGAGCAGAAAAGACGCCAAACAAGGCGGGGTCCAAGGCCCGAGCGGTGATGACGGTAAAAATCATACCGGCAACGGCGATCGTGACTAAGCCCGTGAAACTAATGAGAGTATCTCTGGTGGTTTGGGATATTAATAATCGTTTGGCTTTGTCCACAGTTCTATTCTATCGAAAATTCGGATCTAGAGAAGCTTGAGAAACTCATTGACCGAAATAGGAATCTGGTTAAGAATTCCATTCTTGAGCGTTCCCTTGCGGATTGATTTGTGGTTGGGAACAATTATCGTCTGAATGCGCTTGTTAATTGTTCTGTGTAATTTAATATGGCTCCCCTTTTGTGAGACTGTCCTGAAACCAATCTTCTGAAGTGCTCGAAGAAGTTGATTTGCGGAGATTTGAGGCAATTTAGGCATAAGATACCCTGATGGGGACAAGAAACTGTTTCTGGCGAACTTCACTGGGATACTTTTTGTTAGGAGTTTCTTCTAGATAAAGTTCGATTGCCTCACGAATGTTGTTTGTAGCCCCCTCCAGAGTGTCCCCTTGGGAACAACAACCTGGTAGTGATGGCACCCAAACAGAAAAACCACCGTCATCTTCCTCTTGAAAGACGGCATAATACTGGAGAATTTTCTTTCTTTTTATATTTCCTTTTTTGTTTACCATGAGTGTATTATACGACAATCAATAATATCCTAATTCATAGTTTATAGTTAAGTGTAAACTGTAACCAAAAGAGTTTAGCGTAAAAGAGAAAGGTCGGACTCGACCATCATTTCGATCAATTGCTTGAAACTTGTTTTTGGCTTCCAGTTGAGTAGTTTTTTGGCTTTGCCGGCATTTCCGATCAAGGGTCCGGTCTCTGTTGGCCTGACCCACTTTGGATTGCTGACGACATAATCTTTCCAATCGAGACCTACGTAGTTGAAGGCGACCTGACATAAGTCCTTGATGGTGTGACCCTTGCCGGTGGCAATGACAAAATCGTCAGGGTTTTTGTACTGCAGGATTTTCCACATTGACTCGACGTAATCGCCGGCAAAACCCCAGTCCCGAACCGAGTCCAGGTTCCCCAGCTCGAGTTTTCCGGCCGAATTCACCACCGGCTCCCCTCCCTGCCCCAAAGGGATTTGGTGACTTTTTAGTCCCAATTTAATCGAGGCGACGGCCAGACTGACTTTTCTCGTCACAAAATCTGGACTTCTTCTGGGACTTTCGTGGTTAAAGAGAATTCCGGTTGAAATAAATAAATTGAATGATTTTCGGTAGATTCGGGCGTCAAAATGGGCGAGGGCCTTGGCTGCGGCATAAGGATTGGCTGGAGAAATGGGGGTGTTCTCATCTTGGGGGGAGATCTTGGTTTCACCAAAAAGTTCGCTGGTACTGGCTTGGTAGACGCGGGTCTTCGGGCAGACATTTCTGACGGATTCGAAAATGCGTAAGGCCCCAAGTCCGGTCTGATCGGCAGTCGCCAACGGTTGCAGCCACGATTCGTGGACGTGAGACTGGGCGCCGAGATTATAGATTTCATCGGGCATAATTTTGGCCAGATACATTGAAAGACATGCAGGATCAGCCAGGTCACCAAAAATGAAGTTTATCTGATTGCGGATATGGGAAACGTTGCCGTAATCGGGTTTACTTTTTCGACGAAGTAAACCGTAGACCGTGTAATTCTTGTCCAACAAAAATTCGGCTAGATAAGAACCATCTTGGCCGGTGATTCCGGTAATAAAAGCGACTTTATTCTTTCTTGTCATTTTAAATAATTTTTATCTGGAGTTGGCCATCAAGGGCCTTGGCGACCTTATCAAGAAATTGAATCGAGGGGTTGGAATTACCAGACTCGAGACGGGAAATGGCCGATTGTTTGGTACCAATACGATCCGCCAGGTCTTTTTGACTCATCTTTTTTTCCAACCTCTTCCCAATAACGGCGGAAATTACTTGATATTCAGACTCCATTTCATCGTAAAGCCTCTTGACTTCGGGATCTGCCAAAAGTTCCTTTTCCAACTCATCGAAGTTTCTGAACTTAAGTTTTCTCATGGGGGTCATTATATCATATGTGTTATACTATTGCTTTAAGAATTTTGTGAGCGAGTTCCAACTCCTTTTTGAGGGTTCGATACGTCTTCTTGATAAACCCGTGAAACAAGATGACTCGGTGGTCTACCGATGTATAGAAGATTCTGATTTCCTGTTTTCCGCGGACCCTTAGTTCATAAAGCCTTCTGGATAATATTTTTGAATGAGGCATCCCCAAATCACCTCCATATTCGACCATTAATTTTTTAAGACGCACGACCTTACCCTGGGCACTTTTCTGCAGACTTTTAATAAATCGCTCCACCTTTTTCTCGACAATAATGGTGTACATATCTACTTTATTAACTGTTTATCTAAACTTCACTATATTACGAAGATTACCCGAATGTCAAAGGCAGATTACCTGACCGTGTAGATTGTAAGGGCGGTGGTTTGGTCGGGGTATTTGATCTGCTCGGCTGGGTCAAGCAAGTTTTCGATCTCAACCGGATACTTTACAAAATATCGATCGGGAAGAACAACAAATGATGGCTTGTATTGTTTGATGAAATCTCCAACCTCTTTTGCAGACTTGGGGGATGAAAAATAGAGATTTGGGAATGTTTGCCAGAAGGTAGATTCCCCGATGACGATCTGTTTTATCTTAAAGGATTCGTATCGATCAAAAGGTGTTTTTTGCCAGAAGCGGAAATCGTTGTTGTGGTAGTAACCGTCCCAGATAACAAGCATAGTTTTGTTCTGATGGCTGACCTGGAAATCGGATAGCTCTCTGAAACCATATTCATAGGCTCGGGCGGAAAGAGCCGGATAGACGTGGAAGTAGCCGTAGAAGAAATAATAGGCGGAGTAGATGAATATGAGTGACAAGAAAATAAAGTAATAAGGCTTAAGTCGTTTGTGAATTAGATTAAATGAGTCGGCAAGACCGAGAGCACAAAAATAGGTAAGAAATGGGAGCATAGTGACGACGCGGAGCAAATAACCGGCACCGTCTTTGGTAATTGCCGCCGGAATCGGAGAAATCAGAATCCAAAGCAGAAAGGTGAGCCGTCTCTTCTTATCTTCTGTTTGGAAAAACTTAAGGGCTCCGTAAAGCATGAATGGTAGAAGGAATGGATAGAAGGCGCCGACTTGACCGGTAGAGTGGCGGAGAACCGGATCGCCTTTCAGGAATAACCAGTCCGGAGAAAAGAAGGAGAGATAATTTCGGGTAAAGGTCGAGATGTTGGCCATGGCACGGTTGTAGACAAGTTTGTTGGCTAATTGTTCTGGAGGCAGACCGAAGGAGAAAATTGAAGGAGTAGAGTTCCAGCTTAAAGCACGGTACTTATCTATTTCCCAGGGCGTGTTGACATCCCGCCAAATGGCCAAGTCCAAGGCTCGCCCACTGAGACTAAAAATATTAAAGCGGTTATTTACCACCATTCCACAAACAGTGATAACCAGCGCGGCCACTGCTAGGATCGGCAAACGCCGCCTTTGGGGCAGCAGCCTGAAAAGATAGACCGAAACTAATAGCGCCGCGAAAGGAGCGATCACCGCCATTGAGGGATACAAAAATAAACCCCAGCCCAAGAAGAACAGGCTGATCAGATAATCTTTGATCGTTGAGGAGCGAAGAAAGAAATAAAGGTGAAGAATTACGGTCAGAACGAAGACGGGCACAAATGAATGGCCGATCCGGCCGATCATGAAACTCCAGGGGACGATCGCGGTAAGGCCAGCGGCCAAGAGTGAGACATTATTTTTGCCGCTGATTGCCTTGGTCAGGAGGTAAATGGCGAAGACGAAGAGCGAGCTATAGAGGGCAACCCCGAACCTTGCCCCCAGATGGGTGAGGCTAAAAAGCCAGGTGTAAGAAATGAAACCGAAGTAAGGATTGCCGGTTTTGATAAGCTGCCCAAGAAATTGATAGTGCCCGCCAACTTCGTCGGCGTAAAGAGGCAGGAGGTCAATGTGGTACAGCCGTAGGAGTAGAGAGACCGAGGAGATTAAGGCCAAGATCAAAAAGATAATTTTTTTATTCACTGACAAACATTTTAGTGCTTAATGGAATTTTTTTCTCGTTTACGGGACGTTCCCCCGGAAAGTCCTCGAAATAGACTGAATAACCGGGGTCTCGATACAAAACCCGGAAGAGCTCAGACCTGCCGGTGCTATTGGCTATTTGCTTACTCGATCCCCAACTGGGGCCGTAGTCTACAGTATCATTGACAAACTCAAAATATGATCCTTGGGGGGCTATAGGATAATTCCTGTTTACATAATCAAATATCTTTCTGGATATCTTGGCTCTTCCGACTGAGTAATGCCTAGTATATGTCAGGTAATTCATGGAGAGATTTAGAGCCAGATATGAAAATATGAAGAGACGAAAGAATTTCCCTTTTTCAGGCAAAAGGGAGGCGACTCCCAACGAAAACCAGATCAAAGGCAAACCCAATTCGAGAGCAAATTTGTGTTGAGGTAGGAATAATACTGGGAGCAGTGAGATGACAAAGAGAACACCGCTGGCGAGCAAGAGTCTATTGATTTTTCTTATCCGTCTAATAAAAAAATAAAACAAGATGCCAAGATTGGCAAAAAGTAGGCCGAGGATGACCGGCCACCAGCTTGGATAGTCGGTGAAGAATCTCGGGATGGGCCGGAGGCCGCTACCAATATAGTCAATCAGTAGCTCGGGCGCCCCCAGAGACCAAAGAAAGTACCACATCAGAGTGTTTCCCGCCTTGAGCAGAGAGGGGTTCCAAATATATGTTTCGCCGGCGGCCCCACCGAATCGGATAAGTCTTAAGTATAAATAGGGCAGAAGGATTAAGACAAAAGGCAAAAGTTTCCGGAAATCGATTTTCTTTTGATACCAGGTCAGGAACAACAGAATTACTGGAAGCATGACGGCCGTTTCCTTTGACAGAAGTGCCAGGACGAAGAAGGCCAGGCTCCGCCATTTTTGATTATTGATATGACTCAGGAGACAGAGACAGGCAAAAATGACCAGGGCGATCTCCTGGAAAGCCGAAAGAAAATAAAGCCGGGTAAAATTACTGACCGAAAATCCATAGATCATGGTTGCAAGCACTGCTTTTTTTTCAGAGTTCAGCAAGATGAGGGCGAGCTTGTGGATTAAATAAAGCGAATATCCGAAACAGATGAGTACAAAAAGATGATATGGAATCTGGTTGAGTCCGAAGAGTTTTTGGAAGACGAAGAAGAACACCTGAGTGGGTAGAGGTCGATAAAAGGCGATTGACTGTGCGGTTTTTTCGAAAGAGAAAAAGTTTAAAAACTCGGACAATTTGTCTATATTTGAAACCCGTAAATGAAACCAGTCGTCCGCAGAGAAAAAATTGGTTAAAGATGACAAGTAAATAAGAGCTGGCAATAGGGCGAGCCAAACAATTTTCTGTTTCACCGCCTTATTATCCCACACGACACAACCAATCCCGAGCAGTCACCCATCTGGTTCTATTGACAAATCCTACGGTAAAGCGTAGTATTTAGAAATGAAATACTTCGACATCAAACAGAAACTAGGCAAACTGAAGGTTTTCTCGATAGAGGACCTGTATGTTGTGGATCCTGCGTTCAGGCTCGAAACCCTCTATGAATGGGAAAAGAAAACTTGGGTGACTAAACTACGTAGCAAAAAGTATATGTTTGCGGACTACAAACCTACAAATTATGATCTTTACCTGATTGCAAACAAACTCTACGACCCTTCCTACGTATCTTTGGAGCTGGCCCTGAATCACTATGGGATAATTCCCGAAGCGGTAATGAGAGTTACCTCTGTGACTACAAACAAGACGTTGAGTGTAGAGACAAAAATTGGGACCTTTGACTACAAGTCTCTAGATACACGGCTATTTTTTGGTTATCAAATGATTACCAACGACGGGACAACTTACAAAATTGCCTCATTGGAAAAGACAATTGTCGACTACCTTTATCTTAATCCCCAAGTGGCGGGGACAGACGATATCCGGGGGTTGAGATTTAACGAAGAACTTTTAAAGGAAAAACTGAATCGGCCGGAACTGGAAAAGATTGCGTTCGTCTTTGGTAGTGAGGTGTTAAATACAAGAATAAATAGGTTAACAGATTATCTGCAACTATGATTTCGATTGAAGAAATAAAGAAGTTTTACCCGTCTGATATCCACAAATATAACCGTGGGTTGCTGAGAGAATATCTTCAATATCTGATATTAAGCCTTATTTTTTCTCACAAAATTGGGCGAAAATTATCTTTTCTGGGTGGAACATGTTTGCGAATTGTCTACGACTCAAAAAGATTTTCTGAAGATTTGGATTTTGACAACAAAAATCTAACGGAAGGAGAATTTATACTTTTATCGCAATATATCGCCAAAGAGCTAGAGAAACTTGGTTTGAAGGTAGAAATTAGTATCGTTAACAAAGGAGCTTTCCACTGCAAAATTAAATTCCCAAATCTTTTGCAAGAGAGTAAGATGTCCGGATATGTTGACGAAAAGATTTTGATTCGGGTGGACACATTTGACCAGCAGGTAAATTATGCTACCGAGAGTTTTGTCTTGAATAAGTTTGATATCACCAAGCTGATAACAATTACGCCAAAGCCAATAATTCTGGCACAAAAACTCTGGACGATCACAAACAGAGCGAGAGCGAAAGGTCGAGATTTTTACGATATTATTTTCCTTCTTCAAAATACCAAACCGGATAAAGAGTTCTTGGGGGCAAAGTTTGGAACTGGTGATCTGTCCGCGATCAAGACAAAGATCATGGATTATCTGGAGACGCTCGATTTCGAAGAACTAGCAAGTGATGTCAAACCGTTTATTTTGATTGATAGCGACATCGATAAAATCCGCTACTTTAAGAAGCTGTTTGAGCAAACAAGTTTGGAGTAATCAATATTATTCCGTTTTTTAGGAACTATTGCCCATGGATTATAATACTGATTATGCTTAAAATAAGGCTAAGTAAAATCATTGCTTACGCCTATCGTAATCCGAACTTGATGAAACGGGCTGTTTCCGAATTTTTTGATGATAAATACATCGACCAAAATTCACCTGATTTCGCGCAGATTACCTTGCTATTCAATGAATGGCTTATTTTCGACTTCAGGATTGACGCGTCGAGGAATTGGCTGACCGAATACTACCTCAAAAACCCAGATTTATTAGCCGAGAATCAATTGGCTGAACTTGAACAAGTAATTAAGACGCAAACTTTCCAGATGTTTGAAGTCGAAAGTAGGCGCGGACAATACGTCACCGTATATGGCCTATACAGCGGAGACACTTATAAAGTTTTTGACAAGGCTCTCTCCTCGAACTTTCCTGGGAAGGGGAGTTTCTGGAATAGGGCGGCGATGGTGGATGGTAGATGGATATTTGTAGGTAGCGATCCCGTCTTTTTCCCGATCACCAACACTCCGAGAGCCAGAAAAATTTTCCTGAAAGAGAATGGCGCTGACGAATTTACCGCCAAGATCGCCCTCAACTTGCTAATGACCAAAAGGAAAGAAAAGACTCCTTTTGAGGATTTGCCCAAAAACCCTCAAGAGCTGGAAAAATCCCGTAAAAAGATCCAAAAACGATATTCACTCTTAGCCAGTCGTTATGGATTCACCCCTACTTTCGATGAGGTCGTCGATTTTGTTTTTGTTGAAAACTATAACCACAACGAAGCCGATTTTTATACCGACCTAATCAAAATGGGAATTCCAGAAAAACCATTTTTCAAACATTACCAGCTTTTTGGCGATATCTGGAATTACTTTCCCCACAAGAGACTTAAGGAAAAGTCACCGGTGGAACTATTTGAGAGCGGAAAACACCATTAGGCGGTCAAATGGCCACTGATCTCTGCTACTTTGGAGGGGTATAAGTAAAATCTACTTCATTGCTTTGGATCCCATCAATATTGACCAGTCTAATTTTTCCGGACTCTGTCAGGGTTGGGTCTGTTCTGAAGACGACTTCTTTGTCTGTCCAGCTAAAACTTGGGTAGGAATCGGTCGATAGAAGACGATCGATTGCGGAGTCCTAGCAAACGAAAAAAATTTAGAAACTGCGAAATATGATTTACTAATGAAGGAGTAAAGAATAAAATTATCAGACCGATTATTATTAGAGAATGCTTTGTTTTCATCTATAAGTATATGATACCTTACGTTCAGTCCAGGAGATTTTCTTTGAGACTACTGCCGGTCATCCTTGAACGGATACCGCAACACCTTCTCGCGATATTAAGGTACTATTTCTATTATTTTGCTTTCAAGAAGGTCAGTGGGTGGGTTTATATCTGCCGGGACGTCTCGTTTGGCGGGACGTATAACATCGAGCTGGGAAATCGCGTAGATATCAATCAGGGGTGTAATCTTTACGGTGATTTTGGCATCACTATTGGCGACAATACCAAACTATCTCCCTACGTCCAACTGTACTCGGCAAATTACAAGTATAGGAGAGGGGCGCCGATCGGCAGTCTAGGAGTGGTCGGAAAAGAGATAATAATCGGGAGAAACGTTTGGATCGGAGCCGGAAGTGTCATCCTTCCCGGAGTTAATATTGGTGACAATAGTATCATAGGCGCATTATCTCTGGTAAATAAAAATATTCCCAGAGACGAGATCTGGGCGGGAAACCCGGCAAGGTTTGTTAAAAAAATCTAATAGCTTTTGGCTTTAACTTGGATTATGGCCAGAAGAAGACTGTAGTAGAGCCATTGCCCAGCCTGATCAACATCGAAGGCATCGTTCTTGAGGGACTGGATCACCAGATAGAGAGCCGCAAGCAAAGACAGCGCAACACTGAAGCGATAAGATACTTTGCTTACCAAAACATAAACAAGCCAGGTTAGTGCCAGCGTGAGTTCCCAGTAATCAGGAACGGGAAGCTTGAGGAAGTAAGCTGATAGCATCAGCGTTGCGGGAAATAGAATCGAGAAATACGAGGGTTTTTTTCTTTTGAATATTGAAAATAAATTGAGTAAATATAATAAAAACGGGCAAAAATAAAATAATATGGGAAAGGCTGTAGAGGAGTTGGAGAGAAGGTTGAAGGCTTTCCTGAAACCAAACTGGATATTCTTTGATGTTGTTTGGGGATAATGATATTTACTGACGATGATTGGGTTACCGGTATCTACGGAAACATGATTGTCCTCAGTACCGGATAGTGATTCCAACTGGATCAAGTAGGTTCCATTTTTTGAATCCGGGATTACTGGGTAACCAAACGGAAAAAGCTTCCCATCTTGGAACTGATCTGTCTTGTAATTTGCGGAGTATGTCCAGGTCGAGGCACCCTTTGGCTTCATCCGAAACGTCAGGACATCGTCGTTTACTCTCCCGTATGTTCTGAAACGCACCGCAACGATGCCAAGTCCGTTGTGGGGGGACACAATTTCGAAGGTTACTTTGTTCCCCGCGAGCATCGGGGTATTTTTCAGAAATAGGTTGGGGTGTTCATGGATCAATATTGACAGGCCGGGTTCGTAGTTCCTCAAAAAAGACCCGAAGGTTACCAGTCCATATAAAAACAATGACATGGCGATGAAGATCGATCGCTTGTTTTTCATTGACTTTTTGATTTCGATTGGTAGACGAGGTAGAGCAGCATAATTAGGATACTAATTAACGAGATCGGCAATAGTCCCGAGTAGAGCATCTGAGGGTAAAACTCGATAATGTATTCTTCCTTGTCCAGATCCCCTGCCGGATCCACCACCCAACCATTAACCAATTGATTTACCAGAATGTGGGGAAGGTTTAGCTTTTCCCCAAACTTACTTCGAATAACCCAGCCAGGATGATACGTTTGATTAAAAACTAATAAAAATTTCCCCCTGATATCCTCGACTTCGAGACGGTACTTCGTCTCGGAGATTTTATTAAACTTCAGGGATGGGGCGGTAGAGGCTAAATTATCAACTTTGCCAATATTACAAATAATACTTTTCTCTTTTATCATTTTCGGACAGCCCAAAATGACGATGCGGTCTTGATTATTTTTTTCAGACAATATCTCACTAAACGGTCTGGCTGAATATCGGGGTAATACAGAAGCATAAATGAGGGGGTAAGTATCTTTAATGGTACAAATCGAGGTAATGGACCAATCAGAATCACTTTCCGGAAGGACTGCCTGACATTTTTTTTGGATGCCGTCACGATCTAACTGCGATTTGTAAGTCGATTCGAGTCCAGAACGATAAACAAGGTTGTTAATCCCGTAGACTCGAAAGAAAGCGGTCAAAAGGTCAATATTGTTACTTACCAGCGAATAATTTTGGACAAGGTTGGATATCAGAAAATCGCTCTTATCGGTGAAATACATTCCCGATGCGATCGGAGAAAAATTGCCTTGGATGTCAGCAATACTCCAAAAGTCACGATTGAACCGGGTGTCAGTTTTTGTGAAGATAAATCCCCCCGTGGGCAAAAAAATGTTTGTTTGGTTAGAAAGTGGGAGCGTTGATTCGTTTTCTATTTCGGGAAGGGATAGTAGCCTGGCGCGAAAATCCTTATACTCGTTCGATTGCGGCGATGGGTCACCGGTTAGTGTATATAATCTACCAAGAAAATACGGTATTGCCGAAAGAATTAATACAATGCAAATAATTACCCGGCCCAATCGACCTTTGTTGACGGAGAGTGTAAGCGCGATTCCCAACGAAAAGCCCAGGGAAGTAATTACAAGAAATCTACTGATATCCCTGACCACCGCGGCGAACGGGAGGTCGGCGATCGCTCCACGGAAGATGTATAGTGTGGGGGCAATTGATATCAGTAGCAACACGAGGAGGTAAGCCGGCAGCCTTTTTTTTTCAAACGAGGACAATAGTGGTGAGAGGACACAAATTAGGATTGGGGCAAAGGGAAACAGAACCAGTACCTGGGGAAAAGCCAGCTCAAATTCTTGGTTGTATAGACTCCCCCAGAGACGGAATTGATTTGATATTGAGAGTACCTCCGAAAACCTTTTCAGGTCAATTGCTGATGTGCTGTTAATGATATTGCCGGGGTTTAGAATTATGGGGAGAAGCCAAGGCAGATGAACGATGAGAACGATTATGACGATTCCGATTGAGGCCGTGCCGAAACGCAGAAGGTTTTTTAATAAATTTTTTCTAGTGACTTGAGAGATGAAAATACAGATAAAAATAAGGGGGAGCCAAACAATCGATTGGGATTGGAAGAAGCTTATGGCCGAGATTAGGCCAAGGGCGATGATGTGTTTCTTTTTTCCGTCTTTGAAGAAGTCGAGGGCAATTTGGGTAAAGAGAGGGGCGAGGGCCAAAAAAAGCAAGACATAGTTCCAGCCCATATTGAGGTAGTTGAAGACGATGGGAGAAAAGAGGTAACTCATGGCCCCCACCACGGACGCAAACGGAGATCTGGTGAGCTTTAAAAGTAAACGATACGAAAACACATAAATGCCAAAGATTGTTAGAAAAAGGGTAATCTTTTGGAAGCTTATTCCGTTAAATCCGATCGATGCCCAAAGGTGGGCAAGTATCTGAAACAAATATAGATTGTTATGAGAGACTTGTGTTCCGAAGGGTATTTCAGCGTTGACCCAAACCGAAAAGGCTCGGTCGCCAAAGACCCGAAGCTCTTGGTTGGAGGAGGGAAAGGTCCAGTCGCCTCCAACAATCAACCCCGGTTTGGTAAGCGGAAGAATGAAGATCGCGGTAATAAGCAACAGTGGAAATAATGGAATCGCGGGACGGACAATTTTATTGAGTATTTCTTTCATTTATCTATTGCGAAAAATATTTTGACTGAATTTTGTAAACATCGTCCCATGATCCTAGGTTTTCTACTGGGACTTCTTTTTTTTCTGACACAACTTTGATGATTTTGTCTGCAAACTTTTGTTTCGTAAACTTTTTTACAAAATTGACTGATTGATATCTTGAAAAAATTGTCTTTAGCGCCAGTAAGTCGTAACAGACCGCTGGTGTTCTAAGAGCCAGTGCTTCCATAATAACAATTCCGAAGCCCTCTTCTTTCGATGGTAAAACCAAGGCTTTTGACTCAGACAAGATTTTGTTTTTTGTTATTTCGTCTACGAACCCTAGATATCTGATCCTATCCCCTAAAGAATAGTCCTTTATCAACTTTTCCAACTTTGATTTGTCTGCCCCTGATGATCCACCGAGCATTATCAGTCTGACTTTATTGTTCTTTTTGGCTACTTGGTTAAAGATCTCTATGAGATCGAATGCCCCCTTGGTAATATTTATTCTCCCCACAAAAACAATTTGATTTTTTTTCCTCGCTAGATTTCGTCTTTGTTTGTCAATATTTGTCCCTGCTCCAGAAACAATGATTTGTGAAGAGATGAACCCTTCATTGACCAACTCGCCCTCTCCAACTTTTGAAAGAACAAAGATTTTGAAGATTATCTTTCTTAGAATTTTTAGGCTAATATTTTGCAGGAAACGCGAGAAGGCACTGACAACGTAGTTGTTTCCAAGACGTGCGTTTGGTCTTGGATTTCGATGATAAAAGTTCGCGAGAACTATTGTTTCAGGCTTTACCATCTTGATTATCCATGCTGGTAGGGTGTTACAAATAAAATCACCAGTTAGATAGACTCGATCGCCGCTCTTGATGTTCTTTAGAAGCCACGAGGTACTTCTCCACGATCGAATTAGATAGCTAATAAATATAGATATTCCACCGTAGAGTGTGGATGCTGTAGCCGAGGACGAATACAAAGCATTGGTGGTAATTAAAGTTGCCTTCGGAAGTGCCTTTGATAGTTGCGCGTGAATCTGAATTGGGGCAAGTATTGTCAGTTTCCCCCTGATTCTCTTGGCCATTTCCACGGCAAGGATATCTCCGCCTGTTGAAAGATTTTTCCCTACGAATTGATTGGCAATAAAAATCATCATGGAGAGAACTTTATCCTAGACCGCTATATTTTCTTAAAATATTATAAAACCAAAAGTCGATTGGTAATCCAAAATATTTATATTTCCAACGCAAGTCAACAATCTTTTTGAAAACTTGGAACCCAAAATGGAGAAAGGCTTTTTTCAACGGATTATTAATTTTGGCGGTGACCAAATTGAATGAATCAGGATCCATAAAGAAAAATATATAGATAGAAATCATTAAGATCCGGCGCGCTTGTTCCTGGGTAATCCATTTTTGACGGACTCTGATTTTGGATGCATCTTCAGCCGCAATCAGAAATTCGTGCCAATCTTCAAGTCTTTCGGGTATCTCTAAACCCATTCTCCGGCTTTCTTCGAACAAGGCGGTGCTGGGATAGGGGAGGAATAAGGCAAACATCATTCTAATTCGAGGATAGATCTTGAACATTTTATCGATTAACCTCAGAGAGGTGGCTAGTTCCTTTTCGGTGATCTTGTAACATTTCTCTGGATCGGCTGAGTGAGGAAATCCGACTAAGAACGAACTAAGAATCTTTATGTCATATCTGGCACAGAACTTGGTCAAATTTAGAGTGTCAGCGACGGTGATATCTTTCTTCATATATTTCAGAGTCTCGTTGCTGCCCGACTCGGCTCCGATCAGGATGCATTCGAGGCCGCTTTGTTTCATTAGCTTCCAGGTGGAATCTCTGTATTGGCTCATCTGCCTAGTTCTGCCGTTCACGTTTCCCCACTTTATGTTCACTTTTTGATCGATTAAGAGTTGGGCGAACCTCCGGGACCTATCCTCATTGATAAAGAAATTACTATCGATAATCTGGATTGAGTCAATTCCGTATTTTTGTTTCATGTCGGTGATTTCTTCCACGGCCCGCTCTGGAGAGAGTCCGGCCCAATGACGGTTGTTTACGATTTGTTCGACACAGAAAATGCATCGATGAGGACAACCAAAACTTGTGTAATAGACTAGAGATCTTTTCCCGTATTCTTGAGGGACGAGAAATTTCTTTACGTCGATCAGGTGATAAGGAACGGGGGGGAAGTTGTCTAACGATTCGATTGGTCTCGGTGTATTTTGAACTATTTTTCCCTTCTTATTTTTATAGATTATCCCCTTAATATTTTTTAATGTTTTATTTTTCTCTATGGAGTGGACCAATTCGGTAAAGGTTCTTTCGCCTTGTCCGTAGACCACAATATCGACATTTTCGTCTTTGATGGTCTCAAGAGGGAGGATTGACGGGTGCCAGCCTCCCCAAACGACCGGAAGTTTAGGATATTTCCTTTTGACAGCCCGGGCAATTTGTAATCCATCGAAAATAGAATATCCCGTCAAGGCCGAAATACCAACGCAAATGGCGTCTTTTGCTTCCCGAACTACAGCAGTGACATAGTCCCTGTGAGTTAGCGGATCGATGATCTTTATCTTGTAACCCTCGGTTGCTAGTATTTTGGAAATCGCCAACAATGCGAGTGGAGCACCGTAATAGGGTCTCGTCTTTGAAAAAACGAGAGGTCTAATTAGAATAATTTTCTTTTTAGACTTCGGCATATTTAGTATGTTTTGGTGTTGGGATGCACAAGAAGCCGTATTCCTTTAGAAACCATGGTTCTCCCAAAATTTTGTTGTTAATAAATATCATCGTCTTGTGCAGCAAGGAATTGTCAACAATCTCCTCCCCCACTTTGCCATAGTCAGTAGAATCTTTGCCTGTGTGAATAGTATATCTTTGTTTGATTTCAAATTCCGGTTGAACTAGTTGGTCAAGCATTTCTGGTGTGAAGGTGAATGGATGACCGATGTTGCGAAATAATCCAATGCGCTCGCTAATGTTTTTTACAAAAGTGATAAAAGGTGAATAGGTGTAAGAAATTAGAAGAAAATGACCATTTTTTTTTAAAACTCTTTTTACTTCTTTAATGATTACCTTGGGATTCTGGGTGTGGTCAATGACGTTTCGACAGACAACGAACTGAAATGAGTGATCTTTAAAAGGCATTTTTTCGGCTTTGCCGCAGATGATATTTACGCCGGGTAAGTACTTTCCTCCAGAGATCTTGAGTTTATCTGCTAGGGGTTCGATACCAGTGACCCTTCCTTTTCTAAGAAGCCTGGCTGGGACGGTTGGACCGCAGCCGACGTCGAGAATGGCGTCTGAATCTTTCAGGTCAGAGCTTTTGGCGATTTTTGGAAATAGTTTTGAATATTTCTTCACGAGCTCTTTCCATTCATCTGTTACGATGTTTGGCATATTTGCCCAGTCATTGTATTCAAATTTTTGGGCAGCTTGCCAACGGTTTTTTTCAATCTTTTTTTTCATAGTCTTCCTTTTCCCAGCAAATAATTTTTTACCCTGCTGGAAGTCAGCTCCCAAAATAGAGGGCTTCTGATGGCGGTAAGGGAGTTCAGATATTTTGCCAAGCGGATTTCTAGTGTTGAAAGAATGGGATGATCGAGGACGGTATCCCAAGCATAAGAGGTGATATTTTCTTTTTTTTCTTGGTTTACCCAACCACTCTCATAACAAAGATTTCCTAGTTCAGTTCCCTTTAAGGGGTAAAAAATTGAAGACATGACGAAATCAGCCTTACACTGCCAATTTAACCAGATCGTCTTCAGCAGCATTAACCGATTTTCTTTGGGAAGGCCGACCATGGTGAATGACCAAGTTAGGAGACCTTTTCCCCTAGCACGATGGAAGGCTTCGATGGTAGCCTTGTTAGTCATAAATCGCTTCATCATCCCCGCCCGATATTTTTCGTCACCGCTTTCGACGCCGATGAGCAGTAAGTAGCAGCCGGCATTTTTTAGAATGTCGAGAACTTCATTTTTACAATACTCAACTCTGGTGGCGCAGTAAAACGGGAGACCGATTTGTTTACTATATAGCCCTGCAAATTTTTTCAGCCATTTGATGTCCAGCGTCAGATTGTCGTCATGAAAGCCGACGAGTTCAAAGTTATACTTTGACTTTAGTTGTTTGATCTCTTCGATGACGTTTTTCGGGCTTCTCAGCCGAAGATATATCTGGGGATTGGGAACGAGAGCTCGGAAATATTTGTTGCTGCAGTAGGTGCAAAAATAAGGGCAACCTCGAGTGGCCATTATCTTGATAGTCCTTTCACCCCTTTTTTCAAGATCCAACTGGTTTTGGTAGTCGAGCATTTCCCTATCGGGGTAGGGAAGTTCGTCCAGATCCACAATCAATGGTCGTATGGGATTTTTGATAATTTCATTACTCTTCTTTATCCATAAGTTCTGGATATTAGTCTTTTGAGGTTTGTTGAACAACTCGAGCAGTGGATATTCCCCCTCACCTCGGCAAACAATATCTATCGCTTTAAATGAGATAACTTCTTCGGGGGCGAGCGTGGCGAAGTATCCCCCGGCAATGATTTTTATCCCCGGCCAGTGCTTCTTGATGTAGTTACTTATTTTTTTTATCCAGGGGAAGGCGGTCTCGTAACAACTGAAACCAATATAATCCGGGTTAAAGTCCTTAATGATTCCTTTGATTTCAGAAAAATGCTCGGTTTCTATAGTCCCAGTAATTTTTAGTGATAACAACTTTGCCTGATGTTTCTCTTGTTTTATAAAGGATGAGAGAGCTCCAAGCTGTAGTGGATAAGAGGGGTCGTTGGATGGATATATAAATAAGATTTTCATATCTGATCTATTTCTTTGCCTCTATATAGAGGCTGTGCTTTTTGTGAGCATCAATCTCAACTCGATCAAGATCAGGTGTTTCACCTCTTCTGAATGAGCACGTTTTCACCCTCCTGTAGCCAGCTTGAGAGAGGAGCTTTTTCATTGATGTAGTGTCATAGTGCCATTGATGTTCGCGAATAAATAGCCGTGAAATCTTGGAGAAAATATTTGCAGGAGGAATATCTTTTTCGTATCCCCACCAGAGGACGTTTATTTCTCTGGCGGTAAAATCAGGACTAAGCATTTTCTCTATATCCGGGACACTGATGCGGATAACTCCATCAAGTTTTAGAACCCGGTGAGACTCCCTTAGTATATTTAGAGCTTCATATCTTTCAAAATGCTCGATTACTTGGGAACAATAAATAAAATCGACAGATTCATCTTCCAAAGGAAACTTGTGTCTTATATCGACCAGTTGGATTTCAGGCCATTCGACGTCGTAATTTTTGGGTAACAGACCCAAAGCACAAATTAGATGCCTAAGTTGGGGATGTCTTGAGAGCCAAGGAAGTACTCCAGTGTCATAATTAACCCAGCCGTTTATTCCGGACGGTCCCGAACCGAGATTAAGTTTTATTTTTTTCATTGCCGGAAGTTGTAGCTATTGTATATTACCTCGGCGTTTTCGTCGGAAAACTTGCTTATAGCGAATTGTCTCATGCCGATTTGGAGTTTCCGTAATAGGGACCTGTTTCTGTCCAGTTTCCGCAGAACAGCCGAGATGTTTTTTTCGGTCGGGGTTACTATCTCAGCGCCTGATCCCTCTAGAATGCTGGGGAGGGTGCCGAGATTGGATGAAATAAGGGCTAGGCCGGAACTGGCAGCCTCGATTACTACCGAGGCAAAACCTTCTGGGTAAAGAGAGGGCATAATAAAGACATCTGCTGACTGATACTCGCCCCTGATGGTTTTCATTTTCTTTTCAAAATCTTGAGGCAAACCCGTCCTGATGTCTAGGTTTTTTTGATTGCTAAATTTCGTAATGAATTCATCCAGATCGGGACCTTCAGCGACGCGGGCGATGAAATCAAGATTCGGATTTTCCACTGCTAGTTCTCCGAAAAGAAAGAGGCCTTTCTTCCTCAATCCTCTACCAACAAAGATCGCGGTTAATTTTTTGTGGAACTTGGAAGCGTTGGCGGGTTTGAAAAAGTCCGTGTCGACCCAGTTGGGATGAACTTCTATCTTTTCCTTTGACAGGCCGATCTTGATAAGCTCTTGTTTGGATGGTTCTCCGACAGCGAGGATATAATCGTAGCAGGACAGGATACCTTTGATAATTTTTGCGAGTAGAGGGCGGTTCTCAAAATTGTAGATCGCGTGGGTACTAATTACGGATCTCTTATTGATGATGGGTTTCATCAACGCGCCAATCAATCCAGCGGCGAAGCCATGGGAATGAACGACCCTAATTTCATTCCTTCGTCTGATCCCAACGTAAAGACTGAGGAACAACAAACCCGGAACGAGGTAGAGAGAAGTCAGAATCGGATTGTGTTCGATTTTCGGGAACCAACCGTTGCCAAACCATGGCATACGATAGATTTCGTAGTTATCCTTTTTTTCGTACCAGGGGGACTTTATTGGGGTAGTGAGTGGGGTGTAGCTGACAATGATGGCCTTGGTTTTTTTGGTATCCAAAAACTTAAGTAGCTTCTGGATGTGGGACTCTACACCACCCTGATTCGGAGCGGTAAATGGGCAAATGATAAGGACCTTGCCGTGTTGCATCATTTATGTTTTAGCCTGCGATTTCAATGTATATATTGAAACCAAGATGAATATAGACCAGAGGGCGATTGTGTAGGTAGAAATTACATTGTCCCAATACTTCAGATCAGGAAAGGCATTGGATGTGACAAAAAAGCTTATGCCCATAAAAACCACATATGAAAATATGTAGAGAAACCTTTTCCCGGGAGTATCTTTAATTAGTTCTTGAACCACTAGTGCGAATAAGAACGGAACGGCAAAAGGGAAAAAAAGAGCAAATGACGAAAAGTCATAATAGTGCGGGTGAAGCCAAAATATAATTTGGGGAATCACACTCAATGCTATAACCAATAAATGATTAGCAATGGTGATTATTTTTGTGCGGAAAAATAGATAATAGGTAAAAAATGGACTAAGAGACCCGATAATAGATGTTCTGAAAAACAAACGGGCGTATTCTCCGGAAAGAAAATTTGGGTAGAAACGATTTAAGTAATCAGGGATAAAGATATTAATGATATTTGCCGCCTTGTTTGTCCAAGTTAGGCTATCGGCATTGAAAAAAGTATAAATATTTGACGAAGGGATAGAACCAGTGGAAGGGTCGGGGTTGTCCTTTACCAAGGCGGTAAGAACAAACCATACAGCCAAAACACCGACCGCTGGCAAACAGGAAACAACTGACTCGAATAGCATTCCCCCAAACGTTTTTCTTTTTAGCAAAAACACGATTGTAAAAGCCGGGGCAAATAAAATTGCCATAGGGTGGATGAGTACAGAAAAGACAAAAAGACCACTAATTGACAAAAGCGACCCCGTTCCCCCTTTGACCAAAAAACCTGCGGCTAAGATCAAGGGGTACATGGAAACGTATTTGATGTTAAGTTCGGCATTCCAGGTAGTAAGCGATATTGGGACGCTTAATAGAAGCAATAATATGGTCAAACGGGAAACTTTTTCAGAAAAGAACTGCTTTATCGTCCAAAATACAGCTAGGTAGTAAAAGGAAACCAAAACATTAAGAAAACGTTGAAAGACAAAATGACTTTCTCCAAAAAACGCTAAAATTGGGGCGACTATTAATGACAAGGTTGGAATTCTATTGGTTACGCTGCTCGCTGGTTGACCCAAGCGATAGTGAAGAGCTTCCTGTGAAAACGGACTCGCTTGATGTAAAAAACTTCTGGCTATTCCCCAGGGCATCGTGTTGTCCGCGTGATATCCAAAATAGCTACTCAAGGAAAGAGGATTTAGATTGTCCAGAAATGTTTCGATATAGTTCAGATTAAGTAACGTGTCTCGTGTTATTTGAAGCAAGGTTGTGGCTAGTAAAAACGCAATCGATAATAGTAGAAGAAATTTGATATCTCCCAACTTTCGGTATACTTTTTTTCGAAAGAAAATAATTGAACCTATCACAAAATAAGGGAGATAGATTGACAGAAACGTTTGGTTCTTGGAAATGATATAGCCTAAAGTAGAGCCCGCGAGCACTAGCATCGAAAGAAGCGGGCCAAAAACGAAGGTAGTGCCGAGATCTACAGACTTTTTCTTATTGCTAAAGAAAAACGTCAAGAGGCCTATTCCTGGGGCCATAATAACGATATAAAACAGAATAGACAAGCCTAAATATGACCAGACACTTTTACTGTTTGAAGAAACCAGCCACAAAAGATATTCTCTAAGGTTTACGTTTGTCTTGGTATAGATTTTTAAGTCAGATATTCTGACCTCACTGTTTTCATGTTTGCTTCCTAACAGTACAAGGTTGATACCCTCAAGATCGATATTTTCCTTTAATTTAAGAACATACGATGATCTTCCAAAGTGTCTTTCTTGATCGGCAAGTTCCCAGCCAGCGCCAACGGGTTTGGTGTAGACGTCAAAATCATCGGGGACATACGAAGAATTTGTTTCCATGTTCCCGGGGAAAAATATTGAAAAACCGCCCACGGCGATGGAGTGAATAAAACTGATATGTACTTTCCTCGGCCTGTCTCCGGAAACGTCGTTTACCCAGAAATAATTTGACGACAGAGGGTCTGCAAATAATTTCGGATCCGATATGACATTCTTTCTAAGTTCGTCTTGATCGACTTGTTTGGGGATGGAAAATTTACGAGGACTGTTGATCCCCAACAATAAGATGACAGCGGTAAATAAAATAATTATCTTCCCCATTTCTCGCGGCTATACTCACTACTAAAAAATAAACTTTCAGCGGCTCCATAGGCATAGATAACAAAAGTTATCCAACAGAGGAAGGGGTGGGCGAACCAGGCGGAATCACGTTTTTTGGAATACCCGTAAAGTGACTGAAACAATAGAGGAAACACTGTTAGACAAGAAAGAGAGAAACCGGCTAACCCCCAAAGTAAGTTAAATTGATTTTTCTGCCCGTATTGATATCTCCTTTTCTCATAACTATTTTCTACAAAAATATTTTTTAGCGAACGTCGAAAGAGAAAATCTTTGACCCTTCGGTGTTGTTTCCTGGCGAACCGCCTTAGACTCGTGCCGCAATACAGGTGAATCACCCCCACTTCAACTTTGGCGAAAAGTTGCGGGCCGTATTTATGACAGAGAAGTTCCAAAATATCCATGTCGAATAGATATTTTCTTTGTAGCTCATGGTTTTTTTCGAAGATGGAATGGCGAAAGAGACAACCATTTGAACCTATGGTCGGAATATTCCCTTGATGCAATTTTACCTCAAGATAATCTTTATGTTTTTTACTCTGAACCTGAAGGCCCGTCCATTTTCCTGATAATAGGGAGTACCTATCGTAGGCGCCAAGCCAATAACATAGAGGGTCATTCATCCCAATTAAGGCACAGTATCTATCGATGAACCCGTCCGTATACCTATGAGTGAAGTAAAGAGCCTCACTACCAACCAATCTTTTATCGGCCGATAGGGGCCGAACCATTTTACGAAGCCAATTATTATCGGGTAGCAAATTGTCTCCGTCTATGAGGAGAATCAGATCTCCCTTACTTTCTTTTAGGGCGGCAGCTTTCCCACTTTCTGAAGTTCTAAGAGGATTAAAGACAACAATTGCCCCAAACTGTTTTGCTATTTTTACCGAATCATCTGTCGACCCACCGTCCGCAATTATTATTTCAATTTTATCTTGAGGATAGTTCTGGTCTCTGATAGACCGCAAACATCCGGCCAGTCGAAATGACTCGTTCAAAATTGGCATAACGACTGAGATTTTTGGATATTTTGTCAACGACATTATTTTTGTTTCGTTAATTTTATAAAAATCAAGGCAAAACCGTTTTTTTGACGGTATTCCTTATCCCGCCTTCGGGAAAAGAAGGTCGGAAATAGAAGTGGCCTCTTTAGAAGCCATTTTGAAATATAGAGGTTAATTATTGTCAGGAGCTCCCAAATTTTACCCTTGACGACGTATCTTCGGATTTGAAAGCCAGTCTTCTTGGCGAGTCTTCTAAAGAAGTCGAGGTTATAATGACGATGCCCAATCAGCCACCAAGCCGGATCAAGGACCCTGCTAACCAAATGGGAGTTGGGAGTAGAAAGATAAAAAACTCCTCTCGGCTTTAGCACCCGATATACTTCCCGAAACATTGTCTCTTCTGTCTGAGGCGGAATGTGTTCGACCACCTCCCATGATGTCACTGTATCGAAACTATTATTTGGATAGGGGATCTTGATGGCACTTCCCACCTTACATTTTAGACGTTTGTCTCTCATTTTTTTAAGGTTTTTGAGATTATCGCTTTTTAGTTCGATTCCGTGAATGGTTTCAGGTTGTTGATTAAGTGCCCATGCCTCAAACCATCCGAACCCACAACCTATGTCTAAAACTCTTTTTTGACGAATATCTTTTTTGTCTATAAATTTGGATACAGTAAAAGCCAACCGCCCCGAAAGCTCGTCAGTAGGTATTTCGATAAACGTATTAGACATTTTTGTTATTGTAATGGATTGCTTTCCGAACGGATGAAATTGTGAGTAATATCAAAGATATGACGGCCGTAGCTGAAAAAATCTCGACTATCGGTTCTGGTGAAATCCGGGGAATTCCTATCAATATCACGAACATGGTAAAGGTGAAGAGTCCCAATTTGTTTTTTATCTTCTTGTAAAGAAAAAGATACAGACAAAGAGGAAGAAAAGAGATAGTAAGATAGCTAATGAAACGAGGATTCGAGATAAAATTGGTTATTTTGTAGCGGAAAAAGCGATATAAAAGAATCGGCTCACGTCTTAGGGTATTGATATTCAACACATACCTAGTAGTGATAAATGGCAAATTATGACTGATGGCGACCGATGAGGACGGAGATCCTGTTTCGGAAGTGAGATTAATTTGAAAAGTTTCTCCCTCGGAATCAGCAACCACAGGAAATCCAAATGGAAAAAGTTTTTCAGGTTGGAATTGATCCGTTTTGTAAGAACCCTCGTACAATTTTTCATTCTTATTTATTTTTATTAATTTAAATCTGAGTGTGTCGTTGTTGATGCGATCGAAAGTATCGAATCGGATCGAAACAATCCCGAGGTGGGGCAAGGTGGCCTTAAATTTTGCCTCGAAATAGTTGTTCTTTAATAACCTTGAATCGGGAGGAGAAACGATATTTACAATTTTAGGAGAGGTCTCAACTGTAAAAAAACCGGTATTTTCTGATTTCAAATAACGAAGTATGCCGAAAATACCTGTTATAGACAAGGCGACGATTGCAAGTAGGTTGATGACTGAATTACTGAACTTATTGCTTGGAGTATTCACTTAAGGTCATAGATCACATAATACTGAGCACATAGTATTTTGTTTATTAGCGGGATTTTCTCGATTGCCGGTTCAAGCCGCTTTAGAAAAGAGGCCAAGTAGTTTGGGCAAAAAAAGGGGACTAGGCCTGCGAACTTTCTGACTTTGATTGTCCCAGAATTATTTCTGATCCATCGGTCAATTAAAAACGGAGGGAATGACTTTTCCTCATGTTCGATATGATACGTAGATACTTTTTCAATAATTTTCAAGACAGGGTTATAACCGTTTGGTTCAATAATGAGAATTGTTTTTGCGATTTTGGAAATTTCACATATTGCCTTCTCCGGCCGATACAGATGGTGGATTACCCCTCTGACAATAGCGATATCAAATTTCAATCTGGGAAGTGAATAAATGTCGCCAACCCGGAAGGACACCCTTTCGGGATGGCGGTTGTTTTTCTTGGCTGTTTTGATTGCCTCGATTGAAGGATCAATGGCTAATATCGACCGTGGTTTCCCTTTTGAATTGAGCTCTTGAGTATAAACCCCATCTCCACAGCCAATATCAAATATTTTCTTATCCGTAAGGTCCAAGAGAGACAATGTTCGCCCTGTAATGTGATCGTTGGCGAGGAGACTACTGAGTTTTTGATTACTTGTGTAGATATATCCTCCGAGCCTGACGGCATCCTTACTAAATTCACTAATATTTTTCTCTTGTCTATTTTTGAGCATAAACGGCTATATTTCCGGGCTTTATCTTGAAATTAATATTCAATAACCAGCTCTTTGATAGTTCCAACATTTTTTTTATTGAAGCTGGTAATGGTAAAAGCCTCAAGCAGTATTTTAGGTTAAATATTGCTGTTGGGCTATATATTTTCATAACTTTGTAATTGTTGTTCTCAAGTGTTCTTCTGATTGTATTTTGACTATATAGAAAAGGGTGTTCGATATCATAAATAGGACTTTTCTCTCCTAGTATTTTTGCAGACAAGGAAGCGACATCGTGGTTCATTAATACCAAGATTCCTTCTGGTTTTAATAATGAATGGCAAATACTTAAAAACTTATTTGGATTTGCGATATGATCGAAAACCTGAAAAGCGGCGATTAGGTCGAAACTGTTCTGATGGAATTGTTTTTGACGCAGAATATCTACCTTAATGGCGGATTTTATGACGTAATTTGCCTGATGAAAGGCATCGAGACTGGGTTCTACACCGGCAACCTTGTTAAAGCCGATTTTTATTGCTTCTTCCAACAGGAAGCCGTTGCCGCAGCCGATTTCTAATAATGATCCTTTTTTTGTATACTTACTGGCGTCTTTTAAAATCCTGCCATATGTTGTCTTTAGGTTATTGGTAAGATTTTGGTAAGTGAAAGCGCTTTTTTGATAAAGAATTTTTAGTTTCATTGGATTTATTACCTCCAAGGTCCGAACTAACCCACAGTTGGTGCATTTGACTATTGTTCCATGGATCAGATCAGGGAAACGCCTAGCAGAAAATATTTTGGTTGTCAGGTGTTTATTAATGTTAAACGTTGACCTGAAAATAACCCGATACTGCTTATTCGTGCACAGGGGACAAATCTGACGAATTTTATTTCGCACGTCTTCTTTTTGGGTTGATAATGCTTCTGATGATTGCATGAGGACGGGCCTTCACCTCTTCAAAAATTCTTCTCAGATATTCACTGATTATCGCGAGGGAAATCAATTGAATACTACCCACGAAGAGGACGGCAAAGAGAGTCGTCATGAAGCCCCGAGGCGCCGCCGGATTAATAATGTAAATGATTAGGTAGGTGGCGGCCGCAAGCAGGGAAATCAAAACGCTTATCAGGGCAAGATAGAAAATCCACTCTAGAGGCGCGTAGGAGAAAGAAAAGACAGCTTTTCTGGCCCATTGTGTACCTTTTATAATACTATTGGTGGAAACTCCTGTACCGGAAAAACGTTCCGGGCGAACGTATTTGACTCCAATCTGAGTAAAGCCCACCCAAGCTCTCAGGCCGCGAATGAAACGGTCCTTTTCAGGAAGAGCGTTTATCTGATCAACTACCTCTCGATCCATTAAAGAAAAATCTCCAGCATCGAGAGGCACCTTGATGTAACTTAGTTTATTAAAAACAACATAAAAGCCATGATAGATGCTCTCCCAAAACCGACCCAGACTGCGTTCCCTTTTCCTGCGGACACCATAAACTACCTGATAGCCTGCGAGCCACTTTTTGACGAACTCAACTATCAGCGACGGAGGGTCCTGTAGATCACCATCCATTATTACAACCGCGTCTCCGGTGGCATATTTCATCCCGGTGGAAAATGCGCTTTGGGCACCGAAATTGCGCGAATGGAGAATTACCGTTAGATGTTTATCTATTTTGGCAAGTTTTTTTAAAATTTCTTGTGATTTGTCAGGACTGGCATCATTTACGTAAATAATTTCGTAATTAGGAGTAACCTGCCTTAATACTATGGTTAGTCGTTTGTGTAGTTCGGGAATATTGCCTTCATCTTTGTAGGCAATTGGGACGACCGATATCCGTTTGTTGGTAAGCATTGTTTATTTTCTGTATTTTCTGTGAATAGAATTAATGGTGTTAAGCACTGATAAGTATATCGGGGATGGCAGTAATTTAATAATCCGAAGGAAAAAAAATGGCAACCACGGGTAATAGAAAATGTGACCGTCGGTCTTGACGGCCTCAATGATCGCCCGCGCTGCTTGCTGTGGAGACCTCATAAACAATATTCTCGAATCAAACGGAACCATGTCCGTTTTTATCGGACCGAAATGAATAATTTTAAAGTTGTAGGCCGCATTGAATTTTTGAAATAGGCTTTCAAAAGCAGTATTGAGAGCCGCCTTGCTTCCGGAATAACCGATCCCCTCTTCCCCACTGCCTTTAAAAGCCGAGGATGATCCAACGAAAATAAATTTTGTTTTTCTCCTGACTACTTTCGACAGCTCATTGAGACCTGATAAGGTACTGAAATAGTTTGTTTCCATCATCTTTCGAGTCGATATCATATCAATGGAGTTATTGGACAGGTAGTCATTTTCGAGGATCGCTGCATTAAAAACAACAACCTGCGGCACAAACTTCGCAGAAGACATTTTTGTAATTAGGCGTTGCCAACTACTAGGACTGGTTATGTCCATAGAGCAAAACTTGAAGTTCTTGTTTGCATTCAACTGTTTTTTCAATCCGATAAGGAGGGCTCGTCTTCTCGACACCCCCCAGACTGAATGACCAGCCTTAACCAATTCCTCGGTTAAGGCTCTACCGATCCCCGATGATACGCCGGTAATAAAAAACTTTGTCATTTTCTGATATTGTAAACCACAATGGCCTAGGTTCAATGGCCGTGATATCATACCCGATGATGACGCCAGAACAAATATCAAATCGCCGAAGAATCATTGAAATGTCCTACAAGGCGAAGGTTGCCCATCTGGGTTCTGCTCTATCGGTGGTGGATATTGTTGAGGCCGTTTTTTCGATAAAGGAACCGAAAGACAAGTTCGTTCTAAGTAACGGACATGCAGCCACCGCTCTTTATGCCGTCATGGAAAGATATGGACTATTGGAAAACCCGAGCATCGATGAATTGGGTGTCCACCCAGACAGGAATCTGAACCTTGGGATAGAGGTGTCCACTGGGAGTTTGGGCCAAGGGCTGCCGATCGCGGTCGGAATGGCACTCTCTGACCGAACCAGAAATGTTTACTGCTGTGTCTCGGATGGTGAATGCGCTGAGGGTAGTATTTGGGAGGCACTAAGAATTGCCCGCGAATTGAAACTAGGTAATTTAAGGTTGGTGGTTAATGCTAATGGATATGGGGGGTATGGTGAAATAGATATAAATCGTTTGGTAATTTCAATGCAATCATTTGGCTGGAACCTGGTCGGGGTAGACGGTCATGACTTAGAGAGCCTTGTGGTAGCCTTAAGATCAGAAACAACTGACCCCACTATCATCTTTGCCTATACAAATGTCGAACAACTTCCCTTTTTGAACGGCCTGTCTGCCCATTACCATACAATGTCAGCCGATGATTATGAATTAGCCTTGGCAAGATGGTCGAGCAGCTAAAGGTATCCGAGAGGTATGAGAGTATGAGAGGGTGGTTCACTTATGAATTACATGACCTAATGAGACTTGACGATCGTATTTGGATGATGACTGGAGACTTGGGTTATGGGATGTTTGACAGAGTCAAAAGAGATTTCCCAAAGAGATTTGTTAATGTTGGCGCAGCCGAGCAGGCAATGGTGGGTATGGCTGTCGGGTTGGCAATCGAGGGTCAGATTCCGGTTGTCTATTCAATTACACCCTTTCTTCTTTACCGGCCATTCGAGACAATACGGAACTATCTTCACCGCGACGGTATTCCAGTAAAGTTAATTGGCGGTGGAAGAAACAGGGATTATGGTCATGATGGTTTTTCACATTGGGCCGAGGAGGACAGGAAGATCATGGAAGTTTTTTCAAAAATTGAGGCTTTTTGGCCCGAGACAAAAGAAGAAATTCCTGAGTTGTTGAGATACATAATATCTAGTCAACGGCCGACCTATCTGAATTTGAGACGTTAATCGTTTGTTTTGTAGATGAGTAGTGGTGGATTTTGAATGCCGTAAAGCGAGTTGGGGAAGAGATCGATCGGACCAAATGGTTCCGAATGATAATTGATTTTGTCGACGAAGCTCACTTCCTTACTTCGCGCGATGAGATCTGTGGTTTCCTGAAACGACCTACCGTAATATGGGGTGTTGCCGAATTTCCGTAAGATATCAAGATCAAAGGCTGAAACAATAAAATAGCCACCAATCTCCTTCAAGCGTTCGTTCTCACGACCAACCGTCAAATCTATAACTCTAATGTCAAACATTTTGGAATTATTCCTTTTTAGATAATCAGAAGTTGCATAGGCTCCAAAAATTGAGTTGTGAAGAAAAGTAAGCGAGGCTTTTTCAGGAACTTCCTGTTGGATATATTTGTATAAAGTTAAACGGGTGTCCTCCCCCTGTAATGTTTTTGCGAGCAAAAGGGTTCTCGCAAGAATCGGTCCGGCTAAAGCCAAGCTTATTAAGGCGACGACAAAACGCAATTTACTTTTCAAGAGGAAATTGTATATTTGGGAAAGTAAGTAAACAACCAGAAGAATGGCGAAAATATAAATTGGAATAAATAGTCGGTCAGTACGATATGAGGCGGTTGATAGCTGAAGAAAAAATAGCACCATAGTCAAACATAATAACTTGAAATATAGATTAGTTTTTTTCATGAAGAGAAGTAAACCAATAAAAATTAATAGGATGGGAGTCAAGAAAAATTTAAGATAATCGAAGTAAAATATATATGAGGGATAATTGTTGATATTTTCAAAGAACGGAACAAATAGTTCGTTTTTGCTGGTAGCAAATTTGATGAAATAATAGACGACCTCGATGATCTTTGGGGCAAGTTCGAAGTTTGCCAGCAACCACAAGATTGGCAGGATAACGAGTGTAAAAATTAATTTCGATTTTATTGGGATAGAGATTTCTTTGTTTTTCGGGGTTGAAGAGACGATCGATATCAAGGCAAAAAAAAGAATGTAAATGTAGCCATAGTAATTGATGAGTGATGGTATTAAGGAAAATAGACCAAACTTATAATAGTTAACCCTGTTTCTGTTTTTCCAGAAGACCAATCCTTGATAAATGGCGATCGCCCCCATCGCCCAGACTAGATTATCTGTCTTTAAGTAGGTCGAGTATAAAAAGAAGAGACCGTTAAAATTGATAAGAATTATTAAAAGTCCCTGATAAAAACGAGACGGTATAAGTTCTCGAAATACCTTTAGAAAGAAATAAGAGCCAGTAACAGTGGCCGTTAGAACTAATAACCTTCCCCCGTAATAAATAATTTCAAGTGTTCTGATTTCAGAGAGTTGGATACTCATTATTTTCAATATTCCGAAAAGCAGACTGTAAAGACCATAAAGGACATTAAACAAAAATGGCGGGTAACCGAAAATCAGGAACTCGTTTAGGCTAAGTGAACCCGAATGGACGTGTGAGATTATTGGAGATAGAAAAACAACCTCGTCGGTCATGTAGGTTACAAAAAAATTATTTTCCCAGTTCCCGTGGAAAATAAACGGTAGCTTGAGAATGAAAATCACAAAAAAGAGGGGGGACAATTTCCCTCTAAGAACTAATAATGCCTCTCCGAGGATTAACATGAAGATACTGAGGATGAAAATTGGCTGTAATCCACCGATCAATCTAAAAACAGGAAGATAATATACATTTGAAATTTCATGCACAACTATGCCGACAATGACAGTTATAAGAATGATCTGGGGGGTTTGACTAGAGGCAATTTTATTAAATAGCGAACTAATGTCCTTTTTGATCATGTGTCTTAGAAAAGCCATGAGGGTGAGATAGTAAACCCAATTTGAAATCTTTTCGAGATATCTTGTTTGATTAGCTAGGGTCGCTACCATTAAGACAAATAGATATGTAACGGCAATTTTTCCTATGTCGCGAGATGTTTTTTTGAATTTTATGAATGTGATAAACCAGAAGAGGCTGATCGCTGATAAGAAAACCCAGTTGTGATCTAGGTCGAAAATAATCGTACTAATGGTGGCGAGATTCAAAAGCACAAACCACTTGATAAAAGAATTATTTAAAAGAGTAGAAGCACAATAGACTGACAGGATGCCGACGAAGAATCGCCAACTCGAGAGAAACTGATCATCCTTTGATATGTTTTGAAATCTGATGAAAAGAAATTTCACGAATTGTCCCGGGTTGAGTAGTAGGGCCTGTTTGCTAAGGGTGTATCTGGCCACAAAAACTGGGGTCGTTTCCCCAATGGCAACACTGTTAAAAAGACTCCCGTCCAATGATTCGATTTCAAAAACATAACTTCGTCCTTTCGAGTCCTTTTGGGGAGGAAAACCGAATGGGAATAGTTGATTGGGTTGGAATTGATCGGTTTTGTATTCAGCTTGGTAGAACCAAGTTATTTTGTCTTCTTCCCTGATTCTGAATAGAAGCTTGTCGTCGTTGATGCGATCGAAGGTTCTGAACCTAATTGATATTGACCCCAAATTCACATGAGTTGAGACAAACCTACCCGTAACTATTTTCCCTTTAGTCAAGTTTACGGTAATATCTCCGGAAAGATTTTGTTTTTCAAAACTATCTTCTAGGGTTAGAAAGCCTGTCCCCGTGTTCTTTAGGTAGGCGAATGTGCTCAAAAAAACCCAAAGGCAAAAAAATAGAATTGGCAAAATTAAGAGAAGGAGTAATTTACGATTCTTTTTCATTGGCGTACTTTATCAGAAATGAGAGGGTGAGAATCAGTGAAAAACCACTTATAAGTAGACCAATATAGAATAGTTTTTGCGGCCAAAATTCAATGATCAGCTCAAAATCACGTTTGGCTCCTACCTCGTTGGGGACTACAATCCACGAATTGGCATATCCGTTAACCACTTTGTGACTGGCTTTGGAAATCACACGGTTCATGTATCTAAGCTTCCACCCTTGGTTGTAGGCTTCGGAAAAAATCAAAACGAATGGTTTGGTGGCGTTCTTCACGGTGATTCGGTACTTCGTCGGGTTGATCTTTACCAACTCTACTTCTGGAGTATCTTTCATTTCTACCCGGCCTTTTTTCCAAAGGATTATCTGGGGAGATGTCACTTTTTCGACTCTGAGATCTTTCACCGCTTCGTTTGAAACGGATATTATTGCCGGTAGGCCCCTTGGGGTTGAACGAAAAACGGTTTGATATAACACAAAATTTTCTTCCGTGCGCGGGAGTTTGTCGAGAACTAGCTTTTCTTTTTCACCTTCTTCGACAACTGTCAATATTGTGTTGTCGTTATCATCGTTGTAATAGAAACTGACTAGGTATTCGGTATCGTATTGATAATCCGTTATGACTCCGAACTTATCGACCAGATTGATGGGTTTTGGTTCCGGTAGAAGATATGTGGTTTGACCTTTTTCGAAATATTTTTCTTCAACCAATTTCCAATTGGTGTCTTGGAGGTCGTTTTTTGCCAAAATCTTGTATTCTCCTGCTTGAGGAATTTTAAGATCAAACTTCGATCGATAATAACCTTTAATTTTTTTTATCAGTTCCCCGACTACAAAAAGTGAAGATGGGGAGACATTTTCACGATCTAAATCATGAGGATCTGAAACTTGGGGGCCGCTGACCGCCTCGGAAAAAAAGACGGCGGATTTTTTTTTGTCGTCAACCAGAGAACCAATATCTGATAATGATTGTGGATTGCCACTGACAACGAAAATATTTTGTGGGACGTAAACGTGGGGCCAATATAGGTTGTCATTGAGCTTGACGAGGAGAGTCGACTCACCGTTTTCGACAATTTCGCCAATTTGGCTGATATTTTTCGTCAGTAGACTGTAAACTGTTTGGCCGTCCCAGAAGTTTCGATAATCAGAAAAAACAGGAGAGTAATCTTTCTTGAATAAAATGTACTTCGTATTGAAAACCCCCAATAGGTTTAGAAATTCGAGACTCCGGTCGCGATAAAGTTTTTTCTCCGGAGAGAGTAGAGTGCTCTTTGTGTCGTATTCAACATTTATATCGTTAAAGATGACGGGCTTGGGGGCTAGATAAGCGAGAATCGGGTCAACTCCAGAACCCTGCTTTTGATACGATGTCACTTCGAAATAGGGACTTAAACTAAGGGGGAGGAGAAGAACTTTTGAGTCGGAGTCGTCTTTGGCAAGAATTTCGATCGTTTTGCGGTAATCACCCGGAACTTTGTACAAATCAAGATGATCAGCCTTATACCAATTGGTAGTCGCCAGTTGCCTTTGATACAGTTTTTCAATGCCTAAATCTCCCGATATATAAAAAGGGTGTAAGACAAATACCAAGAGGGTGAACAACGATAATTTGGTTGATAGTTTGAATCGAAGCAAGCTGGCGAATCGCTCGAAGCTCAAGCCAATAAGAACTGCAAAACAAATCGTTAAGGGCATCATCCACCATTGGGGAGAACGAAAAATCGATAGTGGGGGGAAATTTTCGTACAAAAATTTGATAGCCGATCCTAATGGACCGGTAAAACCGGTAGCGAAATTTACAAAGATTAAGAACAAACCAAACCAGAAAAGAGAATATTTTTTGACTTGAAAATTTGTTTCGCCGACTAGAAATACTGAAGCGATGATGATGAAGAATAAAGATAGGCCGGCAACTTTCCAAATGGAATACAGACCGTCTATAACCATGAAGTCATAGAAACGACGGACATAACCGTTAGCAAAAAGCGCATTACTTATACTGGGCACATTCACAACCAAGTTGCCGAAGGAGATATTTTCCTTTAGTTTTTGAGCAATATTTGAGTTGGCCAAGCCGTATATTTCTGGGAAAAGCCAGTATGCTGCCAATAGCAAGCTAATCATCGTAGTCTTTGCTGCCAATTCGATTTTCCTTTTTATAGTCCAGCTATATAAAAGTGAAACGTAACAGATGGTGATAAAAATGTTAATTAGGTGATTGTGGAGGGTGACGGAGATAAATATAAAAATGAGTGATATTTCAATCGACGTTCTATTGATATTTTGTCTTGATGCGCCGGCCTGTAGGGCAATGAGTAGTAATAGGGACACAACCATAGTAAAGAACTGATTGAAAGCTCCGCCGACTATGTGACCGAAAACCACCGGCGAAAACATGAAAAACAAGCCGGCACAAAATGGTGCAAAAAAGAGTGATGAACGGCCGCTAGTCTTTAGAATTTGTCGAACATAATAGAACATAAGCAACCCACCACCAATCATTAGAAATAAAATCATAAATTGGGTGACAAAACTGCCCTTGAGAACAATGCCGACCGTAGAATTGAAAAGCCACCATATCTTGGTTGAGATCGAAGAGATAATGGGAAACCCGAGAGAATGTTGACCGTTCCAGACATACGGGAGGTTTTTGAGCATAGAGAGATAACTTATAGCCAAGGGTGAAAACGGTGAATCCCAGTTGTGTCCCAAGCCCTCCCCTATACCAAGAAGCTTTCTAATACTTGCTATCGCGACGATCGTATAAAGAAATCCGCTAAGGACTAGTTGGCTAAGCATATGTCTTCGAAAGTAATGATTTTTTTCGATAGATCATGAATAACATCACTCCAGAAAAGGGGGGAGGGATCAGTTTGTCGATTAGAACATACAAAAGCCAACGAATTTCGATGAGGATCCGCATGACAGGATTTGAAAAGCCAGCCGTGCTTTTATCAGATAAGGGCCTCGAAGAGACAAGTCTGAAACCATTTCTTTCAAATGACGACAAATATTGTTTAAATGAATGATTTGTTTCATTCACTGTCGCAAATTCACCACCACCAGCTATAAGATAAACTAGTCTAAAGAGAATTTTGGAAAGCGCGGTGATTGGGTTTGATCCATTTGGTTCCCAACAAACCACTAACCCACCCGGCTCAAGCCAATGACGGAAGTTTGGAATTGCTTGGCTTATAGTTAAGTTCGGTAAATGATGAAGAACACCGGGGCAGAGTATTAGAGAGAAGGAGTCTTTAGGAAAATTTTTTTGGTTTTCCATGTCGAGAATTTTCGCTTTGAAACCTTTTGGTTTTTCTCGATTGGCGTTCTTCACCGTCTCAGATGATATATCTATACCGGTAACTTTATGACCCAATTGAGCTAGTGCCTTACCAAATTTTCCTGAACCACAACCCACTTCAAGTATCTTTGATGGCTTGCTTTGTAGTAATCTGTGACAACGTATGGCAACTTTTTTATATACCTGTTCGGGAACGGCATCGTATTCACTCTTAATCGCGAGATTGTCAAAAAACGTTATTTCCGATTTTTTATCCTGAAATGTTTTCATAATATTATTTGTTAATGTTTACCAATTTTTCTAAGATACAGGTTGGCCCTTCCGCACATCATCGGACACAGTTTCGCCCACATATCTAAATGGAACGTTTTGTCGTATAGCCCATATCCAAGTCCACATTTATTTATATCGATTATTTCTAGTGTCTTGATGTTTCTTAACCCTTCTTCGAACTGACGAAATGAGAATAAATTTATATGTCCGTATACGCTCGCAAATGGGGTCGTGAATGAACTGTCCTGAAAAACCATCTTTATCTTGGTGGATAAATTGATATCAATCGGAACCGAAATTAATAGTTTTCCTTTCGGTGAGAGAATCGTGTGAATGTTTTGAAGAATATGGTGAAAGTAAATGAGATGTTCTAATACATCAAAAATAAAAATGTAATCGTACTTTTCCTTCGTTTTTAAGAGAGCGTCGACGTCGGGAAGATGATTAAGATCGGCTTTGACAAAACTGACTTTATTTTTAACATTTTTCTCAAGATAATTGTCTATATCTACGCCGATATATTTGACCACACTGTTCTCTTTGATAATTTCACCCGCCAAATATCCTCCGCCCACTCCAACATCCAATATGCTGACGCCATTGAAATCGAGCTGGTATTTTTTCTGAATTTTTTTTATGTATTCGAAATTTTGATGATTCAAGATTCTCATCTGGTTAGAAATTCCGTTGTGTGGATTGTTTATTTGTTTTTGTTTTGGCCGCATGACTATTCTCTGGTAACTGATTTGCGATAAATAGCACCGCCGACACGGACATGCCGACCGAGCGAATGATAGAGAAGACAACCAAATTGTTTCAACAGTTTTCCGGCATAAGCTAAATCCCCTCGGGTTTGAATTTTCTTTAGATAATGACCCGGGGTAAAGATAAGCCGGAATATCTGCTCCTTTAATACTTTTTTGTGGGCGAGGGATGCAAAAAACTGGATTTGTTCATGATTGAAGTATTTAGAAGTCACTCCTCTGGTGGAAAGATAGTAGCCAATTTCGTTGAAGAACTCGTTTTCTTTTAGGAGGTTTTCCCTTATTAAGATATTCCAAACATCTGTCGAGGGAAAGGGCATCAATACGTAAAAGGTGGCAAAATCGGTTTTGGATTTTATGGCGTAATTGATCGAAGCCTCGATTTGGTCTTTGTCTTGGTATGGAAATCCGACGATAAAAGTTGAAAGGGTCCAAATTCCAATCTTGTTGCAATAGGCTATCATATCTCTGGCATATTCTAGATTGAGATTTTTTCGGATGAACTTCTGGGTTTGCTGCGACCCGGATTCGATTCCGAAGGTTAGGCGGTAACAACCGCTTTTTTTCATTTTGTCCAACAGCTTCTCGTCTAGTGTCCAAATAGCTACGCCGTTTGGGCCTGTCCACTTAATATTTAGTTTTCTTTTGATGATTAGATCACAAATGGATCCGGCTCGTTTCTTGTTTACTGTAAGATTATCGTCAACAAAATGGATTTCCTTGATGCCATATTGTTTGACCAAATATTCAATTTCGTCAACAACACTTTCGGGAGAGCGCGATCGCCATTTATTTTTCCAAATGGCATGGATCGAACAATAAACACAATTCATCGGACAACCACGGGAAGAGATCATAAAAGTATGACGGTCGTAATAGACGAATGGATTTTTGTGTTTATTAAGATATATGTCCATGGGCAATAGATGGCGTGCCGGCAGAGGAAGCACGTCAAGGTCATTGATTAGTTCCCGCGGACTAGTAAAAATTACTTTCCCCATCTTTTTGTAAGCAACCCCGTTGATATTTAAATACGGCTTCCCTTTGGAAAATTTATCGACAATCTCGGCAAAGGTCAGCTCCCCCTCCCCGATGACGCACAGATCAATTGTTTTGTTTTTGAGAACGTCATCCGTCAGGGCACAAGCATGGGCGCCACCGAAGACGACCAGAATTTCCTTGGAAATATTTTTAACTAAGAAGGCGATCCTATAGGCATCCTGAGCATAGGCCGAGAACATCGAGCTGATGCCGACGATGTCAGGGGAGAACTTTTTGATTTCAATGGCTATTTTGGTATCGTCCAGACCGACCCGAAAACCACCCTTGACCTTATTGACGTTTTCTATTCCCTCGGCGACGCAATCGAGAATTTTGATGGTATGACCAAGCTTCTCCATATAGGCGGCGATGTATGCCAATCCCAATGGTGGAATCGGAGAAACTGCCGATCGGTCCTTGCCGTAGATAGTTATGGTTGGGTAAACTAGGAGAATTTTCATGGTCAACTTTTTTTGACGACTAGGTTGTTGTGATGGGCAAATATTTGAAGCGGGCTAGCTGTCAGAACGTGATCAAGAACTTTTAGTAGTTTATAGAATATATTTGTTAGCTTGGCAGGAAAGGCTGGGACCATATCCGAACGCCAGTGTTTAATTATCTTGAACTGATGTTTATTGAACAAATCTCGGACTTGTTTGTCGGAAAACAACAGATCATGAGCCTTTATCCCTATGAACTTGGCGAGGTGTTCGTTATATGATAATGTCCGCGGACATTTAAAAATGAAGAGTAGTCCATCCTTTTTCAGGACACGACGTATTTCTTTCACAACTCTATCTAGGTCTGGGGGAAAGACGTGCTCGATAACGGCGTAGGCGGTGATGATATCAAATGATTCGTCTTTGTAAGGGATTTTTAGACCATCGTAGTGAGAAAACTTAACATTGTAGCTTGATGAAAGACTTTCCCAGAGTGATTTTTGTTGTTTTGCTGTATCGTGGAAATTCGGATCGGATTGGCTGGTATTGACGAAGGCGTCGAGTCCCTCTAACCTGATTCGCTTATTTTCTTTACGTAACAACACGGCAAAGATTCCCGAACCGGTGCCGATATCTAAAACCTTTAGACCCTTGTTCTTTCTCTTTTCGAGTATTTTAAGTTCGTCGCCGACTGATTTAGCGTCTCTGAGAAGATAACTCATGTAAAGTTTGCTTCGAAGCATATATTCGATTGAGGTAAGATAAGACCAAACACATGGTTTGGAGTTGATCCGGTTGACAACGATAAAGATATCTTCGACTTGAGGTAACATTATTGGCGCGATTTAAATGTTATTAAAGAATATAATTTAAAGCCCAATTTAGTACTTAGCATCAGCTTGAGTGCCGCTGAAAAAATCTTTCGATTTCGAGTAAGGTAATATATGACTCTCCCAAAGAATTTGCCAAAACGAAAATTGAGAACGCTTTTTTCGTAAAGGGCAAAGCCTTTTTTAAGGGTTACAATTCTTTCTTCAGAAGAGAACCCCTCAGTTTCAAAGGCGGGTTTCAAGTCCCGACTACCGATATTCTTCATGATGTAGTCAGGGTGATAAATCCACTGGCCTTTTTTTTCGATCCAGTTATATAGATCGGTTCCAGGATAAGGAATGACGTTGTAAAAGTTCACGAAGTCTGTGGGAAGTTTCTTGGCAAACTCTAGTGTTTTTTCGGCTGATTTTTTGGTTTCGCTTGAGTGGCCAATAATAAAGTTTACCGAGTTTCTAATGCCGATTTTATTTGTCAATTTTACTGCTTTTGTTACTTCCGTAAGTTTGAGATTCTTTCCCATGGAAATAATGATATTTTGATCTCCTGATTCACAACCATAAGAAATGAATTTGCAGCCTGAGTTTTTCATTTTTTGGAGAAGAATCTTACTTACCCTGTCGGCGCGGATACCGTTATACATATCGTAGCTGATATTTAGCTTTTGTTCGATCAGTAGATCGCAGATTTTCTCGGCTCTTTTCAAGTCCAAACTGAAACAGTCGTCATTGATCTCGAATTTTTTGAATCCTTGTCCGCACCAATGTTTTATTTCAGCTAAAACATTTTGGGGGCTTCGTGGGCGGAATCCTCTCCCCATAGATAACTTGACCGAGCAATAGTTACAGCCATAGGGGCATCCTCGGCTGGTAATGATGGGCATGGTTTTGCTGGTAAAATAGGCATATTTTTCGAATTTGAATTCAGAATAATCCGGAAAAGGAATTGCGTCGAGGTCATGTATGTAGGCCATGTCCTGGTTTTCAATAATCTCCCCTTTTGAATTACGCCAAATTAATCCTTTGACTGTGTCAAATTTTGGCTTTTTTTTCTTCATTTCGTTTAGAAATACCAGCAAACTAGCTTCGGCTTCACCTTTGATGGCGTAATCAAAGGGCATTTGTTCCAGTACGCGAGAACGAACCGCGGAGACATGGGGTCCTCCGAGAATTAATGGAGTTTTGGTCCGTTTCCTAACTTCTTGTGAAAGATCCGAAACGTACTTGGTGCAATAACTAAAGGCATTAAATCCAATCAAGTCTGGTTTGAATGATCTAATTAATTCATAGAGTTTCGCGTCATCGTTTTCGATGGCCTGGTCAAAGACCCTGACTTGGTGTTTATTCTTCTTTAGAACCGCGGTCAGATACCCCAATCCAAGATGAGGATGGCCGGGGACGGTTTTTTCATCACCATACAAAGTCTTCATCCAGGGGCTAACTAACAGAACTTTCATTTGGCTAAATATAACGTAAGAGCCTTCATTCGTCTATCTATTCCTTGAATTGATAATTTCTATTAAGTATCCCGTCAACGATTCCCCGTAGGTGCCAAAAACAAAGATTGAACTTTCCTCCTTTAGAATAAGTGTAAAGATAATAAATGGTGAACAAATTATTGAATATGAAAAGAAAAATTAGAAAGTTGGCTTTACTGGTAAAGCGGCGCATAAAAATGATCCGATTTCTGGCAAAATAATAGGCTCGATATGGTGTGGCTCGAAGTAGGATGTTTTCTTTGAGATTCTTCGGCGGAACGATATCGTGATAAACGACCGAGCCAGGGCAGAATAGAACCCTGAACCCCGCCCTCTTTGCTCTCATTGGCCAGTCTGACTCGCCATAGGACATGACATAATTCTTATCGAGTCCTCCAATTTTTTCTACGACCTCTCTCTTTACCAACCAAACATTGGGGATCTGATCTATCTCCCTAATTTGATCAAATTGGCCACGGTCCAGTTGGTTTATTCCAAGGTAATGGGTCCATGAGGTTAATAGATTTATCTTGACGCCGGCGAACCAAATTCGTTTTTTGTCTTTGAAGTAATTCATTTTGGGACCGACGAAACCGATCGTCGGGTCGGTGATTGCCAGCTGAACCAGTTTGTCTAGGAAATTTACCGTGACGATATTGTCGTCGTCAACAAAAAGTAAATATTTACCACGAGCGAACTTGAGTCCAGCGTTCCTACCACCAACAGCGCCTTTGTTTTTTGAAAGTCTTATTACTTTGTGCTTTGGGAATCGTTTTTTTATTGTTGCGACGGTATCGTCTGATGAGGCGTTATCGACGATGATCGTTTCGGTGTAAGGATAATTGATTTTTTCTAGCGAATTTAAACACCGAAGTAATTTTTGACATCGGTTTCGTGTCGGAATAATTATGGAAACAAGCTCTTTGGTCATTTGTTAAAGGTTATATTGAACCCAGTTGAGGTAGGCATAGATAGTCCAGAGTTGGGTTGAGTAATCAAAGGTACCATTTTGATGCATTCTTATCAGTGAATTTATATATGAGGTTGAAAGTCTATCCACTCCCCTTCTCTGTCCTAGTAGCTCTCTAATTTCAGAGGTTAATTCCTTTCGACGAAACCATTCGGCGAGGGGTAGGCCAAAACCCTGTTTGTGGCGATAGACCAACTCTCTGGGGAAATATTTTTCTGCAACTAGCTTTAGGAGATATTTGGTCTGTCTGCCTTTTACTTTTAATCCAAGGGGGATTCGGCCGGTAATATCGAGAATCGATTTGTCCAAAAATGGAGAGCGAACTTCGAGCGATGCGGCCATACTGGCACGGTCAACCTTGGTTAAATAGGCGTCTTTAAGCATTAGCTTGGCGTCGAGATATAACATTATATCGAGAGGGTCCGAAAATGTTTGACTCCTGATAAGTTCCGGTGCTTCGGTCATTAGGTCGACAGCGTTACTTTTAATGTCAGAAATTAGATGGCCGGCCTCATCTGGTAAAAAGCTCCCCGACCAGATCTGATTTCGAAGTATGGGTGGGTACTTGAGACTATTCAAAAATCTAATTGCTTTGTAGTTTAGATATTTATTATTGGGGCTAGTCTTTAGTCTTTGAGATATCTTTTCTGCTAGGCTCAGTTTCAGCTTTTCAGGAAGCATGTCCAGATAACGGGCATAGCGGTGGATGTAATACTTTGGATAGCCACCAAACATTTCATCGCCACCGTCCCCGCTAAGAGAAACAGTGACGTAACCGCGAGTGAATTGGGAGAGTAGAAAAGTGGGAAGGATGGAGGGGTCGGCTAGCGGCTCATCCATCTTGGTAAAGATTTCCCGGCTAACGGAAAGCGCCTCGTTTTGAGGAAATATCTTTAGATGGTGGTCGGTGTGATACAGATCCGCTACTTGTCGTGCATAATTCGATTCATTCACTCTTTGTTCATCGAAGCCAATGCTAAAAGTCTTTATATCTCTACCCTTGAGGAACTTGCTCATGCAAGCTACGACGAGACTACTATCGACCCCACCACTCAAGAAACAGCCTAGGGGAACGTCAGATACAAGTCGACTTCTAACCGATTGGGTGAGAAGACGATCAATCTTCTTTACCCATTCAGCTTCTGAAAGGTCGAGTTTTTCTGAATAATCAAAGTCCCAATAATTCTTGTAAGTCAAACTATTTTCGCGCATATCAAAAACGGCAAGGCTACCTCCTGGAAGTTTTACTGTATTCAGATATGGTGTGAGGGGGGAGGGAATATAACCATAAAGAAAGAATTTATCAAGAGCGGGTATATTAAGGCGCTTTTTGAAAAATGGAAGCTTGTAAAAACTTTTTAGTTCTGAGGAAAAAGCAAAATTGGGTCCGGAATGATATATGTATAAAGGTTTTTTGCCAGCTCGATCGACGGCAAAAAATAATTTTCCCTTTGATTTATCGTAGATACAAAAGGCAAACATGCCGTTTAGCTTTTCGACACACCTAATACCCAAATCTTCGTATAAATGAATGATCGCTTCGGTGTCTGTTTTGGTTCTAAATTTGTGACCTTTTCTTTTTAGATCCCGGTATAGTTTTTGGAAATTGTATATTTCACCGTTGAAGACAATAACGATAGACTTATCTTCATTAAAGATCGGTTGACTGCCGGTATTAAGGTCGATGATGGAAAGTCGACGCATGCCGATTGAGAGATCTTTATCAAACAAAACGCCCTTCTCATCAGGACCACGGTGAGTAATTGTGGCCAACATCGAGTCGAGAGTTACCTTGTTATTTTCATTACCGGCTGATCTAAATCCAGCGATTCCGCACATATCGTTTATTTCTTTATAAATGCAAAATTCGAGGGGATTTGCGCTTTGAATAGACGAATAAATCTTTCTGGGTCACGGAAAAGAACTAGTATTATAAATTTAATATATTCTACCGGGAATCTATTCAGCCGCGCTGCGATGTTTTTGTATCTTATGAGATCGGCAGCTTTGAGAGTGTCCGTTTCGATGAAAGACTCATTCCTGAACATTGTAAACTCATCGAAATCTGGTTTGAGAAAGCCCTTGTCGGTGAATACTTTATGGAGACGTGTCCCAATGAACGGGGTAGCTATCGCCAAATTGAATCCGCTGGCGCCTAATCTTTTCAAGTGGGAGGCAAAGTTGATTGTTTGACGGAGGTTTCTTTTTGTTTCCCCTGGTAAACCCATAACGAAAAAACAATCGACTTTAAGCCCGATACGCTTACAGATTTTTACTATTTCGACAACTTTTTTCAGATCAAGAGCCTTCCCTATTAAATGATAAACCACTTTTTGACTGCCACTTTCTGGAGCCACGGCGATCCTGACGCAACCGGCTTTTTTCATTTTGAGTAGTAATGTCTCGTCTAAACGATCAGCTCTAATTCCGTTTGGTGTGCTCCATCGAAATTTTAATTTTCTTTCCAAAATAAGGTCACAAATTCGATGAACTCTTTCAATATCAAAGGTCATATTGTCGTCGAGAAAGGCAATTTTCTGAATTCGATATTTATTTACCAGTTGTTCAACTTCTGCCATGACGTTTTCGGCGCTGCGTGAACGCCAGATTTTCCCCATTGTTAAATGAATGGAGCAAAAGATGCAGTTGTAAGGACAACCCCGACTACTAATTACGGTTCCCCAGCGTTTGTTGTAGGTCGAAAGGGCGAAAGAGGAGAGGAGCTTTTGTGAAGCCTTAAAATAATCGTGCATTGGATACTGACTTCGATCGGGGAAGGGTAGACTATCCAAATCTTTGATGAAATCCCTAATGGGGTTAATGAATATTTTTCCCTTTGATTTGTAAGCAAGACCATTAATTCCTTTGAAACGTGGTTTTTGTCTACTCAATTGGTTGACTAAATCCAAGGTCGTGATTTCTCCCTCTCCGAAGACAACGAAGTCTATAAATGAATTATTAAGCGATTCCTTGACTGTCACCGATGGGTGGGGACCGCCGATGACGATTTTGGTTGAAGGAAATTTATTTTTAATATATTTTGCAAGTGAATAGCCATTATTTTTTAACAGGGACGATATTATAGAGATACCAACAAGTTTCGGTTTGAATTTCCTTATAATACTGGCTATTTCATTGTGTGAAAGACCGTAATAGATTCTGCCATCGGGGAGGGTTCTTTTTTTATACCAGCCGCTGGCGGCAGCATCAACAAGTTTGACCGCGTGGCTCCCTTGCTTGAGAACAGCACTGATATAGCCTAGCCCTTCTGGCTGAGTAACACGAAAAAAGTCTTGGTCTTTTTGGTCTAATATCCAGGGGGGATTAATGAGGAGAACTTTCATAGTCATGTAATTTATATCATTTTTCTAAATCAAGGATGCAAGGAGATGACTTTCATAAACTCGCTATATATGGTATTTTACATTCATGAAGGCAATAGTCGACCCCAAATTATGTATTGGCTGCGGGCTATGTGTAGAATTGGCGCCTGAGATCTTTGAAATGAAGGAGGGAAAGACGGGAATGGTGTCGATAGTTAGAAAAATGGTTGACGGAGGTGAAAAGACCACCCATAAAATGGCTAAGAATGCGGCACTGGCGTGTCCATCTGAAGCTATAAAATTAATTAATAGTTAAATACTTAATGAAAACGTATACAACCCTTGGCTTATTACTAGTTTCGGCTTTGTTCTTGGCCGCCTGCAAGCCTACAGCCATTCCTCCGGTCGCCGAACCAGTGATACAAAAAGCGGAAGTTCTTGGTGGTAAAACCGAGACAGATTTCTTAAGTGGTGGAATAGCCAGCGCTGACACGATAGAGGGTCTGAACGTGGTTGATAACGCTGTTGATAATAACAACGATACATTTTGGAACTCCTCAAGTTCCACCTACCCACACTGGTGGAAGTACGACTTGGGCGATGGGGTTACAAAAACTGCGAGGGAAGTATACGTTCGTTCATCTTCTAATCAACTCAGAGATTGGAAATTGCAGGGGTCAAATAATGATTCTGACTGGACAGATTTACTGTCAAGATCAGAAGCAATGGGCGCCAGTCCGGTCACAGTAGAATTTGAAAACGATACCGCCTACCGATATTACCGGGTATATTTTACTTCAAGTTATCTCAAACAGTACAATAATATCTTTGAAGTTGAGTTGTTCAAATAAATGTGAGTTAGTTAGTTTTCTTGATAATAGATAATTTTACTACCCTCCGCGTCGAAATTGAAATTGATTTTTCTTAACTTGGGGAGAGATTCGACAATAGACTCGTGCTTACTTTTGGGGGCATAAAGGAGGAAGAATCCCCCGCCGCCAGCGCCAAGGATTTTCCCGCCGATAGCCCCATTGCTTTTGGCTGTGTTATACCATTTGTCGAATGTAGGATTGCTAATCCCTTGACTAAGCTTTGTCTTCATCTTCCAGTTTTCATCTAAAGCTTCACCAAAAGACTTCAAGTTATTTTTTGAAATAGATTCAGCTTGATGATAGGCGAGCTTGACCATTTGGGCCAATAAATCGCGGGTTTTGTGGTTTGAGAGCATGTTCTTATTTTGGTGAACTAGAATGGCGTCAGCAGAACGAGAAATACCTGTATAGAGTAATAATAGATTTTGGTTGAGTTTGTGTTTGGTGTCAGCTTTACAAATGATTGGATTAACTACTACTGAATTATCCGGTTGAAACTCTATCAAATTTAGACCACCGTAAGCGGCGGCGTATTGGTCCTGTTTGCCGATGGGTTTTCTACACTTATCGATTTCAACTCGACACGCGGTAGAGGCTAGGTGTTCTTTGCTGGAAAATCTGGAAAGGTATGCATTTAGCGCGTTTAGAAGTCCAACGGTATAACTACTAGAAGAGCCTAGGCCGGTGCCTCCCGAGGGAATGTCGGCGATAGAAGTAATTTCGATTCCGCTTTTTATTCCAAGAAGTTTAAGAGATTCACGGATCAGCTCGTGCTTCAGCTTCGATGGTTTGTCAACAAACTCGGTGATGGAATAGCTCGCCCTGATTTGGTTGTCAAATTTTTTGTTGACGTTGATGTAGATATATTTATCGATGGTGGCACTGACAACGGCTCCGACTTGTTTCCGGTAAAAAGACGGCAAGTCGGATCCGCCGCCAACAAAACTCATTCGTAAGGGAGTCTGGGAGATGATCATTTGAATCTTGAGTTCTTGAAGTAATCGACGGTTAATTTGATTCCCATATCCAGCGAGAAACTGGGCTTCCAACCAATGGCTTTCTCTATTTTTGTCGTGTCAGCCACCAAGTTCATCGGATCGCCCGGCCTTTCCCCCAGATCTGTGGTGGGAGTCTGCTTTCCGATCGCCTTGAAAATGCTTTCGAGCAGATCAATCATAAAAATTCCTTTTCCGGAACCAATATTGAAATAGTTATATCCTGATAGATCCATGACAGCTAAGTGAGCTCTGGCGATGTCCTCAACGAAGACATAGTCTCTAAGTTGTTTTCCTTTCCAATAGAGAGAAATTGGCTGGTTATTTAAGACTTGTTTGATCCAATTGGGAACGGCCCGAGTAATTGGCCGCTGTTCATCAAACGGACCGTAGGCGTTGAAAAAGCGAAGCGAGGTGCTGTTGATGCCAAAAGAGTGGTAATAGGAAGACAAAACCGCCTCGACTGCCAATTTCGAGCCACCATAGGGCTGGTGTGGTTGTTTGACGGAGTCCTCTTTGACTGGAATCATTTCCGGTTCGCCATAAACTGCGGCAGATGAGGAGTTGACCAGATACTTGATCTTATTTTTTCTCATCGCTTCCAGTAGATTGACCGTGGCCATGATATTGTTCTGAAAACAACCAATCGAATCGTCGATGCTGATTTTGATATAGCTGGTGGCGGCAAAGTGAAATACGCGATCAACCCCCTTGAGTGCCTCGGTAATCTCGTTTTGATTTAGGAGATCTCCCTTGATAAATTTTGCCCGTGTATCGACAAGCTTCCTATACCCGGTAGAGAGATTATCAAAAACAACAACTTGGAATCCTTTATCGCAAAGTAGTTTGGTGGTATTTGAACCAATGAAGCCAGCGCCACCAGTGACAAGAATCTTTTTTGCCATGGGGTATATTGTACAATTCAGCTAGAAAATGAATATTATTACATGGTAAACGTACTCAAGGTTAGGCTGGTGTCGAAACCCCCGACGGCTTTGAAATGAAAAGCTCTCACGAAACGGACACAGTCAATGAATAATTCACTTTAGATACGTTTTGGCCTGGTTATAGTTCTTCTCGAAATTCTCAATATACCCATCCAGAAGCACGGGGTTATCAATAAAAGGCATCAAATCTTGCTTAAGATACTGTTTGCTAACTGTAGTTGCCATTTTTACCTTCTCATCTAACAAAACTAGTAGCTTCAACATTGAATAAGAACTTTTTAACAAATCATTGACCCTGTCTAAATTTGGAAAAACATTTTTCTCTAAAAACCACAGTAAATCAAAATAGTCCCGACCTTTAATTACTTTAATATTCGCTTTTCCCAAAAATCGCTGTCTGGTCAAAATAGTAACAATTTTTCCAGCCATCAACGACGGCAAATCATAATGGGTTACCAAATAATTAAAGTTGTTGATATTTTTTAAGGTCGTGTTCTCACCATATTTTTCGGAAGCCATGGGCGATAGATCTATCTTGACATACAACAAATCACTTTCAGATTGGGTCGCTAGGCCCAAACCTTTTAACACTGGAAATTTAAGTAACAGCTGTTTTCCACCTTGTGACATAGAGGCCGACAGACTCTCATACATAAATTCAGTTTTAAAATAAGTCTCAAGGGAATTTTTTAATTCTGCCACATCAATTGGTACTCTTAGATCAAAATCTAAATCCTCAGATAACCTATTTAGACCAAAACAATGCCGTAAACAGGTCCCCCCAGTAAACACAAACACTTTGTTGTATTTTGGATTTAAATAAATATGATTGAGTACATAAATTTGCAAAAACTCTTTTAGCAGGCTTCTAATATACAAGCTCGACTTATTCTGTACACCGGGCTTATTAATCAATGATTTCATTTCTTCAATAATCATTTTGAGGTCTCTTTTAAATAACGTGTTAAATTAACAAATTTTTGGATGTCTGAAAGATCAATAAAGTACTCTAATTCTTGGTAATCACTGGAGGTTAAATCGCCTAAATTTAGCCTAAAAGAATCAATAATTTCTTGGTTGATTTCTGTCACCCTTAACAATCTATAATATAAATAATCAAACAACGCCTTTGTCTTTGTTGCTTCTTTTATCTCAAATCCCGACCTGGTTGCTATGTCAAAGCCAGTAAATAGTTTCTCTTTGATATTTGAATATATAAACACTCCTAATTTGTTACTGTAATTCCTTGTCTTCTTTCGAGTGACAGAGGTGATCGAGAAAACCGATTCGGATAACATGCCATATTTCTGCAGAACATATTCCCCACTTAGATATGATGGTCTTTTGAGTATATTGGCTATAAATTCATTATAAATTTGTTTGTCGGTGCAAAGCTGATAATATTCCTTGGTAACAAAAACGCCTTTTTTTAATTGAATCAAACTACCGTTTTTCATCCACCGAGCCACATTGGCGTTAAAGGCGTCATCGTTTCCACCCACAGTGCTTCTTAGGGTATTTGTTGTGAAAAAACTAGCTGAATTTAACTTTGATAGGTAGTTGATTTTGTTCATACTTGTTTCATAATTACTATATAAAACATACTAATTATGAAATGATAGTACTTTTTGACGGTAATGTCAAGGCCGGTTGGGCCGTCGTCAAAGCCTTTTGAGTTATAATTGTCCGGAATGAATAAGATTACGATGGTAAAGGTGCTGAAAGTGCGGCATTTGACCTATGTTTACTTGGACAAAAACTTGGGGAGAGAGGACCACGAGATTATCCGGCCGGGACTGCGTGACTGGTTTTCGTCTCCACCATAAATCACGTTTAGCTCTGATTTGTCCTTGATCGTTTCTTGAATTTGTTTTAAGTTTGCGAAGGCATTCTCGGGAATTGTCTGGCTGGATTTGATTTCAAACATATCAGTTTTCGAACCGGGAATGCTTTTGTATAAATCGGCCTCCAGTCCTTTTTTATCTCTCCAAAAATAGATGTTGGGTGATAAACCTCTGTTTAGATAAAATTTTATATATTCCATAACAACATGTGTTTCGAAGATCGAGCCATAGAGTGGGTGGGTGTTAAGCTGGCTGGGGGCTTCTATTCCCAAGAGGCGACACACTAGACCAGTATCAGTGAAATATAGTTTTGGTGTTTTTATTAACCTTTTGGTTATGTTTGAATGATATGGTTGAAGTAGATAAGTTATTCCGCTAGTTTCCAATAGATTTATCCAGGATTTTATGGTGTTATGGGCAACTCCAATCTCGTTTCCCAATGTCGACAAATTCAAAAGCTGACCCGTTCTTCCGGCGATGACGTGTAGAAATGTTTCAAATGTTTTTAGATTGGTAATTTGAGAAATCAAACTAACATCACGATCAATATATGTCTGAATATAGTTGTTTAGCCAAATTAAGGGCGAAATTTCTTGATCATAAAGACGGGGGTATCCACCATACCAAATTTGAGTGTACAGGTCTTTCTTTTGCTTCCTTGAGTTTTGTAGCTCTTCGTAAGAAAGTGGATATAGATGAAAAATTGATATCCTGCCGGCAAGAGACTGGGTGATTGACTGCAACATTAGAAAATGTTGTGAGCCGGTCAAAATGTATTGACCCATTTTTTTGTCATTATCAACCTTTACTTGAAGATAGGAAAATAATTCGGGCACTCTTTGAATTTCGTCTAAAATTACCCTATCGTTGTATTGAGCTAAAAAGGCTTTGGGATCATTTTGTGCATATTGTCTAGTGTCTGGTTGTTCCAGATTGACATATGTGTATTTGGGAAATACGGTTTTGGCCAGAGTTGTCTTTCCGGACTGCCTGGGCCCAACAATTCCGATAATCGGAGAGTTTGTTGCCGCCAGTTTGATTTGTTCGAAAAGGATACGATTAATCATAGGTAAATATTATGATAATTTGGACAAATTGTCAATTGAACTGCCGATTTGTCCACATTCGGGCACAATGCCCGGAATTTCTTCTGGGGTTATAATTGTCCATAATGAATAAGATTACGATGGTAAAAGTACTAAAGGTTAGGCATTTGACAGATTCGACTTTTGTGATTCGAGTGGAGAGAAGGGGTTTTGAATTTATTCCGGGGCAGTGTGTGAACCTTGGACTACCGAAGGAAGCAATCAACCGCGAGTACTCAACCTATTCCGGAAGAGATGAAAAATATCTAGAGTTTTTGATTAAGGCTGTTAAGGGGGGGTCATTGTCACCAATCCTACAAAAACTAGAGATCGGTGACGAAGTTACCATTGACGGAGCCTATGGATCGTTCACCATTGCCAATTCAGAGGATTCTAAGAACAAATATTTATTTATCGGGACCGGCACCGGGATTGCCCCATTTCACTCGTTTGCGCTCTCCTACCCCAAACTGGACTACACGGTTTTGCATGGAGTGAGTTATGTGAATGAGCAATATGATAGGAAGGATTATCCGGAAGGAAAATATATTGTTTGTATTTCAAGAGATTCCTCGACTTCACTTCGTTCCGCTCGGAATGACAATGTTTATTTCGGGAGGGTGACAGAGTACCTACGAAAGCATCCTGTGGACCTGAAGACGGTTTGCTATCTTTGCGGCAATAGTGACATGATCAATGAGGTATATGACATACTGAGAGGCCAAGGCGTAAATGGGACAAATATTATTACGGAGGTATTCTTTTAAAAAAACTCAAAACTGAGAAAACTCAAAAAATCAAAACAATAAAAATGAGAAGAACAACAACAAGTAATAGGACGCTGAGGGTGGCGATATCGTATCCGCCGATTGTGAACTCCAAAGGCCAGAAGGCGATGGTCTCCCAGAACCGAAACGTCCAGTATTTCAAAACGCCAACTTACCTACTACCAGTGACCTACGCCCAAGCGGCGACTTGGCTGAAACAGCTCAAGTTTAAAGTCCGTTGGGATGACGGCAATGCCCAACTAAAAACATTTGAGAAGTGGTCAACTGACTTGGTGAAATGGAGACCCGATGTGGTTGTCTTTGAAAGTACTACGCCGGTGATGAAGTTTTATTGGAAACTGACGAACGACCTAAAAAATGTTTTGCCCAAGACGATCTTTATCATGACCGGTTATCACTCGATGAGAAAGCCGGAGGAGACCTTGGATAATTCGAGAACCGATATTGTTCTCAAAAGTAATCATGTGGATTTTGTCTTGGCAAAACTGTTGCCTTTTGTTCGGGACCACACCGACTGGCGGAAGAGTTGTGACATCGAAGGGTTGACAATCAGAGTAAAGAACAAGGAGTATCGAGACACCGGAGAATTTCGACGGGTCGAACCGGTGAATAACTCCCCGATCATCGACCGTGATCTGGTCGGGTGGAAGAATTACGCTTTCGAAAACGGAAACTACCTCCAAACTCCCGGCACTTATGCTACCAGTGTCATCCGCGACTGTATGTTCGGCAAGTGTACCTTCTGCCGCTACAACGGACCAGACCTAACCTTCACCAAAATGAAGGTGGAGAACAGTCTGGACGAATACGAGATGCTCATCAACAAATATCACGTCAAGGAAATCTTTGACGATTCCGGAGTCTGGTACCGGGGAACAGATGCGAGGGAGTTCGCTCAAGGAATTATTGACCGAGGCCTACACAAGAAGGGGTGTTATTTTGGGATTAATACCCGTTTCGAATATCTGGATGAGGAGACAATTAAGCTAATGGCTAAAGCAAATTTCCGCTTCGTCCTGATCGGACTGGAGTCGGGTAGTGACGAAACCCTCCGACGGATAAATAAGGGCTATCAGAGAAAATATATTGAACGTTGTCTCTACTGGATGACCAAGTACGGGCTTCACCCTCACCTGACGATGATGGTGGGGTACTACTGGGAAACGCAAAAGATGCTGGACCAAACGGTGGAGTACGTCAGGTACCTGATGAACTCGGGACTAGCTCGGACTCTCCAAGTCACCTTGTGCACGCCCTTGGACTACACGCCATATCATGTCGAGTGTCTTGAAAAGGGTGTCCTTCTAACAAGTGATTACAACGATCACGATATGAGTAAATTGATTGTAAAGACACCGATTCCTCATGAGAGGTATTACGAAGCGATCAGAAAGATGTATGGCATCGCTTTCTCACCAAAATTTCTATGGCGACAAATCCAGTTCTTGGGAAGCGGACGAATCCGAGACTGGCAATTTCTATTCACCTATGGCTTCCGCGCCATGAGGCGGGTGAGACAGCACGTATACAACCTGACAATGGCGCGTAAGGAAGTCTCGTGAGGGTAAAATAGAAAAATGCGGGCCCGTCAGATTTTGTATTTCGGTTTGATTTCTCTTTTTCTTAATTTTGTTGTCAGTTTTCTAGCTACAAAAATTGTGCCTTATCTGGGTTATTTTTCTTTTCCGGACTTACTAGATTCTTTTCGTCTTCCAGATTTTGTAAAGCGATTTGCTGGATTTGACGGACTTCATTACCTCAATATCGCTCTCTCTGGATATGAGAGGAACGAGGTGGCGTTTTTCCCACTGTATCCAATTCTGATTCGTTCGCTGGCTTCTGTGTCAGGTCTGATTTTCCCCTTAGTAGCGTTGTCGATCGCTTGGATATCGCTAATTGCCAGTCTGCTGATTCTCCCCAGATATCTTTCATTGACTGGATTGAGCAAGAACGCCAAGTGGTTCATTATTTTTTTACTAACCTTCCCGACATCGTTTTTTTTACAATCTGCTTATAGCGAAAGCCTGTTCATCGTCTTGGTCCTACTTTGCCTTTTATTTAATAAGAAGGGTAATTTTTTGGCTGCTGCTTTTTTTGCCTACCTTTCTGGAATAACACGAGTAGTTGGTATCTTTTTGGTGATTCCCCTATTACTTTCCAGCGCTCGTCGTCGACTATCCCTACTACTGGCTCCCATATTGGGATTTGCCAGCTATGCTGGATATCTATGGTTTACTACGGGGGATGGGCTGAAGTTTTTTCATGTCCAACCACAGTTCGGGGCTGGACGCACTACCAAAATAATCCTCTTGCCTCAGGTTTTGTACCGCTACTTGAAGATATTTCTAACCGCCGATCTCAACTACACCTACTTTATCGCCGTTGTGGAATTTAGCATTTTTATATTTGCCTTTTTAATTCTTCTTTATGATCTTAATAAGATTATTAAGAAAAGGGCTGCGGGAAACCTACCGGATCGGTTGGGACTCAACCTTTTCGGATTGGCGATGCTTATTTTTCCTACCGTTACCGGGACATTGCTGTCGATCCCCCGCTTCGTATTGCCAATACTTACGCTCTACCTTGTCCTCTCCGAAATAAACAACCTGTATCTTAAGGTCATCATTGCCGGCATCTTCTCGATCCTACACGTAATCCTCTTGATGTTTTTTATCCAAGGATATTTTGTGGCATAGAGAAATTAGCGAGATAGATTCTTGGTGAGGAAGAAGCCCTGAAGGAAGCGGGCGCCGTACCAGAGGTGAGTGATGAAGACAACAATAAAGGCAAGAATCCCCTGGAAACCGCTTTTTGATTTTTGATAGACCCAGATAGAATTGGCTAGCAGGGCAAGGAGGTAGCCGGAGAAGAGAAACCAGCCCATGTAGGATATTGAATTTAGAATTAAGAATGAGGAATTATGAATTGGTAAAAATTGATAAATAATTAGATAGCAAAGGCCGAGGAGCATGAAAGATGGCCCGAGGTAAATAGGACGGAAAGAGGTTTGGGGGAGAACGCGGGCGAAGAAGCCGCGATGCAGACCAAAACTGCCATTCTGCCTCAAATGAGGTTTCCAAAGTGGACGACGATGGTGATAGACCAAGACATTGGGATCATAAATAATTTTCTTCTTTAGTTTGCTGGTTAGGTCGAGGCAAAGCATGGTGTCCTCTCCGGGCCAGTAGTTACTATCGTAGCCTCCCACAGCCAAAAAATCGCTCCGGCGAATGGCAAGATTCATAGAGGGATAATCATCAACAAATTTCCGAGAATTGGGGAAAAATCGATAAGTGTTGACCCCCGCCCCCAAGGGTGAAGCTGACATCCAGCCAGAAGCCTCCTCCGTCCATGAAACATTCGGTGGGGTTACTCCCGGTCCTCCCACCCCAGCGATATCACCTGTCATCCCCGACTCGATCGGGGATCCATTTGATATAGATTCCCGCTTTCGCGGGAATGACATTTTTCCGAAGTTTTTAACTATATTTTCAAGCCACTCCGGGTGAGGATAGGCGTCGTCATCGATGAAAGCAAGAATTCCCCCGGAAGCCTTCTTCGCTCCCCAGTCGCGTTTCTCGGCCGGGCCGACGTAGTGACCGAAGGACTTTTTGATGAGCGAGGGAATGGATCCCCGCTTTCGCGAGGATGACAAAGTAACAGGGTGGTCGGTAACGAGAATGACTTCGAAGTTTTTGTAGGTTTGCCTTTGAATGGCTTCGAGACATTCGGGAAGATAGGGATTATCTTTCTTGTAGTCGACGATGATGATCGAAACCAGTGGTAATTTGGCCATAGTTGGATATAGTATAGCGATATGACAAAATCCGTGAGTGTCGTCATGGCCACTTTTAATAGCGGACCGATTCTGGAAAGGGCCTTAAAAAGTGTTCGGAACCAGATATATGACCAGAAAAAGGTAGAGATCATGGTGGCCGACGGGGGGTCGACTGATGGCACGGTGGACATAATAAAGAAATTTGGGGGCAGGGTAATTTCGGAAAAAACGGGCGGACCGGAATCGGCAAAGGCGGTGGCCCTAAGATATGCCAAAAATGAAATCGTTTTGGAGATCGATTGTGACAATATTTTGCCAACCAAAAATTGGCTGAAAACGATGGTGGGGGTATTGACGGACGAGCCCTCAATCACCGGTTGTTATACCTGGAGATACCGTCACAACCAAAGAGATAAAATTCTTAACCGCTACTTTGCCCTGATAGGGGCCAATGATCCAGTGGCTTTTTTCCTAGGACGAGCCGATCGTCAGTCATATCTTGATGACGATTGGAGTTTGCTGGGGAAGGTAAGTGATAAAGGTAAATATTTCTTGGTTGAGTTTGACAAAAATGAAATTCCGACTTTGGGGGCAAATGGTTTCTTGATTAAGCGAAGGTTGTTGAATCAGGCTAGGGTCGACGAGAAACACTTTTTCCATATTGACGTCAACTGTGACCTCATCAAAAAGGGACATCGCAAGTACGCCGTGGTAAAAAACGATATCATTCATGATTCGGGGGAGGGATTTGTCGAGTTTTTCCTGAAGCGGAAGCGATACATGGAGGACTTGTACCTTAGGGATTTATCACGGAGGCGCTACCTACTTTATGACAAAAAGAAAGATCAAAAAAAGATCTTGGCATATGTTTTCTATAGTCTAACTTTGGTATTGCCAACGATATTCGCTGTTAGAGGCTACTTGAAGCGAAGAGACCCAGCGTGGTTTCTCCATCCGGTGATGTGTTGGTTGATTATGATGATATATGCCCTGTCGGTGATCAATTGGCAAACGTGGAATTATCTGGGAATACTGAAGCGCAGGCTTAATCGCTAGAGCGGGGAAGGAACCACTCAACTCCCTCCTGATATGGGAAGTTGCAGCGTTTACACATTTCGGGAAGTTTGCTTTGATCGTAACCAAGATGGAGAGAACGGAACTTGGATAAAAGCGGGCTTTTCTCGATCTTGGCAAAAGAGTCGGTCATAATGTTTCCCAAAACAAAGTTTGACTCGTAGTCGCGGCAACAGATGACGAAGTTGCCACAGCTGTCGATATTGATGGTGTGCCAAAGGGAGCGACAGGGGAAGACTCGGGTTTTGTCAAAATGATGACTGGTCTTGGCAGAAATTGTCCCTCCCCATTCGTGGGCGATACTGACGCCAACCGATTTGACTACTTTGGACCAACGATCAAGATGGCTTTTGACATTTTTTTCGTTTTGCTTGAGGAGGACCGAAGAGATGCGGACAATTGGCTGGTCGGTATGGTTTTCCGTTTTGATTTTCAGAAGAGACTCGATGTTTCGGAGGGTCGTGTCATAATCCAGTTTCATAATCGATTCATATTCACGTTTGTTGGTGCCATTGAAGCTGATATTTATCTCGTTTACTTTTAGATCAATTAATTTTTGAGAAACTTCCGGTTTGAGCCAAGAGGCGTTGGTGTAAAGTTTGATGTAGTAGCCTAGGTCTTTGACCTGCTTTATTCTATCTAGCAAATCGGGGTCGATTAGCGGCTCACCCATCCCGCTAAAAAAGACCTTGTTGATCAAAAGCTTCTCTTTTTTGAGTCGGTCAATTATCTTTTCCCAGGTCGGCCGGTCCATGATTTTCCTAGCCCGTTTCAGCGACCGGTACGGGCACATCAAACAGGCGGCATTGCACAAACTGGAAGTTTCGATAATTAAATTGAGTGGGACCGTACGGTCAGCGATTTGGGCTTTGATTCTATTTTGAACAAATGATTTGTAGGTTGAGGAGGTGGTGATCTTTCGGACAACCGCCCTGATTAACGGAGAGATGGCGTAGAGTACTTTGGCGCGGCGCATGAGGTAATCAAACATGCCTCAAGTATACTAGAAGCCATGAAGTTGGAATTATCGGTAGTTATTTGTACTTATAACCGGGCGGCGTCGTTGGCCAAGACGCTTCTTAGTCTGACAAAACAAAGCTATAAGGGGTTCGAAGTAATTATCATTGACGGCGGCTCAGCCGACGGAACCAAACGGATTGTTGATGAGTTTAAGAACAGATTACTAATCAGATTTTATGTTTTCGAAGAGAAGCAGCTGGCTAAAGTACGCGACCTTGGCTGGAGAAAGGCAAGGGGGAAATTGGTCTCGTGGATCGATGATGACGTGGTGGTTTCACCAGATTGGGCGAAATCTATTATTGAAATTTTTGAGGATAGTAAGATCGGCGGAGTCAGTGGACCGACAATTATTCCTCCAAAGATTTTGAGACAACGCGATATATTTTTTTTCTACAATAAAAGTGGATTTAGCAAGTGGCTAGGAGAGATCTGGAACAAGGTTTTTCTCGAAAATGGAATGTATCAAGTGGGGAGGGTTTTTCGAAGCGGGGCCTGGTCACCCGGATCAAATTTCCGATCTTGCCTGAGATTAAAGGGCTTGATCAATGTTGACTATCTGGAAGCCTGCAATATGACCGTCAGACGGGCTTTGGTTAGAAAAGTAGGGGGGTTCGACTTTAGCTTTAGAGGAGTGGCTGAGTGGTGTGAGCTGGATCTGGCCCAGAAAATTAAGACTTTGGGAAATCGGCTGGTGTTTAACTCGAAGGTCCGGGTTGATCACCACATTTCTCAAGGTGGTGTTTATACCCGGCGAAATGATGCCGGGGAAAGGATGCAAAATTTTCTTCGCTATTATTTTAAGCATGTTTACAAACCTAGGTGGGGGCATATTTGGAGATTTGGTTTATACTTATTTTTTCTGAACGGATATTGGGTTTATAAAACTATATCGACAGGACAAATTAGTTGGCTTGGGGGGGTAGCGGGTACTCTCAGAATGTTTAGTTTAAGAAAGCTATTTTGGTTAACTTTGCTGTTGACTAACTTTAGAGTGGTGAAGTCGACTTTTATAAATTGGCGAGAGTTCTATGCTGATTGTTTTGGATTAGTCAAAAACAAACAGATTGTATATCAAGCTAAAACTGGTACTAAGTATACGGTTAGGTCGGGCTCAATTGATCTGGGAATATTGGATGAAATATTGATAAGAAAGATTTATTTTCCTCCATTTCTTGATCCAAAATTGTTTAGGGTGGTTTTGGATGTTGGAGCCCACATTGGTGTCTTCGCGTTAAAGATATCTGAGCTGGTTCATGATGATTGCCGAATATATGTTTTGGAACCTGAACGAGAGAACCATGCATTGCTATCAAGAAATATAAAACTGAATAAGAAAAAAAACATTATTGCTTTGAACTACGCAGTTGCTGGTTTGACTGGCAGGAGAAACCTAATAATTTCAGGCGATAACCACGCGGCTCACTCATTTTATTTTGGGAATGATAAACTCTCTAAACAAATTGTCCGTACGGTAACTTTGGAAAAATTAGTCGAGGGGTATAAGTTACCGCATATCGACTTACTTAAACTTGATTGTGAAGGAGCGGAGTATGAAATTTTATTAAATTGCCCCCCGAACGTTATTTCGAATATTGGCTGTATTGTAATGGAGTATCATCGTCTTGACGAAGACCATGATTGTAAGCAGTTAACTGATTATTTAAGGAAAAATGGTTTCAAAATACAGGTTAAAAGATTTCCTGACGGTTTAATTTATGCCTATCGTTAATTATCGCTTTTCTGTTGTTATCTCCAACTATAATGACGGGCGTTACCTCACGGATTGCCTTAGGTCTTTGCTGAAAAATAAGGCCTTTGCCCAAATAATAGTCGTTGATAATAACTCGACCGACGATAGTGTGGCGATTGTCAAATACTTGCAAAAAAAGTCTGCTCGGGTAAAACTAATTGCCAACCGACAAAATATCGGACCAGCGGCCGCCAGGAACCGGGCACTTAGACTAGTTAAGGAAGAGTGGTTGATTTTTGTTGATGCGGACACAAAATTGATTGAGGCGGATATTAGAGGGTTGAGCGCTTGGTTGGCTAAACAGGATCAGCTCGGAGCGGGTGTTTTTAAGCTACTAAGGTGGAAGGGGAGAATTTTTGATTCGGCTGGAGAAAAAATCAGTCCCTTTGGATTCTTGGCGGAGATGGCCCAAGGTGCAAGGGACATAGGTCAGTTCGACGACTCCCCTTTTATTTTTTCCGGAAAGGGAGCGGCAATGTTTGCGAGAACTGATATATTTCGGAAACTCGGCGGTTTTGATAAAAATTATTATATGTATTGGGAGGAACCTGACTATTTTTGGCGGGTAATAAATACAGGCTTTCAAAATAAGTTTTGCCCCTTTTTGACTTTCCGCCATGCTTTTGGTTCCTCCGGGAGTAAATCAAGTGAACAGTCGGGCCAAAATACTAGTTTTTTGGGGGGGAGGAATCAACTTTGGACATTGCGGAAAAATTCTATAGGTTTTTTGAAATTGAAATTATTGCTAGCGGTAACCGTGGCCTGGCTTTTGATCGGAATTTCCTTTTTGATCAAGGGGAAGCTTCGGATGTTCATCTCAATTATTAAGGCGGTTATTGTGGGGCTTTCCGCTAGAGTGAACGAGGGAGTCCCTTCTGATATGATTGATGCTTATTTGATTGATCGGAGAAGCCTTGGCTGGTATTGGGGGAAATTTACAAATTATCTTTCCGGGAGGCCGTATTGACATGAAAAAAAAGGAGATATCGATTTCGGTGATTATTCCCTGTTTCAACGCGGGACGTTATATCGGACCATGCCTCGATTCGGTATTAAAATATGGCTTAAAAGACATTGAAATCATAGTTATCAACGACGCTTCCAATGATGAATCAGGAAAAATATTGAGTCAGTACGATCGATATGAGAACGTTTTTGTTATCGAAAACAAGACCAATTTGGGGGCAGCGAAGTCAAGAAACTTGGGTGCGGCAAAGGCCAGAGGGCGTTATTTGGTGTTTTTGGACATTGATACCGGACTTGAAACAGACTTTTTGTCGATAGCGGCCGACAAATTTGAGTCTAGTCCTAAGATCGGCGCAATGCAGGCCAAACTTGTTTCCAAAGATAGTGAGAGGGTTGAATCGGGAGGTCATTTTCTGTCCCCCTTCGGCTTTCCCTATGAAATAGGCGTTGATGAAAATGAAAAAAATTGGAATGAGGAAAGACTAATTTTCGGGGCAAGGAGCGCGGCTATGGCGATAAGAAAGAGGGTATTTGAAAGGATTGGCGGATTTGACGAGAACTACATAATCTATGCTGAGGAAACTGATCTCTGTTGGCGGGTGTGGAAGCTGGGATATCAGATCATATACTGCCCCCAAGCCCGGGTGAGACACTACCAAAAAAGCAGTTTAAACGCCCGAACGAGGTACAGAATATTTTTTGAAGGGGCTAAAAATAACACTGCCAACATTATTAAAAACGCACCTTCGAAAATGTGGTGGATGTTGCCCTTGCATATTTTGGGCTGGGGATTCGTTTGCTTGAAACTATGTTTTGCTGGTGAGACGAAAATGATTATTTGGATTGTCAGAGGTTTGTGGTGGGATTTGGTCCATCTTGACAAGTTGATCGACTATCGAAGACGAATGAAAATAAACGGGGGTAATCATAATGAATATGAGAGGATAATTTTTGGAAATATTGGAACCCGACAACTAATAAGCAAGGGGTTTAATTGGTTAAAGAATGTCTAATCAAGGCAAAATTTCACTAATAATATGTTCGCGTTTCGGGGGAATCGATTTGGAAGAGTGTCTCGATTCGATTCTCGTATCAACGTATTCCAATATCGAGGTAATCGTAGTGAATAACGGTTCGGGCAATAGAGATTCACGTTTTCTCAAAAGTAAATATCTCAGAAATAAATTGGTTAAGGTTGTTGATGCCGGAGAAAACCGTTTTTTTACGGGTGGGAATAATTTCGGGGCGATTAAGGCCCGTGGTGAAAAGCTGATTTTCCTAAACGACGACACCATCGTCGACCCAAAATTTATCGCCAATTTGGTGGTGTTTACTGGGAAGAACAACAAGTATTTGGTCCAACCAAAAGTCATCCGCTATCGAGACAAGAGGATAGATAACGCGGGCGGATTTTATAGTTTGTGGGGAACGGGTTTCGGACGGGGGCACGGAGAAGCCGACCGGGGACAATACGAAAGGCCGAGACCATTATCGTATGTCGTGGGGACGGTGTTTATGATTGATGCCAACTTCTTTTGGGAGATTAACGGGTTTGATGAATGGTTTAAATATCACTATGAAGATGTAGATCTATCAATTCGGGCGATAAAAAATGGTGGTTCGTGTTGGTATTGTCCGAAAGCTGTGGTTTACCATAAAGGATCACTGACGGTAAAAAAACTAAAGACCAGTGATTTAAAACTGAACATACGGAAGAATCGTCTAATGACGATACTAAAAAACTTCAATGGAGTTGAAAAATTGTTTCGCCTGGCACTATGCTTATTTCATTCAATCGGTGGGGTAAGACCGGTGTTTGATAAATACGTCCAAGACTTTGTCGATAGGCAAAGACTGCAAGAAGTACTGAGAACCACCGGCTCAAGGCATAAAACTCTCCTAGATGTTGGGTGCGGGGATGGAAATTTCGTTTTGATGGCTCGGAAAAACGGGTTTGACGCTTGGGGGACAGACAAAGAACCTAGAGTATCAAATAAACATATTTCAGCCGGAACAATTGAGAATTTCAAGCCTGGAAATAAATACGACTTGATCACCGCCTTTCATGTCCTCGAGCACTTAAAGAATCCGCTACTGTCGCTATCTAAACTGTCCGGTAGTCTAAAAAACGACGGGTGTCTGGTGTTCGAAGTACCGCTGGTTGGAAACTGGAGTGAAAGGTTTTTGGGGAAAGAATATTTTGCCTACTTTGATAGAACACACGTCAATTTATGGAAGAAGAAAAAATGGTTACAGTTAATTAAAAAGGCGGGTTTGATAATAAAAAGACAGGGTACAACTAGTTATGAATTTCCTCTGGCCGTGATCAGTGGAGGCTTCCGAAAAGGATTTTTTTGGGGGATTATCGGGATGATTCTATTCTTGCCATTCAAGCTGATGTCGCTATCAGGCCGTAATGAAGAGATTGTTAGGATATATTGTATAAAGGCCCCTAAACAATGAGCAAAAAACAGAGACAAAAGAAAAACGAGTTAAAGATTGAGGCGCCCAGACCTAAAGAGCGGCGGGTTGAAATGAAGTGGTGGGTATTTTTCTTAATAACAATGACGGTTTTGTTGGTATATATTAACTCCCTTAACAATGCCTTTGTCTCTGATGACCTTCCCGGAATTTTGAGAAATCCACTTAAAACGAAGTTGTTTACTAGCCTTGCCGCTAACCCCTTTGGCTTCGCTTACATAATTGTCCGGTATTTTACGGCGCTTATAGCTCACGACAATCCCCTCCCTTATAGACTGGTCAATGTCCTTTTCCATGCCGGCTCGGCTAATTTGATTTATGTTATCCTGCTTGGGTTGACCGGATTTGGGATGGCTTTGGCGGCGGCTCTAATCTTTGCGGTTCACCCATTATTAACCGAAGGGGTAGTTTGGATATCTGCAGCGCCGTATTCTGCGGGGACGTTTTTTGGACTACTGGCGGTTTTTTTCTACCTAAAGAGTTCGTCGGTAAAAACAGACTGGAGGGGATGGCTGGCATATCTTGGCTCATTAAGTTTTGCCCAAATTACGATCAGTATCGCGCCAATCCTAACTATCTATGAAATACTGCAGGGAACTTTTCGAAAAAATTGGAAGAGGTTGGTGGTTTTTTATTCAACTGCTATCGGATTTACCTTGATTAACCTAGCTGGATTAAATACCAGAATTACCTCCTTTGTTGAAACCAAGGGGAGTGACCTGAGCCGGCCCAGCCCACTGCTACAAGCCCCTGTCGCCATCTCCAATTATCTTTCATTGCTCCTTTGGCCCGACAAACTGACCCTGTATCACTCGGAAATGAGTTTTACGGTAACTCAGATTGTCTGGTACTTCGTGATATCACTTCTATTAGTGTCTTTGGCGGTCTGGGGATGGTTTCGCGACAAGAGAATTGCCTTTTGGATTATGTGGTTTTTTTGGGGGATATCCATCACTCTGACGCCTTGGGGGGTGACTTGGATCGTGGCGGAGAGATATACCTACTTTGGATTGATCGGTCTGATCGTGACCAGTATTCTGATATATGAGAGGTTGATCGGAAAAAAGGTTCCGAAAGGCGTCAATATTACAATTTTGGTAATTTTGTTGCTGGCACTAGGAACAAGAACAATCGTGAGGAACCGAGATTGGAAAAGTGAAGATTCTCTTTGGCTATCGATGGAGAAGATATCTCCGTCAAGCGATCAAAATCACAACAATCTCGGAGATCTATATTCGAGAAGAAAAGAATGGGACAAAGCTATTGAGGAGTTTAAAAAAGCGGTGACCATCAACCCGAGATATTCCTATGCATACCACAATTTGGGGAACGCCTATCTTTCTTCCGATAGATTAGACGAGGCGACAAAATACTATTACAAAGCTTTGGAAATTAATCCGATGATTTGGCAGACTTATCTGCAGTTGGCGGTTATCTCGGTCAAAAAAAATGATTTAAAGGGTGCGGAGGAAATAGTCTTGAAGGGAATAAAAATTAACCCCACCACCGAGTCTTGGAGAATCTTGGGGGTAATTTACGTGACGGGAAATAACAAAGAAAAGGCAATTGAGGCATTCAGAGAAGCGCTCAGGCTGGATCCTACCAATTCAACAGCCAGACAAATGTTAGACGCTACTTATTGAGGTGTACTTTAGTTTCAGATCGGGGTCGTCGGCCCAGAGATCGTGGTGAGAATCATCGTAGTAGTGAAGCAGATGAGTCCGATAGAAAATGGCTAGGTAGTCGTTGACGAAGTTCACGACTGAACCCAGACCGATATTGCTAGCAAAGTTGAATTGAAGTTCAATTGGAGATTCATAAATCCGGGTGAAACCAAGCCTATGGGCGGCGGCAAGCATCTCAAGGTCAAAGGCCCAGCGCTTCACCACCAACCGAGGTAAAACCTTTTCGAGGACCTCGCGACGGAAGACCTTTAGGCCTGTTTGAGTATCAGAGACGTCAACGCCGAACAGGAGACGAGTGGCCCGTTGGACGATAAAACTAAGGACCTTCCGTTGGAAAGGATAATCGACCCGGCTGGCATGGTGCCTTTTGCTACCGACGATGATGTCCGCCTTGTACCACTTCAAGTGTTCTAGTGCCAGGCCGATTCCAGAGGCGTTCAAGTCATTCCCAGCGTCAATAAAGGCGATAATGCCTCCTCTGGCCCGGGCCATACCAAATCTGACCGCATAACCTTTGCCGCGATTTTCTTTGTAGGGATAGACTTTTATTCTCAATCCCCGGACGGATTTGGCTAATTCGGAAGTGGGGTCATCGTTGTTTTTTGTACCATCGATCACACAGATTATCTCGTAAGGACGATTGAGTTCGTCGAGATATTTTTGGATCCCCAACAGGTCCCGGTCGATGGTCAGACAGTTGTAGGCGGGGACAATAACTGAGAGCAAATTCGGATCGGCGCGGAGGGGTTGATCGACAATAGTTTTTTTCATGAACTATCTTTGGATTATAAACTAAAAGCATATAATCGTAGGGGTGAGGTTGGGAAGAGGGATATATTATCTGGCTGTTTTGTTGATGTTGGGTCTTCTATTTCTCCAATATCGAGGGACGAAACCAACCAATTATGGTCAATTAACGGAAATCGAAAGGATTGCCCAGCTTAGGCGAATGAACGAGTATTCACCGGCTTTTTACCGGCTGGCAAATTTGATTGAGGCCAGACCAGAAGCGGTAATATATTTTAAACTGGAGAAAAACTTCCTCGAAAATTTTGATCTATTTTCATTGTTCACGTCTTACATTCAGCCAATCTTCCTTCCTTTCTTTGTCATTGGCTTCTTTGAAGCGGTAAAAAACAACCCGAAACCGGTACTTTTTCTGACCTCCCTGCCGATTGCTCTTCTGACTATCATCGGTCACGAAAATGCCATGGGTCCGTTCAGTCTCTATCCGGTAATTTATGGAGGGGCTCTCTGGGGGATGTTTAAAGTTTTGATGAAGTTTCTGATACCTCATGAAAAATAAGGACTGGCTGATCTATGGATTATTGCTCCTGATAATTCTTTTGGCTGCCTTTTTGTACTTTTATATGATAAACCAATTACCGATTGGTCTTTCGGATGACGAGGCGGCGGTGGGATATAACGCCTATTCGATTCTGCTGACGGGAAGAGATGAATTCGGCAAATTCTTCCCCATCGCCTTTCGTTTCTTTGGAGCTTATACACCACCTTTGTATGTTTATCTGACAGTTCCGGCAATCAAGATTTTTGGGATAAGTGCGGCGGCGATCAGAATTCCATCGGGAATGGTTAGTCTTTTGGGGATTGTAATTGTCTATCTGTTTGTCGAGAAACTTGGTTTGTTTAGATCCCGACTCGTCGGGCTCGCGGGGGCTTTTACTTTTGCCATAATTCCTTGGGTATTTTATTACGCCCGAGTTGGTTATGAGGTGACCACCGGATATATTATCTTCTCGCTCGGAATGTTTTTTCTGTGGGATGGTCTTTCCCAAAAAAAGGTCTCGTTGGTTGGACTATTCGTATTATCGATATCGAGTTACATCGCCCATACCGAGAGATATTTGGTTCCGATCTTTCTATTTTCAATTGTTGTTTTTTTCAGAAAACAAATTTTTGTCAAGAGAAATACAAAGAAAATTATCATCGGATCGATAGTATTATTTGTGACTCAGATTCCTAACTTATTTTTACTTACGACGAGGTCGTTTTGGGTAAAAAACTCACTGATGAATCCGAATACCGGTGAAATGATCAAGGACTTCGTTTCGCAGTGGCTAACCTATTTTTCACCAAAGGAATTATTCGGAATATCCTCTGATATCAATTTGCAACATACGTCCCCCGAATTACCTCTAATCTACTCATGGCTGATAATTCCTTTCCTAATCGGTTTGTACCGACTTTACCTTAAGAAGGGTACACCGGCGGGAAAGTTCCTGATTGTATGGCTTCTCGTGTCCCCGATTCCCGGTGCGCTCTCGGGACATTTTATTTCAATTCAAAGAGTAATGCCTTTGATCGTGCCGATAATCCTGGTAATTTCGCTCGGTTTTGAGTTTATTAAGTCAAGGGTGGGCCGGAGATTCTTCGTAAGTGGATTCATATTATTGTCCGCCTTTTCATTACTATTACTCTGGAGGTCCTATTTTGTTCTTTTTCCAAAGGAGAGATGGCCTTATTGGAGCTACGGCTACGAACAGTTGGCCGGAATAATCAAAGATAGGCCGAGCGACCGCTTTGTCATCGACTCGGCCAGAGCCAGAACGGTTTACGTTAACCTACTTTTTTACCTAAAATATCCGCCGGACATATATCAGGAACTGATGCTGTCAGAGCTTTTGGCGAATTATTATTCTGTCCCCAATATTGATCTTAGTCACCGTTTTGCCAACCTAGAATTAAGGCCGGTAACTTGGGCTCGCGATGTATTTGTGGATCAAATCCTCGTCGGTGACGCATTGGCTATTTCAAGTCAACAGGTCGACGAGCACTTCCTCGTCAAAGTCTTTGAAATAAACGACCCGAACGGCATTCCGATTCTATTCGGATACAAAACTAATCCTCTGAAAAAGAAGGCTGATAATCGGACTAAAGAGTCCTTGAAAGTTCGCGGAATAGGACCCAGAAAAGACTAAGGAACAATACGAACTCGAGAATCAGATTTGAACTGACCACTTGAATCAGGCTTTGATGAAAGATAAAAACTATAAGCGGTTGGGCGATTGTGGCGGCTAATAAAAATAGATTGAATTTTGGTTTTCCGATGGCCATAAGATAAGAAAGGATAAACATACTGAAGGAAAAAAGAAGCATGCTTCCGGCAAAGATTGGGAGTAGAGAGGCTCCCTCTAGATAATTGACTCCAGACAAAGTTCTCATGATCAAACTCGGAAAGATTACGAATATCAGGGTGGCCAATAACCCAAAAACAAGGATGACTGACCCAAGTTTGAGGAAGACTCCCTTGGATGATCCGGTGGCAGCGTGGCGGTGAGAAGCTATTGGAAGGACCAGGCCGATTAATGGCCCGAGACCGAAATAGACGATCCGACCGATGACCGAAAGCGAGGAATAGATGCCGGAAAGATGTTCACTAAAATAATAACGAACCAATAAAACGTCGGAACTAATTAACGAGAGGGAACCAATGGCAAATATCAGACTATAACCGGTAAAAGAACCGAGGTTGAATTCCCTGTTTGTCTTGGTAGAGATTGGAAAGATCTCTTTCCGGATTAGATAAAGGCAGATCGTCAGACTGATGATTCCGGAGAGTATCTGGGCCAGGACGGCTCCGGTCGCAGAAAGACCGATTTTGATAAATATATAGGCAAGAATTAAAGTGACACAGATCTCCGAGAAACCGATTATGATTTGAGCGACAAATCGTTGAAAAGCGAGAAGGTAACTCCTGATGATGGTGCTGAGAAGTCCGATAAAGAGCGAAAGTCCGAGGATTACGAAGGCGGTTGAGTGGGCCTTGAAGACCGAAGAGAGTGAATTGGCAAAAAATATCATGAGCGCGCCAATGCTAAGACTGATCGGAGTAAGTTTCCTAACCAGATAATAAAACAGCTGGTTGATCGAATGGTGATCGCGCCTGCCCTTGAACTCGGCAACAAACTTGACGACCAGATTGCTCACGGCGGTGTTCGGAATTCCCAATATATAAAGGAGGGACAGATAGGCCAAGAACTCCCCATATTCAGACGGCAGAAGCAAGCGGAGCAGGAGCAGATGGAAAAAATACCGTCCGACACCGATGGTGAAGTTTCCGAAATAGTAAAAAGCAGATGACCGAGCCGTAGGGGTGGAGAGGAGGCGAAAAAATTTTTTCATCCGATAAAATAACCTCGGGTGAAGAGGGCAATCATAATAATGGCAAAGATGACGTTAAGAGCTATGTAGAACCGCTTCATCAACTGCCCCTGTTTGGAAAACCACAAAGCCAGAAGAATAAATCCGGGAAAAGCGGTGAGAAGGTAGCGCGGTTGGGAGACAAAGGTGCCAGTAAAGGTGGGGATAAGATAAGAGAGGAGAAGAAAAAGGGCATACGAGAAACGCAACTTCCTGAAGGCTATAATGGTTAGAATTAAGCAGAGAACTCCGATAACGAGCTCGAGAATGATGACGGCAAAACTGATGTCGGTGTGGCTACCAAAGAGGATCATTTTGGTGTAGCGGTAGAACACCTGATGAAGCAAGATTACTTTGCTAATCACCAGATTTGGGCCAAAGTCGGGAGAGACCTTCAGAAAGTATAGAGCGTCCCCGGTTCTCTCAGACAGATATTTCATATACGAGAGGAGGCCGAGTGGGGGAAGCAGTAACCAAATGACTTTTCTTTGATCATGACCCTGCCAGACTTCCCAAATGATGGCTGGCCAGAGAAATATTCCGGCAAATCGGGTGGCAGAGGCAAAAAGGGCGGTCAAACAAGCAAGGAGTAGGTAATTTTTCCTCGTCAGATAGAAGGTCAGGACTACTAGGAGTAGAAAAAATGACTCGGTGTAGACCGAGCCGAAAAAAAAGGAGGTTGGGAAAATCATCAATAGGGTTAGAGTCAAACGGGCAATGTTCTCTTTGAAATCCAGTTTTACCAACCGATAAAGTATTAATAGGGCGAGAATTAAACTAAGATGGGCAATGAGCAGACCAGAGGCAAGATAATCGGAAGTAATTCGGGTAACTTCCCCGATCAACCAAGGAAATAATGGAAAGAGAATATAGGTACCCTTTTCGAGAGGCGGGCCATAACTGAACTTGGCTAGATCGAGAAAATCACCCCCGGCAAAATTTGCCCAGATCCGGGTTAGATAATTGAAGTCAATATTCTTGCCGAAACTCTGACAGCAGTCCTTGAGGGGAAGCGTGTAGGCGGCGAGAAAGGCCACGGCGAGGGTGGCAAGACGCCAAACGGCCAAATATTTGATCAGTATTTTGAGCATTATATATTTAAAACCGATTGATAAACTGCAAGAGTGGCTTTGGCGGTTTTCTCCCATGAGAACGAGGCGGCTTTTTCCTTTTGGCGGGCAAGCTGGAGTTTCTTTTGGGAAGACGGTAGGGACAATGCGGCAGTTAGAGCAGTTTCAATTTCGTCTTGTTTTTCCGGATTGAAGGTTAGGGTACCGGTCGGATAGATCTCGGGGAGCGAACTGGTGTCGGAGGAGACCACCGGACAACCGGCGGTCATGGCTTCCAAAACGGTCAGACCGAAACCTTCATACAGGGACGGTTGGCAATAGATGGTCGCCAGACGATAGATGGCGGAAAGATCTTCCCGGGCAATCGGGCCGGTGGCCATGATGAGTGGGTTGGAGGCAATCAGTCTTTGAATCGCGTAAAATTCAGCTAGCTCCGGGTGATTGGATTGAAGCCCAAGCCTTTCTTTTAGGGAAAAGGTTTTGACTGGAGCTTTGGTGAACTCTCCCCCACCTAAGACTAGTATCAGGTTTAATTTTTGACAGACCTTGGCCAGTCGGAGCAAATTTTTGTTGGGGTTGATTCCCCCCAAATAAAAGATGAATTGTTCGGGTAGGTGATATTTTTCTTTTGTTGACCCAAGCCTCTTTTGGGTGACTGTTTTGCCCAGTTCCGGGGCGACGGCCAAGTGAATCGGGTGAATTATATTCTCTGGAATCCCGAGGAGACTAACAATGTCTTTTTTTGAGTTTTGTGAGTCGGTGATGACGGCGGAAACTTTTGAAAGGGAATATTTTTGGAGAGCCAGATTTATCTTGGCGCGAAAACCTTGGGGGTAGAGCTTCGAAAGAACTAGGGGGGTGAGGTCGTGGACGGTGGCGACGGTCGGTCGGGAAAATGAATTTGGCAGGGTATGGTAAAAGAGGTCAAAGAAGCCGTAATGAATCAGGTCGGGATTGGTATCGACGAGCTCGACTTCGTTCGTTTTTTCTAAGGCCTCAATTAGGGATTCGGTGTATCGGCCGATGCCGCGACCCTTGGAGTGCTCCCGACCGGGGAACTGAACTCTAAATTTAGTCATTTTGGTAAAGCTCCCATAATTTCATGTAAGAAAAGGCGTGATGAAAGCCGGAGTAGAGAGAAAAAACGAAACCCGGAAAACCATCCATGAAGCCGCGGTAACGGAAATAGAGCGACAAGAAGGTGCCAAAAGGTTTGATAAATAGGTAATTAATCGTATTAAGGATTGAGACCTCTACTCCCGAGTTCTTCAGATCCACCGCGGCAAGTGAGGAATAGCGGTTTTCACGCATTAAGTAACGGGAAAAGTCAGGGGTGGCAAAGTGATCAAGCTCGCCGGTGAGCCAACCGATGCTGCCGGCGACAGCCATCTGCTCGTGAACGTCTTTGGCGGGAAGATGAGCTTTGCCTCTTTGAAAGAGACGGATGACTGGATCGGGGTACTGGCCGGCGTTCCTAAGATACCGGCCTAGAAAATAGTTATGCCGGGGAAGATAATATGCGGCGGCTGGTACCAAAAGCGGCGTGATCCTGCGACCAAAAAGTCGTTTGATCGGTGAGGCCCAGGAATCGTAGCCAAATGATTTACCGGCCAAGAGATTTTTGATCTCTTTATTTAGTTGCCGGGTGACGGTCTCGTCGGCGTCGAGCTGGAGTATCCAATCTCCTTGAGCTAGGTCGTTTGCCTTCTGTTTGTTGATATGAAAAACCGGCGGATTGGTAGTCTTGATGACTTTGGCGCCAAATCGCTTGGCTATTTCTCTTGTCCTGTCGGTAGATGAACCGTCAACAACAATGATCTCGTCGGCGAGATCCTTGACGGCGGTGAGGCAGCGGGCGAGATTCGCCTCTTCATTGAAGGTGGCAAGCGTAACTGTTAGTTTCACTTTAAGGTATATTATGTCATAGGATGCACATAAATCTGAAACTGGCGGTCTTCCTGCTTGTATTTTATTTCCTAGCTGTTATCAAGCTCCATGGCTACGATCGAATGCCGGCGCCAGCCCACGGCGAAGAACTGCTATACAGCTGGTCAGGGATCTATCTAATTGAGACGGGCACCCCTGTCTCCTGGTCAACTCTGGATTACCCCAAGGAGAATTTGGTATTTGACGGAATCGTCGGTGACAAACACAACCTATTCATGCCAGCCAAACTGTGGCGGCCTTGGCTGGACGAGCCGCCTTTGTATTCCTTGCTTTCGGGAGGAGCGGGGCATTTGTTCGGCGACGACCGAACAAAAGTAATTCCTCCATCTCACTCACGAATACCATCGGTAATCGCCTCCCTATTTACAATGGCCTTGGTGTTCGTCGTCGGAGTTGAGTTTTTTGGTTACTGGACGGGGATCTTGGCGATGGCCTTTTATGGTCTGTCTCCCATCTTGGTTCTGGGTAGCCGGTTGTCGGTGCCGGAAAACATGATCGCTTTGGGAGTAATCGGTAGTTTATTTCTGGCGAAAAAATACCTCGACAAACCAAACTTGATTTTTCCGATCGTCACCGGCCTATTGGCAGCGATTCTGGGACTAATGAAACCGACTGGATTTTTTCTCGCCCCACTGATGATGTTTCTTGCCATTTCGAAGAAAAAATGGAGTCACGCTGGATTGATACTTGTCTTGGGGCTTCTGGGGGTGCTGGCCTACCTGACCTATGGTTACCACTACAATTGGAGTCTATTCCTACAAATATTGAAGATTCAGGGAGGACGTTTTGCCGGATGGACCGGACTTCCCTACTTTTTAAACTCGCCGGCTTATGACATCGACCTACTCTTTGATGGTTGGTACATTTTCGGTTTGTTGATGGCGCTTTTTTTCTCTCTGTCCGAAAAAAAATCCAAGGAGATGAAGTTATTGTTGCTGTTTTTTTTCTATTGGTTGATGGTGTCTCTCCTTTCGGGAACGGAGCAAGATCTGCTGCCCTGGTACCGTTACCCCGTCTTTCCGCTAATCGCGATCTTTGGGGCGCTTGGCCTGCGCTGGTTGCACAAGCGGGCCGACTTCTTCGCATTGGTGCTAGGGATCGGACTACTGATGACTTCACGTTATTATCTGATGAATGCTTTCAGGCCGACAACACCAACGATTGTTTTCAGATTGGTATATTTTGTGGCTTTATTTCCGTCATTAATTTACTACCTTTGGAGGAAGTCGTGGGCGAGGAAACTGAGCCGCTGGATCCTGATTTTGTTCATCGGGATGGGTATGTTCTTTAACGCCAAGTATCTATATACAATTTTCGAGACGCGTTGTGAGAGTATCAGTTGCCCGTTCGGACCGACGACAAAATTATCGGAAACGAGATTGCCTTTCTTTTGGAGATTCTTCGTCGGGGGTGAAAACACTGATATGCTGACGTCCAAGCGGCCCTGGTTTTAATTTGGTTAATATTCGTCGTGGGTAAGAATGTCTGTGAAAATTACATCTGCTTCGTCTCTGACATATACAATTCTCAGATCCCTCTCTATCCAAAATGAATATTGATCCTGCCGAGTGCCTCTTAATTTGTGTGTCTTAAGTGAAGGGTGACGTGGGTTTTTGGAAAACAACAATACTTGCTTGACCACTTTGTTTCTCAAAATGGGCCTTTCTTTATACTTTTTTTGAATTCTTTTTAGAAAATATTTCGAATAGGAAATATTCATAAAAGCCCGATATCGGAGGGCTTATTAAGCTTAACAGTTTTCCTTTGACGGTGCTCCTTTAGAGTCTTAATGGCTTGGTTTTCGTTTTTCTTGCTCATCTCGTAGGTTGGCAGGTTGCTATCATCAATATACCGTGCAGCTTCCCGGCCCACAATGAATTTAAGTGTTTTGGGTAAATTGTAGCCATATTTGGATCCGATCGAGTAGATTGCCTGAACTTCTTGATCAGTAAAAGTGAGTTGGACTTTGGTCATATGTAGTTTGATTGTATTACTTAGGTGGTACTTTGTAAATACTTGCGTTAATTGGATTTGACGAAGCGCCAGATGATGTTTCCTCCCGGATCTTTGATGTCGTTGATGATTTTGCTGTCGTTGACCGCCTCGTCAGCTGCGATCACGAGAGCGTGGGGAATTTTTTCGTCCTGACCGTAATCAATACGCCTGAATTCATATTTGCCAAATTTTCTGACGGTAGAAAAACCAAATTTATCGCGTGGTTCCAAAACCGCTTCCCGTTGGATTTTTTCCGGAGGGTATTTGAGGAAAAAAGCCATTAGAATGTAGGGCTGGTCATAACGGTCGGAGATGATGATCTTGTCGTACTCGTTTTCATGCTGGTTAACATATTCGGCAATTTGATCAAAACCATATTGCCAAGCGTAGGCTAGCTCCTTTGGATAGTGAATATAATATTGATGGAGATAGCGGGTAACCTCATATGTGCCAAGAATGACTAATGTCGAATAACTAATAACTAATAAAGCCCGAATGCCCAATGATTTAATGAATAAAATTAATTCGAAGAGGCCGATGGCCGTGATAATAGTCAGAGGATAGATCATGTTCTGAGAACGAAGGGCGTGCGGCGACTGGAAAGTAAGGGCGGCGGCAATGGGGGCGATGAAGAGCCAGCCCAGAACCAATTTATCGGGAGCCTTCATTCTCCGAAGAAGCAAGAGTAGTCCCCAGATAAAAAACGGCAGAGTCAAGAGGTATGTCTGGCCCATACCGGGAACCTTGCTTCTGGCGATTTCATCTCCGGTGATAAATAGAAAACGGGGTGAGAGATGAGAGAGATAATTCTTGGCAAAACGATATGAATAGGTGAAGTAGCGGTTGTGAAGAACTCGAGCGAGGGGGGTACTCCCATCTTCACGTCGGAGCTCTAGTGCCTCCCAGAGAGGTCCTTCGTCGGCGAAGATTGAGACTCCCGTGAAGCGACTTCTACCTTCGTCTGAAGTAAATTGAAGAGCTAAGGGCAGTAGAGCCAATGCTCCCAAAATAAGAGCAATGCTAATCGGTTTGATCTGAGTCGGCTGGCTGAGAACGTCTTTGATCTTTTGGAAGTAGATAACCAAGAAACAGATTGAGACGAGCGGAATTACGACGCGGAGAGAGTGGTAGGTATACAAAGCAAGGACAAATAAGACAGTAGTTAGTAGAAAGTATCTAGTATCTAGTAGGGATTTGATCAGGAAATAGAGGCCGATGAGCATAAAAACCGAGGCGGTATTGGCCTCCCAACCGCCGCGGCTAAAGTGAAGATGCCAGGGAGAAATGGCGATCATTGCTGCCGCAACGACGCCAATATCGAATGACGAATTTCTAATTACTAATGATTTGTTGGGGAAGAGTTTGTTGGTGAGAAGGTAAATGAAGTAGACAGAGAGGACGCTGAGGAGAGCCGAGGGGAGACGGACTGCCCAAACCGAAAGACCCATGAAATAAACAAATGGGAGGACGAGGTAAAAATAGACTGCCGGTTTGTAATCATCGAAGGAGCGGAAGACTAGAGGCCAGGCAACTCCATGTTCGTCGTGGCCGGTCTTGATCAGAGAGTAGGCGTTGTAGCCAATTGCGGCTTCGTCAGCATTTAGTCCGGCGGGGAACTTGTCCAAAAAGGGCACTCGGAGAAGGAAGGCTAGAATGAGGATAGCCAAGATTAATCTGTTTTTCATGGTCTGGTTTTGATAATTCGAAAGACGGGTGTCAGATCGTCAGGAAGGTTGATTTGATCGAAGAACTCGACGTTATCCTGATGATAGTCGAATGAGTCGGGAATGTTGACGTTGTTGCCTATGAACAAGACATCTTTTTGAGTAGAAATCTCGGTGTTGCCGAATTGATGAAACTCGACATTACCTACCGAGGGCACTGATCCGACGTCGACTCCACCACTGATGAAGTTGTTGTCCCTTTGATATGTCGCCGGGTCGTATTTGGTGTAGAAAAGATAATAAATATAAGGTTGGCCATAAACGTCGGTCATGACGACTCTGCTGGCGGGATACGTCTTTATGCGTTCGATGGCTTGTTTGTAACCATAGTTGAACGAAGGCGCCAGAAAGTTCCGGCTGTGGTTGAAGTAAAGATCAAGATTGAGGAAGATGTTGTGAAGATAGAGAAAGAAAAGAACAAGAAAAATAAACCGATGATTTTTCCAGACATAATAGAAGCCCAAGGCGGTAATTACGGCCAAAGGTACCGTCATAAGCAGAGCGCGGACGACGGAGAACTCGCTCAAGGTTAGACTGGCGCCAATCGGGGCACAAAACAGAAGTCCCAGAAGGATCAAGCTGCTTCGCCGGCCTTCATAACGGAGGAGAAAGATCGCCCCGAATATCAGCCAAATTGCGTCAAATAGGTAGAGCAATCCCATTTTCGGCAAGGCTTCCCGGGGAGTACTGTTTTCGAAGAACAACAATTCCGGTGAGAAATGATACAGATAACGGCTGCTGATTTCGCGAACCAGAAGATCCAACTGACTATGAAATACGGCTACAGAGAACAAGTTGTTATTGTCAGTTTGGATTAGCTGGGCAGATGGCTTTGGTTTGTAACTAAAAATAGACAGGCGGGAGACCCGATTCCCGACGGGACCAGTGGTAGTTTGGACAAAGTAGAAGGCGGTGACTCCGAGAAGTAATAGACAAATTATTAGCGAGAATTTATTTTTCTTGAGTTCAACTGCCTTGATTTTGGCGGAATCCCAGTTTGATACTAGAATCAGAATGATGATCAATGGTGCTAGGAGCTTTCCGGCTTGATAGGTAAAGATCGACAAGACAAAGAGAAAAATAGGGACGAGGAGAGAAAGCTTTTTATCCGAAAGAGACCTGATCAGAAAGTAGGTGGCAAAAAGAATCATGGTAGCGAAGACGTTTACCTCCCAACCGCCTCTGGAAAAATGAAGATGCCAGGGCATTAGGGCCAACATCGCCGCCGCAATGAAGCCAATATCTAATGACGAATTTCTAATTACTAATGGTTTTTTAGGAAAGAGTTGGTTGGTGAGGAGGTAGATACCAATCACGGCTAGAGAACCAAAAAGGGCAGATGGAAAACGGACGGCGAACTCGGTCAGACCAAAAAGAGCGACTGAGGGTACGGTCAAGTAGACATAAACACCCGGCTTATAATCCCCGAACGACTTGAAAATAAGAGGTAGAAAAGTTCCAAACTCGTCTCGGCCGGTTTTGAGAATGGAGTAGGCGTTGTAGCCCAGAGCCGCCTCATCCCAGGTAAGTCCCGGAGGGTGGTTCCCCAAATCAACCAAACGGAGGGAAAGGGCGAGCAGGAATATTAGAACTAAAGGAATGATTTTTTTCATGAGTGCCTTGCCTTATTTTAGAGGTTCGCGTGCTACACTACAAATATGTCCAATGAGACAGAAGAGTACCTGCGCCGAATCCTCTGGTACACCGCAATTTGGTCCATAATTGCTGTATCATTATTCGTATTCCTGCGCTGGCGCAATTCCCGATTGTATACAAAAGAAAAATATGAGTATCTGATTACAACGGTTTCGGGGGCGCGTCAAAAGGCTGTTGATCCGTGCCAGTTCTCGATCTTTGGTGATCCGGTGACCTCTGAGGGAATTTTTGCTCGAGTGACTTTCTATTGCGGAAAAAATAAGGTGGCCAACAACAGCATGGACCTGACGGTATTGTCAGAGAATAATTATGCGGCATTATTAAGAGAGACGGCGAGAATAAATGGATTTTCGGCAGAAGAAATGATCAACGCAAAGGATGGGAGTTGGAAGTGTTTTGACGATCACGACCGGATCAATAACCTCCTAGAAAAAGTTAAGGTTCGTTCCCGGGTGGAGTGTTTTTATGATTATTCGGAGACCGAAATCAGAGATTTTTATGCCAAGAATTAACAAATTTTTTATTATCACTTTAGTTTTGGTCATCCTGACTGTCAGCGCAGTCCTCCGATATAGAAATTTTGCGGTGGTGCCACTTCCGGGTGAATCAACGGATGAATATTCCAATACCTGGGTGGGGCTGTCTTTGATTCAGCTGGGTCGGCCGGTGGGTAGATCCGGGTTGGAGGGTTATAAAGGAACCGATTTCCGCTATATCAACGTCGATGGGATTTTCTCAACCACGGCAGGGGGGAATCCTCTGGGCATTAATCAACCTTGGCTGGATCATCCCCCACTTTTACCATTGATTACTGGTAGCTATGCCTATATTTCCGGAGCGAGAGTTTTTGAAGATGCTACGGCCAGAATTATCAGAAAACCAATGCTGGTGATGGGAGTATTTACCGTGGCCTTGGTGGGTTATTTGAGTTATCAAATATTCGGAACGGGAGCGGCGTTGATGGTGATGGCCCTGTATGCCACTTCTCCACTGATGGTGGTTACTAGTAGGATGGTTCAGGGGGAGAACGGGGTAATTATTGGCTTCTTGCTGGCCTTAATCTTTCTGTATAAGTATCTAACTAAGAATAGATTGATCTACCTTTGGCTGGCGGCGTTGTCTGCCGGTCTTGCTGTTCTGTTTAAGGTGAGCGGGGTTAGTGTAATTATTTGTGGGTTGTTTGTTTTGTTGACTCAAGAAAACAAGAAACTAGCGGAAAAATTCCGGGAGGCGGCATTGTTTCTGATCGTCTCCGGGTCGTTTCTGGCTCTTTATTTCGTCTATGGGGCGGCGTTTGGATGGTCGACCTTCATGGAGGTGTGGTCGTCAAATTCGACTAGGCCGTATGACATCGGGTTTGGTTCCCTTTTTGACCTGCTGACGGTGACGAAGATAACCATCAGCAAAAGACTGACCGAGGGTTGGCCGTTGATGGGCTGGGTGAGCTTATTTGTTCTGATGAAAACGAAGTCAAAAAAGATATTTTCCTTTGTGGTATTGCCGACTTTTGTTTATCTTTCTGTATTCCTGTTGATGGGAGGAAATTCTTATGGCTGGTACCGGATACCATTTATGCCATTTTTATTTCTAGCTGGGGGGGCGTTACTGGCGAAGGGATATAGATCGAAAGAAAAACTTTTACCTCTTTTTCTCACTTTGTTTCCACTCGGAGTGACGGTACATAAATTGAATGAAATATCCCCGTTGTCATTTCTAACCCCATACTGGAGAATGTTTCTGCCGATTACGATACTGTGGTTTCTGACAGTTAGAAATGTCCGAACGAATCGATTGATATACCTAGCGTTAATTTCGGTAGCGATTGGAGCCAATATTTTTTTGGCGTATTCACTGACACCCGGGGTTTGGTTGAAGATGAACTAAGAGTAATTAGTAGGCGACGATGTCGAAAGCTGGCGTACCGTTGAGAAAATTAATGGTGTTGAGAAGCTTGCCATGAGAATCGTAATTCCCCGGACTAGTGATGAGTAAGGTGCTTTGGAAATTGGCTGATTTTGCTTTTACCTCCCAGTCGTTGATAAACAGATATTTGTCAAAACTGTCGACCCAGAACCAATCGCTTTTGCCATAACGAACTAGATTTTGATCGTTCCGGTAATTGGCCGAATCGTAGGCATTGAAGAACAAGACGAATTCGTGAGGCTCGCCGTATTTCTTGGTGAAGGCAACGTGTTCGTAGTTGCCATAATTTTCTTTGACGTAGGTGATCGCCTGTTTGTAACCATACTGCCAAGCTTGAGAGTATTTGTTGTTATAAACAAACAGCCAATTTCTCAGATAAAGGCCAAACCAGATAAGGTAAGTAATGAGGAAGATAATCTCCAGTACTGACTTGATATTTTTGGACCAACTTTTGAGTGATCCTGCGACTTCCGATAGGCCGTAGGCGATCACAAGATAGACCACTGGTAGCATGGTCGTCGCCCTGACAACTTGATAGGGATCGCGAGTAATGGCGGCGGGGAGAGGAGCCAGTAGAAGCCAATACAGCAGAAATCGGTGATCCTGATCGAGTCTTTGGTATCTGACGACTAGGAGTACCAGACCCAGATATAAAAGGAGTAGGTCCAGCGGATTGATGATACCGAATCCCTGAACACTGAACTGGTATTGAGTACCGCCTTGTTGACCCAAGAACTTGGGACTAAAATAGCCAAAGTAGTTGGATAAGACTTTGGGGACGAAGTAAGTGAGTTTGTTGTGGGCCAACTTGGCAAGAAGCGGAGGCAAAGTTGAGGCCCCTCTAGCTGAATTGATGTCGTTGATCGCACCCTGATCAAAGATGCCAACCCAAGCCGACCGGGCACTCCCCTCTGGGGAAAGAACGACAAAAAAGAGGGGGACGAAGAAGATTCCGGAAATAAATAAGAGAAGAAGTGTCTTCTGCAGGAATGGAAGTAGTTGCTTCCGATAGTGAAGCAGGAGAATCAAAAAAATTAGAGGGGAGAAAATTCTGGTGTTGTGATAGGCATAAGCAGAAAGTCCCAAAACGATAGTACCAAGGACATTAAGGTAATTGTTCTGTCTGGTTCCTTTGATGAAAAGAAAAATTCCGAGAGACAGTAATAGCGTCGCCGGGGTTGCCTGAATAGCCTGCCGACTCAGAAACAAACTCCAGGGAGAGAGGGCGACAAAAAAAGCTGCGGCCAAGGAAATTGATTTCTTCCTGAAAATATACTCACAGAAATAGTAGGTGACCAAAACGAGAAGAGAGCCAAAAATAGCAGACGGGAGACGGACGGTGAGCTCCGAAAGGCCAAAGAAATATACGAAGGGAATCGTCGCATACATATAGAAAGTGGTGGGATAGTCGCCGTAAGCGCGAAAATTGGCCAAGGGGAGAAACTTTCCCCACTCATCTTTGCCACTTTTCAGGATCGAGAGGGCATTGTACCCCTGACTGACCTCGTCCCAATTGAGTGATACCGGAATTTTGTCTAATTGCCAAAAGCGGAGAAATACTCCCAAAAGAACAATTAGGATTAATAGAAGTTTATTTTTGTTTTTGAGCATTGGTGAGTAAATAAAAGGCGGGAGTTCGATCGGGATAAACGACCGTGTCAATGACAAACTTTCTTAGTTCGTCATTTATTTTTCTGGCCGGAATAATAACTAGGTTTCCAGAGAGGAGATCCGTTTCCTGATTGAAGGATTTGAAAATAAACTTGTCGAGTCGGTAACCATCGAGCATGTCCAAAAAAAGAAGTTTCTTCTCCAACACCTGCGGCCACCAGACTTGGGAAAACGTCTGGTAATAGGAAGGGTTGATCTTTTCGTAGAAGGCAAAGAATACTTGGGACTGGCTGCCACGGTCGACGACTACATTTTCGAAACCGGCTTGACGAGATTGAACTTTCGTAACTAAATCGCGGTAACCAAAAACTAAGGCGTCGGGTGATTTTGTGGTGGAGGCGTATATATAATCATAAAGATAGGAAACGGAGAAGACGCTAATGACGAGAGTTGAAATGAGTAAAACGGTCCGTCGTCTGGCGGACGATAGTTGGGTGAGGAAGGAAACCGCGCCAACTGCAGCGACCATCTCCCAAAGCGTCAACAGGGAGGCGACTCGATTGGGGCGGTAACCCTCCTTGGTTAGGGCGGCCGGAATGATGCCCAAGAGTAACCAAAGGAGGATAAGACGAAGTTCTTTTTTCCGGGTAAGCAGAAATAAGATTCCCATGGCTACGGGAATAATCATCCAAAAATAAAGCAATCCCCGGCCGGGAATGACTGAGTAGGTCGTCTCCCGTCCGCCTTCGGTGAACCAAAATGAGGGAGTGAGATAGGAAATATAGTTTTCGCTGAATTTATCGAGGATAAAGGTGAGTTTGTTGGTAAAGAGACGGGATAGCTGCGGATTGATCTTATTTAAGGGTGAAAGATACTGAATCTTGGCGATTTCTTTCAGTTGTTCTTGGGAAAGGTTGGTGATGATCAGGTCTTTGCCTCGGGAATTACCCGACCCAAAGGCGGCATCGAAATATATTGGGACGGCGAAGAGGAGAAAGGTCGTTAAGGAAATGACGAGAAAATTTCTGGGAATTTTGACTAGTTCTTTGCGATTCAGCCAGATAAAGCCAATCAGGAACAAGGGAATAAAGAGTTTCGCGGCCAAATAAGAATAGAGATCCAAGCCGAAAACCAAGGCGGAGTAGAAAAGAATTTTGGGTTTTTCCATACCTACCAAGAGAAGATAGAGTCCGAAAGGAAAAAGGAAAGAAGTAAAATTTGCTTCGAGAGCGGTACGAGAAAACTGGAGGTGCCAAGGAGAGATGGCGAGAAAGAAGGCGGCTAGGTGCCCCGTTTGAGATTTGGAAAAGATTTTGTTCGTAAGTAAATAGATGGCGAAGATGGCGAGGGTACCGAAGATAGCTGAAGGGAGGCGAACGGCAAACTCGTTGAGACCAAAAAGGGCGACCGTGGGGATTATCAGGTAGGTCTGGAGCGGGGCGCGATAATCAGCAAAGGCGCGAAAACTGGTAAGTGGCAGCCGCAGGCCCCATTCATCTTTGCCTGTTTTGAGTAAGGAGTAGGCGCCGTATCCCTGTGAAGCCTCGTCCGGAGTAAATCCGGCCGGAATTTTGCCAAGAAAAGAGATTCTGAGGATGAATCCCAAGGCGATAATCAACAACAGCCAGAGGCTCGACCGCTTCATGAGGTCATTATACCCTCACAAACTTGCTAGAATTGAAGAATGGAAAAAGGAAAATTAAAAAAGTTGCTTTGGTTGATCTTTCTTTTGGCACTGGTGGTCCGTTTCTTATGGTTTCGGGAAAGCACTTATTTTGGTTTTGATGAAGCTCGTGACGCCTTTACCAGCACCCAGATTTACCAAGGACTTGACTTCAGACTGATCGGACCACCGGCGACAGGAAACTTGGGCCTATTTCACGGACCGATCTTCTGGTACCTGCTGGGGCCGCTTTATTTGTTGGGGCAGGGTGATGTATTTTTTGTGAATGCCGTGTTCCGCCTGATCAATGCTAGCGGTGTGTTTGCGTTGTTTTATATCGGTGGCCGGCTATTCACTCCCGCGGTCGGTCTGATCAGCGCTTTTTTCTATGCAATTTCTTTTGAACAGTACCAATATGCGATGTACGTGGGAAACCCCACCTTGGGGGTCTGGTGCTGGCTGATGATCTTCGTCGGAGTGACAATGCTTTATCGGAAAAGCCGGTATTCAAAATGGGCGCCGACGTTGATGCTCTCCGGAGCGGCGTTCGGGGCGCAACTCAATTTGATGTTTGCTTATTTCTTCTTCCCGGTTTTACTACTTCTGTTTGGGTTACGGAGGAACATTGTCCGGAGCAGGGGGTCGATTGCAGCGGCGGTCTTGATACCCATGGCATTGCTTTCGACATATCTATTGGTTGAGATCAAGAGAGGTTTTGTTTCAGTACGACAGGCTATAGAGATGGTTTCGACTGGCTGGGGAATAATGAGTCCCGGGCAGTCCAAAACGGCGATGTATCTGGAAAAATTTCGGGCGATGTTTCACGACAATCTATTGCTCCTTCCGGGTGAAGGAATTGCGATCTCACTCTTGGCGTTGATCATCGTAGTTTGTTTGGTCAAGTTGGCATTTAAAGAAAAGCCTGTGCGGTTGATACTGGTGTGGATCTTCGCCTGGGTTTTCTTGGCCCCATTCGGAGGACATTTGGCCTATTACACTCACGCGGGCCTCTCAGCAGGTTTACTTGTGGGAGTTGCCTACCTAATCAATAAATTAAGAACCAAGAAGACGGCTCTGTTGGCCTACAGCTTGATGGCGGTGATTGCTTTTTCAAATCTGAAATTAATCGCGACAGAGGCAAAGGATAGCCTGATATTTCAAATTAAGCCGCAACCATTTATGAAATTGACGGACGAACTGACGGTGATAAATTCGCTCTATCAGACAGCTGATGGCAAAGGCTTCACTGTCCGACTGACCGGTATCCCATATCGAATTCAGACCGTCTGGGCCTATCTGTTTTCCCAATATGGTGAAATGAAGTGGGGTTATTACCCATTCTGGGAGACCGGAAATATCCTGGGTTTCCCCGGTTTTCTGCCTGCACCACATTCCGGAACCACCTGTCTGCGGTTCTTGATTCGGGAGCCCCTAAAGGGGTTACCGATAGAGATCATCGACGAGGATATCAAGACAGAAAATATCTTCTCAACACCGGTCGAAAGGAAAGAGATTGGATGGTTTATTGTAGAAAAAAGGCTGGCCAAAGATCCGGGCTGCCACAACAACAGACCAAGTTAGTTTTCGGTTATCAGTCTATAAAACAACGGCTCATTGGATGGGAGCCGAATCACACTAACATCGCTGGGGGGTAGGCCGGGAAAAATATTTTTGACCTCGCCTTGGGAAAGAAAATAGACGGCGTCTCTTAGTACAAGAGGGTTTTTTGCGTGTGGATCTCTGATCGAAGCGAAGTAAATAGGAAGATCGGCGAAGCGGACGCCTTCGAGATTCAATTCACCGTCAATCGGGGTTAGATGATTACCCTTTTTGACTAGTTGTTGGAATTGCCCGGCGGGGAAATCGGAGTAATAAAGGAAAAAGATTAAAGGAGGTTCAAAAGTCCGTGAAATTACCTTGATCTTCTCCGGATACTTGTTACTCTCCAAGATCATCTCTTTCATTCCAGAATCCCATAATCTCTCTGACAGGTAACGGTAGTGAAACCAGTAGTCGTGATGATAAAGGAAAAATTCGAAACAAATTGCTAATAAAAGCAACAAGGCCGCTGATTTGCGGGAGGAAAATATAGATTGGAATCCAATGGCGATGGTAATTGTCAACGGCAACAAGAGGAGAAAGGTCCGGGACGAGTGGGCGGCGCCATCGCGGGTCAGCGCCGACGGAAGAATGGCCAAGAGGACAAGAACTAGAAGAAAACGGGCCAGGTGACTCTCTTTTTGACGGAAAGCCAGATAGATTCCAAATAAAAGCGGAATCGCCACCAATTTTAGCAGCATCCCCCACCCGGAAACGGCGTGACGCAGATTCTTATCTCCGGCTACAAACAGATAATTAAAAGAAACCGGGCCAAAAATGTTCTTGGCAAAGGCGGTCAGGATCATCAGGGGACGGTTGTGGGCCAATTTGCTTTCGATATTGGGAGATGAGCCAACGATTAAGTTCGGACCAAGGTCAGCCTGCCTAGAAAAGTTTACCTCAGGAAAGAGGGTGGGGTCGGTGTGAATCGCCAGTTCGGAGAAGCGTTGGGCGGCTCCCCCGCTAACCACGATAAGAACCAGAGGAATGGTAAGAATCAAGTGAAACAATAGATTGTCTCTTGAAAACAATTTGGGACGGAGTCTGGAGGGAAGACTAAGAATCAGAAAGGGAATAAATAAAATGGAGAGCTTGGCGGTGCTATAGATCAGGGGCATCAGACCCAATAAAACAGCGCTAGCAAGAAGAAGGCCGAATTTTTTGGAATTTAACCCGCGGAAATAAAAAAATAACCCCCAAATGAAGAAGGCAAACAGCATGGATAACTCAAAGCCGATGCGCGAATAAGTAAAGTGCCAGGGGGTTAGAGCCAGAAAGAGGGATGCCCACAATCCGGCTGGGGATGAATTTTTGTTTTTGCAAAGATCGAAGACAACCAATAATTGGTTGGCGAGGAAAAAAATACCCAAGATTGAGAGGAGAGAAAAAATTGCCGGGGTAAGTCTAATGGCCGTGTCGATTGAGATACCCGGAAGTCGCGATGCGATAACGGTGGCGTAAATCGGGAGGGCCGTCCTAACATCCGAAAAGGAACGAAACTGCAGGGGGAAAGAGTTGCCGTAGTAATCCCGGCCTGTCGACAAAAACGACTTCACTTGATAACCAATGTCAACCTCATCAGCAAATAGGGCTGGAGGGTTGACCGCCAGTTTGTTGAAACGGATGAAGGCGGCAAAAATAACGATCAATAACAAAGGGAGATACCGCTGGGTAATATTCTGCATACGGTCTTATTTTAGCGGATTGTCGTTGGTATTTTCATCTGGGTTGGTTTTGACGATTCGATAAGCCGGAGTGCCGTCGGGATAATTGATTTCATCAATTAAAGTCAGGTGATTCCTCTTCAGCTGGTCGTAGGAAATGGCCAAGTGATCACCGACGAGATACTGTTCGAGCATCATATCCGGTTTCCATTCGATTCCCCTGATGGTAATCCGGCCAATATTTTTGACTCGGTTCCGATTCAGATTGGAATAATACTCGGCCGGGAAAACTTCGAAGTTTTCCCGCTGATATATGACTGGATCAAATTTGGTAAAAAATAATATCTGGCTGTAGGGCTCGGCTCGGGCGTTGTCGACCACGACCGGTAATTTTTGATCCAAAGTACTCAGCCTTTCTACAACCTGACGCCAACCGTAATCCCAAGAAGGGGCTCGAAAGTATTCATTGAGAATGATGGCCGAGCTATAAAGATTAATTAATGAATAAACAATGACTCCTCCAAAGCCAATTTTCGAAATCTTTCGAAATCTGGAAGGAATGAATTCGTAGATTCGAATGATTCCCAGAGAGATAATAAAAGAAAGCGGAACGACCATCGGTAGAGACCTAATAGTAGTAAAGGGATCCCGGGTAATAGCGGCGGGTAAGGGTGAAATTAGCAATAGCGAAACTATTAAAAAACGAAACTCCCCAAGTTTTTTTTCGATGATTAACCGATAAAGACCGTAGATATAAAACGGAAACTGCCAACTGTATTGAACTGCCAGATCCGGAAACGAACTCCGTGGACCATAGTCGCCAAGTTGAAAAATGTTTCTGGGTGAAAAATAAGAAAAGTAAAGGGAGAAAAATTCTTTGATGGTCAGGTACCAACGGGCATTGATAATCGAGGATAGCGGGCCGTGATACCAAGCCAGGTATCCCGATGGGGTTTGGGTGAAGATGTTTAGGGTGGTGGCTCGCGCCAAGAATCCGGGAGTGGATATGATTGACAACGTCGGCAGTGAAAGAACCACCCCGATAATGAAACCAACGACAGAATACCAAAGATGGGTGCGAGACAAAAGAGTGCGGTAATGGCGAATTAAAAGAAGGATGAGAATTAAGGGAACGATGATTCGCTGGGAGTGATAGGCGGGAATGGTAATGGCAAAGAAGAGTGCAGAAACAATTAGAAGGAGAGGGGTTTTTAGGGACAGATAAAAGAAGTAAATGGCGAAAAGAAGAAAAAACAAAGCGACGTTGCATTCAAAATTCGTCCGCCCGAAAAGGGTGTGCCAAGGGGATATGGCCAGCATTAGAGTAGCAAGTAGACAGTATCTAGTATTTGGTATCTTTTTGGGAGACAACTGTCTAATGATAAGAAAGAGTAGGGGGAGGGTCAGGACAGAAAAGAAGAACGAGGGGAACCGAACCGTAAATGAAGTGAGACCGAAAATGGGGATGAGAGGAACTATCAGATATATATAAATTGGAGTCTTAAAATCAGCAAAAGACCGAAAGACAATTGGGAGGAACTTCCCAAATTCATCCCTGCCCGTCCTGAGGATAGAGTAGGCGTTGTATCCTTGGGCGGCTTCGTCCAGATATAGGCCGGCGGGGACCTCCCCCAAACGATAAAAACGAACAAATAGTCCAAGGAGGGTAATTAAAGATAGAAGAAAAAGGGGGATATATTTTTTCATTGGTGGAGAAGATTTACGAAAACTCGAAGATACTGGGGAATGGCAAATAAAATTAACAGAAATGAGACAGTTAGAAAGAACTTGGGTTTTTCTTCGCTCATCGAGGTAATTCCGCGAATCATAAAACCGGCGAGGACGGGATAAAGAATGAAATCAACTTTGTCGAAATTTGCCAGTGATAATAGAACTGTCAAGACAAGAAAGACGGCAACCAAAAGCCCGGCGCCCTTGAAGGCCTTGATGCGATAAATGGCGTATAAGAAAAAGAATATTGATATAAACGGGAATTTCTCGATGTTTAGGTTCTCTCGGACAATCTCTCGCGGATGAAAACCAAAGAAATAATTATTTGGATCGACGATGGCAAAAAAATTGGACTTGAATCGTCCCCAAATAAAAGTGGCTTTGTTGTTATACAAGCGACCTAACAAATCCGACTGATAAATAGATCTTTTCGTGCTGATAATCAGGGGGGCTTGGTTGTCCGGAGCAAAGATCGAGAAATGATAATAATTCTTTAGGTCGTTTCCTATATCCTTAAAAGAATTACTGAGGAACAGACTAAGTGGCCAAAGGCAGAGAGTGAGGACGGTAACGGTTTTGGTGAGAAGGTTCATTAATATCTGGATGCATTATAATTGATTGGCTTGTGAATTTTTTAAAGAATTACTTAATTATTTATTTGCTGTTCGTTTTGGCATTGATTTTGTCATTGCGTTGGCATAAACAGACTAGTTTTTCGAATGAGAGCCTTCGAAAAATTATGTTGACCCAGTCGAGATTTAAGAACCAGACAGATGACCCTTGTCAGTATTCCGTCGTCGGTGAACCGGAAACTGCCGGAAGGTACGTTAAGTTAACTTTTAAGTGTTCTGATAGAGAGGCTCGTTTTAGTTTGGATTATGCGGCCATTAATGAGAAAACCGTTGGCGGGGTGATTCTGGAATTATTCAGAATAAATGGAATTGCCCGCGATTTGACCAGCCTAAGATGCAATCAGGGGGGCCGGACGGTAAAGATGGAAGATGGGATTGTGCCACAAGATAATATTGAATGTAGCTTATGAAAAAAAAATTCTTAATTGGATTGTGTCTGGTGTTGATCGTCGTGCTCGGATATATACTAAGACGCAATAACTACGCCTCAGTCCCCCTACCGGGTCAATCGACCGATGAGTATAGCAATGCTTGGGTGGGACTTTCGCTGATCCGTTTGGGAGTGCCGGTGGGTATTTCCGGATTGGCGGGAATCAGGAATTATCCCACTTATATCAACCCCGACAGAATCCTATCAAGTACCGTGCCGGGGGGGACTTTGCCGATCAGCTATCCTTGGTTCGATCACCCACCAATGATGGGAATATTTTCCGGAACCTTTGCCTATCTCCGGGGAGCGAGGAACTTCGAGGACGTGGCGGTAGTCAGTATCAGGAAACCGATGCTGGTGCTGGGGGCGGTGAGTGTGGCGTTGGTCTTCACCCTTGCCAGCTTGTGGTTCTGCCCCAGCGTGGGGGTGGTGGCGGGACTGCTTTATGCCACTTCCCCATTGATTGTCGTTGGCAGCCGGATGGTGCAAGCGGAGAATGCCTTGGTTCCGGTCTGGTTGACCAGCTTGATTCTTCTGGCTTCGGGGGAGAAGAAAAACAGACCGGACTTGATCAGGCTGGCGGCCTTTTTTGCCGGTCTGGCGATGCTATTTAAGCTTTCCGGGGTGGTGGCAATAATTTCGGGCGTGTTCCTAATCGGAAAAAATAAAAAGAGTTTGGCGGAGTTTTTGATAATCTCGCTTTCAATCGCATTTCTGTTTGTCATTTACGGTCTCTCGATTGACGCCAAGGAATTCGTTGCCGTCTTCTCTTCGAACGCCAATCGGGTGTACGGGATCGGCCTCAACGCAGTTTATGACTTGTTCACGAGCACGAAAATTACCAGTACGAAATATTTGACTGACGGCTGGCCGTTGGTTGGTTGGCTCGGGGTGGTATTTTTGGCGGCGAGAAAAAACAAGGGCGGTCTCCCTCTGCTGATAGCCACAACCGGCTACCTGGCAGTGTATATCCTGTTTGGAAGCGCTTCGTACGGCTGGTATCGAATTCCCTTTCTTCCCTTCTTGATGATTGCGGTGGGGTACTTTTTTACCGAAGGAGTGGTTGGTTCGGGAGGATTGATGGCCTTAGTTGCAGTATTTATTCCCATGGGAATAAATCTGTCTAAACTATTTGAGGTAAATAAAGTACCCCTGTTGATTAACGGGATGAGGTTTGGAATATTGGGCCTAATCTTGATTACATTAACGGCATTGGTATTACCGAAAAACCGCGGACTTAGAATCACTGTCAAGGCGACAATTTGGCTCCTGTTGGCTATGGCGATATTGACCAATATCCTGTACCTTTCGAAAATCGATGTCGATTACTGGTACAAAGTAAACTAGTTATTGGACAGGCTTTTCCAGAAGATACATTAAAGGCTGGCCGAGGACGTCATAGACGACGGCCAGAGATCGAATCCCCGAGGGTGGATTTTTGCTCCAGTCCCAATCTCCCGGAACCTCTTTCCCTTGAACGGCGAGATAGAGATCGCCCGGCTTGAGAAGAGCCAAAAGGTTCTCGTAGCGGTCGATTTGACCGAAATAATAACGTTCCCCGAATTGGAAGCCGTTAAAGTGAGGGAAAATATTGTCACTGGGGACATCGGTGTGAAAAGAGGTCTGAAAATCTTTGGGGGGGAGTTTCGTATAAAAAGCAAAACGGTATAAGGACGGATCATAGGTATTGTTGACGAAAACCCTTCCCTCTCCACGATCCAGCTCTTTCAGCTTTCCGAAGATTTGTTCAAAACCATAATTCCAGACCCGAGCAGATTCGAAACGATAATGAAATTCGTAACGATACCAGTATCCCGTCAGATTGAGGAGGGTGGCAAGACTAACCGTAGCCAGAATTAAGAACCGAATCTTGGAGTTGAATTTTCCCTGCCAACTCAAGAAGGACGTAAGCCCCAGAGCGGCGATCAGAATCAAAGGGGGAAGGGTGACAAAAAGCCTGGTGGCGTGACTGCCGCCGCCGATGGTGAGAGCGCTACTCACCGGGGCGAGAAGTAACCAGGCTAGGACAAGTCGATATGATGGATTTTCCCAAAGAGCAATTTTGAGAAGGCCCAAAATAAGAAAGGGGAGACAGACCCAGAGAAGCTGCCCGAATCGGCCGACTGATTGGCGGAAGTTGGGATCGCCGTTGATAAAAAGGAAATCGGGTGAGAAGGCGGTGAGATAGTTCCTACCAAAAGTGGCCGCATAAGCAATGACTTTGTTGTGAAACAAAGGTTCAAGACGAAAGCCGGCTATCCAAGGATCCGTGCGTTGCAATATAACGTCCTCGATAATTTTCTGGTCATTAAAAATACTGATTGTTCGGTACCGGCCGGCTGCTTCACCAAAAGTAAGGTGGTAGCCAATGGGTAGGAGTAGGAAAAGGAGAATGAAGGCTTTTACTAAAACTTGGGGTGAGGGACGGACTTTACCCGGACGGAAGAAAAGCAGAAGTGAAAACAACAGGGTGGGAACAAAAAGATTGGCGACCGAGTAGGTATAAAAAGTTAAAATGAAAAGGGTAAGGGCCAGAAAATATTTTTTGGACAGGTACAAAATAGTTCCCGAAAGAATCAAGGTTGTCAACAAGGTCACTTCAAATGAAACCCGGGAGTAGTGAATATGCCAAGGAGTGAGAGCAAGGATGACGGCTGAAATCAGACCGATTTTGTTGCCGAAGAGTTTTTTCCCGAGAAGGTAAATTAGGTAGAGATTGAGAATACCCATCAGGGCGGCCGGCAGACGGACGCTGAAAGCGGAGGGAGAAAGTAAACCAACAATGGGGGCGGCAAGATACATCATGAGGGGGGCGCGCCATTCGGAAAGGCTATGTATGTAGGTCGGAAGGAAATTGCCCAAGTAGTCCCGGCCGGTAGTGAAGAGCGACCAGGCGTGATAACCAACGTCGATCTCGTCTCCAAACAATGAAATCGGCAAAGAAGATAGGTGGTAGAGACGAAGAAATCCTCCCAGAAGCAAAACAATGATTAAGGGAAGGTTGATCATATAAAGGGTAGCCTCAGACTAATGAAGAGGTTATACATATAATAGGCTGAAAGAAGGAAATAAAATAGTATTTTCCATTTCTTGGGGTAGTCTGTAACTAGGAGAAAGACGATGGCCGGAGCCAGATGACGTTCGTGAACCCGGGTTTGCCAAAAAAAGGCTACTATTGAAATCCAAAACAAAGCCGAGGCGGCCTTGATCTTCTTTTTCCAGAACCAGAAACAGACTGAAAGGCCGCTGATAGCCAGAAGAACCAGAGACCAAAGACGGACGGAAATTCCCAATAATAAAGTGCTATCCTCAATCCGGCGACCGGAAAATAGAAAGTACCAAAAATTGAGAGCCTGATCGCTGGCGAGGGTGGATGAGCCGGCAAGAGTGGCCAGATATAAAGAGAAAGGATTGAGTGATAGGGTAAAAGGAAAGTAAAAAAGAACGAAGACAATCGCCTGCAGGGTCAGACCCCGTAGGAGAGTTTTTGCCCCTCCTTGCTGGTACCAGACAATCAGATAAACCGGCAAGAGCCATAAGGCCGTTTGTTTGCTCAAGACCGCCAGAACGAAGGCGAAATGAGAAAGATAGTAACGCTTGGGAAGAAAAAAAAATGACAATAATAGAAAGAAAATAGGTAAAGACTCAATCTGACCCCAAACTGTACTGACGTAGATGACGGCGGGATTAAATAGGTACAAAAAGACGAAGAATTTCTTCTTGGTGAGCTTAAAAATTAAATAGCCCATGCCAAGATCGGCCAAAATGGCGGGGATTTTCATAAAAGCGGCCTGCATATTTAAAGAAGCGAAGAGGGGAATTAGAAAAGAGGGAAGAAACTTCAGATTGAAGTTTTGCCAAATTATAAATTGATTACAGATTTGATAGAGATAACGAAAAATAGCGAAAACAAAGATAGTTAAGGGAGGATAGTTGGCATCGTTGAATCCGGGAAAATGGCGGCCGTAGAAACCAATGGTACCGCTATTGATGACTGATTCTCCCCAGACGAGATGATTGCGAACATCGCCGGAAAACTGAAAGTAAACAAGGCCCAAGCGAATCAGCGAGGCAAACAGGACAAGATAGATAAATTTTTTAGTCATGGGGTAGAAGGAAAAAGACCGGGATCAAGAAGGCACGGCCGGCCAAAATCAGGTTGGTCCATACCTCACTTCCGGGAAAAAGATACCGGTTGGGAATAAATCCCAACCACCAGAACGAGGCTAGGTGGAGTGAGAAGTCAAATGAAAGAAGAATCAGAAACCAAGAGAAAAGAGCGCCAAAGTAGAGGGGAAATAATTTTGGCGAGATAGTTTTCAACATCAGCCAAGGAGTGAGCCAAATAAACCACTGAGGGTGAAAGTGAGAAAAGATAATACTACTGGCCAGCGCTATTCCAAAGCCATCAACTACCGATAGGCGGCGGCGTAACAAGAGAACAATGACGGTGGCGTAGGCGATGAAAAACCAGGGAATCGAGGTACCGGAGGCGATGGTAATGCCCGCGAAGGTGCTTTTTCCGGTTTGCTCGGCAAAGAGAGCGTAAGTGCGGAAAGAGACTGACGATAGGTAGGGAAGGATCCCCAAAAAATAAATTCCAAAACCGAGGAAAAATATCTTGGCCGCCTTGGAAAATGATTCCGGCAAAGCGGCGGCGGCCAAAAGCGGAATCAGTAAAATTCCCACGGGTTTGAAAAGAATAGAAATGGCGGTAAAAATTGCTGCCCGGTAGAGATTGTTTTCTTTGAGGCAGATGAGAGCCAGGAGCAAAAAGAAAACCACCATTATGTCTGTCTGAGCCATGACCGTGGTCACAAAAATGGCCACCGGATTGAACAACCAAAGGAGCTGAAGCAATTTCTTTTTTGATTCTTCCTTGACGAGGCGGGTGATGAAAATGGCGGTGAGCAGATCAAAGACAAGAAAAGGAAGCTTGTATATGAGCAATACCGGTTCAAAGGGATGGCCGGGCAATAACAGATTCCGGCTATCCCTGATCAGTGACTGGCTGATGGACTCAAGAAAAGATTTGAAGGGAAGGTAAAATAGGCTGGGAACCAAATACGACAGAGGTTGATAATTAAAAATTTTGTCGGTGTAAATTTGTTTGAGACTGTCCCCCTGTGGAAGCAACCTGACTTGGTCATAGAAAGTTAGGACGTGACCACGATTGATGTAGTTACCTGCAAGGACCAGAGCGGAGAGGTCAACGTGGAAGGTCGTCCCCGACAAGACAATCCGGATCAAAAAGGCAGAAACGAAAACTAACGGTGAAACAATAATGCCGATCTTTTTTAGGTATTTAGTCACGGAATTTTTTTCCTCTTAATATTACCTGCCATTTGTGGCCAGCCCATAAAATCAAGTTTAATATATCTGAATAGAACTCACCATGGTAAAGCTTGGCTGAGGCGAGCAGGGGGCTTTCCTGATGGGAACCAAAGTGACCGCTGGCGCCATGAATGTGTCTCACTTTGGCGGAGGGAAGATAATAAAGCGGTAGTCGGTGGCGGACTAGTTGGCGGCAAAACTCGAAGTCTTCGTAGTACATAAAGTATTTTTCGTTCAAACCACCGAGCAGATCAATGGTGGTTCTCGGAATCAGGAAGGCGGCCATGACGGCAACCTCAATCTTTTGGGTGTGGTTGTCAGGCAGATATTTTCCGAAACAATTTTTGCAGTGGCCAAAGTCCTGCTTGATGGCGTTTATAATGCCGGGAAATTTGAAGACCGAGGCTTGCGGTTTGCCGTCCGGATTTAGGAGCCGGGGGGCGACGGCACCCAAGGGGTCAGTCTTTTTGGCAAATTCGAGTAATCTTTGGAGAGTCCCCCTCATGACCACAGTGTCAGGATTGAGAAGCAGAACGTAAGATCCGGAGGAAATTTTGATGCCCCGGTTGACGGCAGCGGGAAAACCAGCATTATAGCCCGTCTGAATCATTTTTGGTTTGAGACGGTGGGTTTTGGCGATGGTGAATGAGTCGTCCGCCGACAGATTGTCGACGATGATTGTCTCCAACGACAACGAGCCTTTTTCGCGGTAAATTGAGTCGAGCAGGGGGGTAATCTGTTTTTCTGAGTTGTAGGTGACAATGATGATGGAGAGCGTTGAGTTATTTGAGATTTGAGATTTGAGATTTGACATTTTATTTTAACTCTAGACTGGTTTATTTATTAGGCTTAGAATTTCACGATCGGTGCGAGTGGCTTTAGTGAGGGGCCGGGCGTTCTTGATGATCTTGAGGGCGGAGAGGATCACTTTTAGATAACCGGGGTGAAGCAGTGTCTGGTAAGCCAGATAGAAAAAGTGTTCATGTCTCATTTCCGGATCGGTGATGTTTTTCCAATTGAAGATTAGCTCGTTCCTTTGTTTGATTAAATTTAGATAATCACGGTTGATTAGGCTGAAACTGCTTTCGTGTTGGTGAATGACTTTGGCCTTGGGTTCCCAAATGATTTGATAACCGGCCTTCCAGGCTCTCCAACCGATGTCAATGTCCTCCCAGTAACCCGGGGAGTAGATTTCGTCCAATCCACCCAGTTCGTCCCAAACTGACTTTCGAAAAATGGCGCTACCCCCGGAGGCCCAGGCCGACAGACGGGGCCGACCCTTGTCTTCTCCTCTCAAATATTGAAGTTTCCCCCGCCAAGTAACCTGTGGCCAGCTACTGGAAGCTTCGTCGAAGGTAACGGCGAAAATACTTTTGTCAGTGAAGTGACGAATAGCTGTTTCGAGATAGCCTTTCAAGGGGTGGACGTCGTTGTTTATGAGAACAACCAAGTCTGTGCTTGCGGCCTTGAACCCTTGATTGACAGCGATCGGAAAAAATAAATTTCTTTCGTTTCGAAGGCATTGAACCGTTTTGGGATATTTCGAGATCAAATAATCCTCGGTGCCGTCAGAGGAGCCGTTGTCAATAACAATAATCTTTGTTCCATTCCGCGAGCATTTAATAACCTGTGGCAGATGTTTTTTCAGGAGAGGTAGGCCGTTGAAAGTGGGAATGATAATGGTGATGTCGGAGGGATTCATGGTTTTTCCATTTTGATCGCGACGGAAACACCCCAGGGATAAGTAATATATTTCAGGAGGCGAATTTCGGTGATAAAAAGAAATTTGAGGACCGAGTTCACTACTTTATTGTATGCTAATCGGTAGTTGAGACGTGAATCATACTCGCCTAGTCGTTTCAGGGGAGAGAGACGACTCATCAGGCGAATTGGAATGATGGCCGGGGACAGGAAAAAATTAAAATAGGAGAGAAAACGGATTTTGAGTTTGTTCTTCTGAGCTAGAGAGCACAAGCGGTGACGAGTGTAGCGCCGAAAGTGGCCCTGATTGACGTCATGCGCTGACCAGATAATTTGGAGGGCAGGGACAGTAATAATAATAGTTCCCCCCGGTTTGAGAACCCGTTTGGCTTCCTTGACGACCTTGGCGTCGTCTTTGATGTGCTCAATGACATCGAGGAGGAGAACGGTATCAAAAGAGCCGTCGGCAAAAGGGAGATGAAGGGCGTCGGCAATCTTGGCTCCATGACCGCGGTGCTTGGTATATTTGACCGCCTGACCGGAAACGTCGACTCCGACAAGCCTCGCCTGGGGGAAAATAGTTTTTAGAAATGAAAGGGTTTCTCCGGTACCACAACCCACATCAAGGACATTTTTGGGGTTTTCATCGATAAGTAGGTTCTTGATTAATTCCTGCCTACCAGCCCACCACCAATGGAATTTTTCGACTTCGTTAAACTTATCGATGAGATCGTCCTTCATAGGGGTATTATATACAGTCTTTTGCCCGCTGGAAGATAAAATAATTGGCGGTAGTGTGACCAACTTTTTGGGTACAGGGAACTTCTTCTCTGATGGTCAAGAGTAATTCCCCGTCACCCGGAGAACTGTCGTCCGGGATGGTACGAAGGAGCTTGCCAAAATAGACGACTTCAAAAAATTTTAAGCTTTCCCCTCCGCCAGCGGCAACGCCTTGGTGGACTACCGGCTCAAGTTTGGTTAGATTGACTTCAGATTTGAAAGTAGCGAGAGAGGGATAGTAACTCATATCACCCAGTAAATTTCTGATGATGGGAGGATAGTCGCGCCAATAATAGTTGGAAAAGTCGGTGTAATTGATGATCATTAAGATGATAACGATGATCGAAATGAACTTCGACCAGACGACTCGACTCTGCCAAAGCCGGATAAAGCCGAGACCGCCCAAAAAAGCATAGAGTGGAACCAGCGCCAAGAGGCGACTAAAACGATGATCGGAGCCAACGGTGCCATACAACAGCGGGCCGGTAATCAAAGCAAGCAGGACGAATTTGGAAAATATATCCTTTGATTTTAGAGCGGCATGGATCCCGACAATGATAAAGGGCAAGGTTGCAAGCAGAAGCATGCCGTGTCTGCCGGTGGAGTGAAAATCAGTGCTATCACCCCTGATAAACAAATAGGAAAGATCGAAGGAGGAAAGATAGGGTAAGAAAAAATCATAAAAGTTACTAAAACTTGGCACGGCATTTCCCAAAATGGCCCCGGCATAATTTTTCTCCAGATGTGGAATAACTAAAAAAAATGGCGATAGAACCAATAGAAAAATTAAAAGATCGGTCTTTTTGGCTCTCTGGTGGAGCCAATCCCAAAAGATCCAGCCTGCAGTGAGGACGATCCACGTGGGGGTGATGGCGCGCATACCTTTGTAACTATAAAAAGAGAACCCCAGAGCGAGGGCACAGATGATGAGCCAACGAGAATTGTGTGATTTCCGATAATAAAAGAGTGAGATGAGCCAAAGAATGACAAAGGGCATGGGCATAATGTTGTCCAAAGCCAAGTGCGCCTGAATCGTGATGATCGGGGCCAAGGCGGTGATCGCGGCGGCAATAATTCCTCCGGAGATCCCGAGAATTGGGGCAGAGAGGAAATAAACCCCGAATACACAGGCAACGGCGATAATAACGCTACTAAACCTCAATAGGTAGACTGAGGCACCGAATATTTTGAATAGGGCAGTGAGATAATATTGAGTGATTGGTTGGCGCCAATCCTTGCCTACGACCGAGAGCACAAAAATCGGGTGAGGTAGACCGCGTTCATCTTTGCCGGTTTGTGACAGTAGGGCGGCGTTGTAACCAAAGGAGGCTTCGTCAACGGTCAGGCCGGAGGGAACTTCGAGCAATTTGTAACTATAAAGCGCGAAAAGACCAATGATAATAAAGGCGATTATGATTAGTTTCTTCATGGCCGTGTATTGATGATGGACACTCCATAGGCGCCGAAAATTTTTTCAGTGCTGTTTTGTCTCGGGCTACCAGCGTAAGAAACATAAAAACGAAGGGTGGGGGGATATTGGCCGGTGGGTTTTTCATAAAACTCTCTGATCGGCCCAAATCCGAGTCCTTCGCCAAAAGGAAAGTCGTTCTCGATATTCATTCTTTCATACGGTTTGTTTTGTTCGAGCATGTATTGGATGACCTGACGCTTGAAATAGTAGCTGGTCGGCTCAGCGTAGGAAAGCAGGAAACGGAGATTGACCGAGACAATCAAGATGGTCAACGATAACAAAATACATTTGGAGGAGGTCTTTTCACTGAAAAATAGAAAAAGTAAAATCATCAGACTCAAACCACCGGCCAGGTGATAATACTCGGGCCAGGTATTTTGACGATAAAAGCCCATCAGAAATAAAGAAACGAGAGAGATAAATAGCAAGTAAAAAAAACGTGGTTTTTTGATGACAGCGTAAATTGTTACTACAAAGAGTAAAAATGAAAAAAGTAAATTGTGTTTTAACCACGGGAGGGGTAAGACAAGAGGGAGAGAAAACTGCCTGAGTGAGTAAAGGGGACGAAATCCGGGGTCGGGGCTGGTTTGGCTGGAATTCTGAGTGAAAAAATTAAGGACAGCCTTGGTATCGAGAAAACTGTGGCGGAGATCAAATACGATCAGAGGAAGGAGCGGGATGACAAAAGCGATCAGAATATACAGAACTGACCTTAGTGGGTGTTTTTTGACCTTTTGAAAAAAGCTGATGACCACAAAAAGCCAAACCGGAGCGAGAAAAACCATTTGAGGATGAAAGTGTAGGGATAGCGACCAGATTAGGGTAATAGAGGAGACAAAAAATAGAGACGGTTTCTGCTTAATAATTTCGTATAGGAGTATAAAGAGAAGAAAAAATAACGGCACCAGCGGGACGGTCCAGTTGATTTGGTTGGCGGAGCTAACCCAAAGAAGGGCCGCACAGGTAGCCGTAAGCTGAGAAGAGGTGAGTCGCTTTATCAAATAATAGATCAGAAGAAAAATAGCGAAATTTACGGTGGCAATCAGGTAAGCACCGTATATTGGATCTCCCCCTAGCAGCGCAAAAAACGGAACTTGAATAAAGTTAAACCAAGGACCCAGATAGATAAACGAATTCACAGTCATGCCTATGAGGGGAACTTTGTGATTAACGACAATTGATTTCACGTCATAGTAATCTCTTTCCCGGTCGTATTCAAAAATATATTGCTCCGATAAGCGGTAGAAGCTAAAAAATAATCCCAGCGAAATAAAGAAAATCAGAATGAATTTTTTGATCATGATTTATTTGGTTTGACCACAATTTTCCAGGTGGCGAATCTCAACCGGGAAGGCAAAAGCGACTTTTTCGACTTCGCAGAAGGTGGAAAAATTCCCTTTCCAGGCTTTTTCGAATGCTGGATTTTGCTCATCTTTTTCGATGATGAGAAAGGTTGGTTCATTTTCGAGAAGTGGTCTGGTCTTGGTGAGATACGTTTGCATATTCTCAATATATTCCGGCCGGTTCGGTAGATAAGCGACCTCGTTGGGTTGATAACCATATTCCTTGGGACCGTACCACCAATAGAGATATTGGTAGGGATAGTCGTATATCGATGGTAGGTAACTATAGGCACGAAATCCCTGCCCGTCGGCGTGTCGATAGACCCAATCGAGGTCGGCTAGCGAGTTCTTCAGGGAGCTCCGGTTGGCTGATCCCATCTGTTGGGAGACGGATAGATATTCCGATTGAGCCAGAAAGGTAAAGTAGAAGGAGGAGGCCACTAGGATGACCAGAGCGAGATTGAGACGGAGATCTCCCAGAGAATAAATTGAGGCAAGGGAGGAGCTGTATAGAAGTACCAAGGGGACAGACAGTCCCAGCAAATACCAACCCTTGAGAGGTTGAGGAAAGGCAAGAAAAAATATGAGTGTAAATAGAATAAAGGAGATATTCAAGAGCAAAAATTGCCAATTAAATTTCGTTTGATTCTTTTTGAAAATCAGAATGAGGGCCATGAAACAGGTGACGATGAAGACCGGAAACAAAAACGACTCGGGAAGGTGACTGGAGTCGCGGACCAGGGCGATTAGAACACCGATTCGATCGTCCAGCCTCTGGCTAAGACTCAGGCGTTGGCCCAGCATAGTGCTTTTTCCGGAAAATTCCGTTAGGAGAACTTTCGTCAAGGGGAACTGATGTCTCAATTCAAAAACGCCTTGGGGGATGAGAGTAATTAAGAAGCCAAGGAAAAGCCCAAAATGCGTTTTGAGCTTCTTGGTAAAACTCAGCAGATAAAGGAAAGCGAAGGGAAAAAAAATGACCCCGAAAGCGGCTTCGACTTGAAGCGAGAGTCCAGCCAGAAGGCCGGTAATAAAAGATTTTTGGGGTGTTTGGTTTCTGATGAGGGTAAAAAGGGCAAGAATAAAGAAGACGGTAAAAATGGGCATGGCGTTGGCGTTCCATGAGTAACGACTGGTGTTGAAGCCGAGGGGCATGATTAGAAAAAAAACTGAGGTAAAGAGGGCAAGGGTGGGGTTTTCTTTTTTCAGAAATAGATACAACGAAAGACCTGCGAGCTGGTACCAGATGATTTGCCAGATGAGAAGCGAGCTGGGGTCACCGCCACTTGCTATAAATGGGGGCAGGTTGAAGTAATACCAAAAAGGCCCGAGATAGACGCCATTGATACTAGTGGTGGGACCAATGAGGCGGGGCTTGTGACCAACGGCGATACTCCTGATGTCGATCATATCCCGGCCCTGATCGGTGGTGAAGGGCAGATTGTGATTTTTGATTGCCTCCAAACGAACAAAGAAAGTCAGAAAAAGAATAATTACAAAAATAGCCGTTTTGATCATAGGGAGATGATCCTACCCACCTCCTTGACGAAGCGAGCACTACTAAAATCGAGTGATCTGGCTAGGCTGTTTTCGGCCATTAGTTTCATTTTTTCGGAAGAGGTGAGCAAGGACATAGTTGAGGAAACTATCTCCTCGATGGAGTCGCACAGATAGCCGTTGTCCGGAGTAATGATTTCCCCTTGCCCTCCCCTATTGATGACGACCGGTACGGCACCAGCAGACATCGCCTCGACGGTGGTGATGCCGAAATGTTCGGTCTTTTCCGGCTCAAGAGTGCCGTCAATTTCATAACCGGCAGCGTGCCAAAATATTTTGGCCTTGGCGTATAACTTCTTCAATTCGTTAAAGTCCGGATTGGGAACAAATTCTATTGGTAGTCTTCCGGCGGCTTTTTCTAACAAAGATACGTTGTCTTTTCCACCATCTCCTTTGACAGCGCCGGCTAGGATTAAACGATAGTTTTTTCTTTGACGAAAAAGTTTCCTGAAGGCCTCGATGAGTACGTCTTGACGCTTGGCGTGGGAGGGTGAATCAAAACGAGCGACTGAGAGGATGACGTTTTCCTTTTTTCCTGGGACGAAGGCATCGGTATCAATTGGCGGAAAAAGTATGGTGGAAGAAATAAGCGGAAGTTGTCGACGGATTACCTTGGCAGTAAAGTTTGAGTTAAAAATGAATCGATTGATTTGGACTGTTTTTAGGAGATTGTTGATTGAGTTGCCTCCGATTTTCTTGAAAGGTATCTGGAAATGTAGATAGTTTTTCTTGCCAAACAGATACGGCAGACTGCCGTCGCAAATCCAAAAGACCAAATCATAATTTTTTGTCATTTGATACCGACGAAGCAGGCCGGCAGAGAGAGATAGGTTGTCAAAACACTCCGGGCAAACTCGAGTATGCGTTAGCTTGAGATTGAAGCGGCTCTGGGCTGAGGCGAGAATAGACTCGTCCTTCCAAGCAAGATCGACGGAGTAGCCGAACGATTCGAGAGCCAGGGCAAATGTAAGAACATACCTTTCTCCCCCACCCAAGGTATCGAGATACGGATCGTAGATTAGAGCTTTTTTCATTTTGATTTTTCCCAATCTCCCTTGATTTGTTTGTCGATGGTGACATAAGTATCCTTCAAACTTGGTTTCCTTTGCAATTCCCAAAGTCTTTCGTAAGTTAGGAATCGGGAAAACATTTGATAAATTACTTCGATCCACCCTTCGGTGCCGTCTAACCATAATTTCTGTTTGACAAACCGGTCCCAGAACTCAGAAAAAATTATTCTGGCGAAGCGCCAGCCCTTCATTTGAGGGTGACCGGCTTTGAAAAGCATTTCGGCCTCTAGACGGGACCACTTTAGACTCCCGGTGACTTTTTCGTCGATATTCTTGTGAGAGAGATGGACCATCTGCTCTTTTAGTTGACCGATTCGACCGATGATATTCGGCTGCTCGTGAAGCTTTCCCCGCCAACCTTTGAGGGCGGACTTCTTTATCAATCGGAGAACCCGAGGATCGGGCCAGTGATTCAAATGCCGGCCCAGAAAGACTTCATAACGACTGATGGTATAGGCTTCAAAATCGGGATGCTTGATTGCCGTAATAATTTCCTTGGAAAGACTGGGGGTAATTCGTTCATCGGAATCAAGATATAGTAGCCATTCCCCCGAGGCGGCTTTGGCGCCGTCATTCCTCCAGGTCGAAAAGTCGTAGCTCTCACTCTTGACAATCTTTTGAGCGTATTTTCTGGCAAGGGAGAGCGTTTCGTCCGTAGAGCCGGTATGGGTGTCAACAAAAATGATTTCGTCGGCGAACTGACTGGTGACAAAGGCAGGAATGACCTCGTCGGCCACATTTTGACCTAGGATAATGACGCTGAGTTTATTCATAGATATGATCCTTTGCCTAATTTCCCTGTAAAGAAATCGGTGATGGCTTTTTTCTGAGCGAGGGTGCCAGTGAAAATTTTTCGAATGGCTTCCCGAAATAGGGCAAACCGGGTCCGGGGGCGCGCATATTTGGAACCAAAGTAAAGCCGATTCCTGGTAATAAAATAATCGTTCAGAGGAGAACCGATGGCCGAGGCGCGGCCAACCTTGTGCCAAAGCTTTATCTTCGGATCAAACAGGAGTTTGTAGCCGGCCAGTTTTATTCGGTGACAAAGATCGACATCCTCGAGATACATAAAATATTTCTCGTCAAAAAGGCCGACTTTTTTGAGGACTTCGGTTTTGGTGATTAAAAGGGCTCCGGTAACAAAATCAGTATTTTCAGATTTTCCATACTGACCTTGATCGATTTCGTCAACATGGGCATTGGAGCAGAGGACGTTGTCCCAGTCTATTGTTCCACCGGCATACCAGACAACTTTGCCGAGATCCCTTTTGGAATAATTTTGATTAAACTCGAAGCCGGGGGCAAAATAAATCAGGCCACCGATGGCACCAACTGACTTTTCCAAAATTGGGCTTTTAAATATGTTTTTGAAAAAATCCTTACCAACAAAGGTGTCGTTGTTAATTGCAATTAGAAGTTTGGCGCCATCGTTCATGGCTCGTTTCAAGCCAAGATTGTTCCCCGCGGCGAAACCTAAATTTCCGGGACTGACAAGCAGAATAGCATCGGGGAAGTTCTTATTTAATTCTTCTTTGAGATCTTTGGAGTTTTCGTTGTCGACGACGTAAATCTTGACCTCGTGTTTTTCTGGTACCTTGGCTTTTGAAAGAGACATTAGCAGAGACAGGGTATCATCTATGTTTTTGTAGTGGATGGTGACAAGAGCAGCACGCATATTAAAGGTTAAGCTTCCGCTTGATTTTAAGAATAAATTTTTCGCTTTTTTTCCCGGAAATATGGATTTTGATCGTATAAAGCCAGTACTTCAATTCAGTAAATTTACTCTTGATAAGTTTTTTGAATGATGAATTTGAAAGAACGTCTGTCTGAGGAGTGAAGCCTTCCTCCTGCCAGACCTTGAGATAGACAACAAAGATTGAAAATGACTGGAGAAGGGAGAGAGAAAGGCCGTGAAGTCCGTCCTTGTAACCTTCGCCAGCGAAAAAGCGAGAAAGAAATTCTCCAATCGGCTTGTTTATTAAATCCGCCAAAGAGAATTTGTAACCGGCGCTGATAAGTTCTTTGCTTTGTTGGTTGGTATAGCGCATCAATCGGGTGATGTATTCGTCGATGGTTCGATAGTGGTGGTGAATGATGGCGTATTCCGGCTCTGGGTCAAGATTCATTCCAATCCCTTCGGTAATCGGAACTGAGTGAATGGTATTCTGCCAAGTAACATAGCCTTTTTTGAAGAAACGAATATTGTAGTCCGGCCACCAGCGCGAGTATTTTAACCACTGACTAAAAACCAAGTTTTTCCGGGGGACCCTGACAAAGTCAACGTCGTCGTTTTCGGTAATTTCTCTCAGTTTCTCGGCGAGAGTGGGCGGTATCCTCTCGTCTCCGTCGATGATGAGGATCCAGCTCCCGGAGGCCTTGCCAATCGAAAAATTTCTGGCTGGCTCAACGTAACCTGTATAGGGAGTGCGATAGACCTTGTCGGTATAGGCTTTGGCTATTTTGACGGTGTCGTCGGAGCTTTCCATATCGACAATGATGATTTCGTCGACAAAGCCAAGGGTGGCGAGACAGTCGTCAAGATTGGACTCTTCGTTCCAGGTGGTGATGACCGCCGAGATTTTTGGTTTAGTCACATGCAAGAATACTTATATAGATTTATTTCACCCGAGTCAAAGATTTTGGTGAGACAGGCATCCTCGGGGCGGATCATAAGACGATCAAAGGGTGTTTCATAAACATACTTGATTTTATTTTCTGCCAAGAAATTGCTAACCCAAGAGGAGTCCCGGGTCAAATAGAGGCGAATAACATCCTTGACTCGATCCTGATAAGAGAAGCTGGTGATATCCAAGTTGATAGTATCAGAAAGATACTCGGGGTGGCCGGAGAAAGCGGAAATGTACGCCGTCGAAGCGTAAGCGTAGAGGGGTTTGGGGTCAGGAGAGTTGGGAACAAAACGAGAGTAAGTCAGAGGGGAAACAATGACTCCTGCCTCAGAATTTCGTAAGAAGTCCAGCGCATGAAGCTCGGTAAGGCTAATCCGGCTGGCAGACTGGCTGGTAAGATAATCAGAAAGAGTTCCGATGGTGGTAGGAAAAGAGAGTAGAGTAACCAAGAGGAAAATGATAAACAATATGAATTTGTTTTTGACCTTGTGAGACCACTCCCCGATTTGTTTGGCGGTAAATATTGAAAGAAAGAAAAGAGAATAGTACATGAACTGAATCGTATTCCAAGGATTTACTTTTTGGGTAAGAAGAATCGGAACAATTAAGCCAAGTAAAATGATAAATCGGGCAAGATTCTGCGATAAAGAAAAGTCCCGACCGAAAAGAACCTTCCCCAGACCGATCAAACGAACGTAAAGATTCCCAGCATAAAAGACGAAGACAGCCAATAGATTGACTAGGACAAGTTTGGAAAAAACGCCGTTGTCTTCGTAGACCTGCCAAGCCTGAGCGAGCTCTTGCCAGTAAAATCGATCATAGGACGCGAACAGACTTCTGGGAAACCAAAGCGGGTTAAAAATAAAGGGTGTGCTTCTGACTCCGAGACTGGGAAAAATAAAGATTAATCCGACGATTGAGACGGCGAGAAATAATTTGAACTTGCGACGGATAAAAAGGGCAATGACTAGGAGGAGGAAGGCGTAGATCTTTATCTGGACTAGGGATCCGCCCAAAAGAGACAAAAAGATCAGGGCTTTGAACGATAAACGGTGGGGGTGGCTCTCCAGATAAACCAGGAAAACAACAATTCCAAGGACGGAAAGGGCAAAGGGGGGGTTGAGAAGAAGAGAGACCGATTGGTTCGCCCAAAAAATTGACTCTCCGCCAAAGAGTCCCCTTTTGAGAATTAGGTTGGCGATAAACCCGGCTGAACCGGAGAGAAAGATAAGGGCCAAGGATAAGGAGGTTTCGAAACCGGAGAAACGCCAAAGTTGACATAGCTTGATCAGAAAATAAACTAATAAGACGACGATGAGCATTGGTAATAGACGAAAATATAAATCGAGTAGTGGGTAGCCGCTAAGCCTACTAACCAAAGCGGTCAGCCAGTCAAGTCCGAAGTGATAGTTTTTCAACAATTGACCATTGAGTTGCGGATGATTCAGGGAAAATAACGTCTGACGAAAGTGTTCACCCAACGAGAGATGAAAGATGGCGTCGTGGCCATTTGGTCCCCAGAGTCCAAGACCGTAAATGTAGACTACGCCGCTTCTAAAAACCGTGACCAAAGAGATCGAGCCCAACAGGAAACCGAGGATGGTAATAAATTTGTTTTTCTGGGAACGGACCACCAGAAGGGCGGCGATGGAGATGACTAACAAGATCCCAAAACCCAAACCGAGACGTGATCCGGAGAACGGCAGGTGAGGCTTCATCTGCCAGGTAGTCTGGTCGACCGACTTTGTTTGTTTGAATTGGTCACTGACTAAATTCGGGGTAGAAAAATTGTCAAAAATAATCTGAGTTGGTTCAAGTCGAAATGATTTATTACCTTCGGTGAAAATCACCTGCCAATGATCAAAACTAATATTGGCTTTGGAAAGATCAATACCGAGAGAAATATATGCCCCGGGGTACTTGACGGAGTCAATCAGGGGGAAGACCTCTGAGTAGAGGCTCCGGCTGATGTTTTTGGTGAGGTAATATTCCTCGCCTTCGTTATGATTGTAGATGCGGAAGTCGAGGATTTCTGTCTTGCCGTCATCGCTCCTGATACCGAGGCGGTAAAAAGGATTCTGATACCAATAGACAGTACCGTTTTGTTTGCCGGTGATATCGGTGGTTTTGAAAAAATAAGCCGGGTTGGTGAAGCTGTAGTGCGTTTGCATCCATTTGGCAAAGTCGACCGACGAGATAAAGCGGAGGTTGTTTTTGCCTTCGCTGGCACGAAGAGCGGCGTAGGAGGCTTTGATTTCATTACGATATTGAGGAAGGCTGTAGCCGTTTTCGAGACCGATGTTTGTTTGAGTAAATTCATTGAAGTCTCCGTTGGAGTAGATTGAGAGGAGGGAACTAAAGAAATTAGTGTCTTGCCCTTGGGCGATGTAGTCATTTACTTGGGTGGAATAATTGCTCTCTGATCCCCGGCCATAAAAATTGAAGGGGTCGCGCTGAGCCCATTTCGTCAAGACAATGTTGAGGCGGTCGTCCCTCCCGGTGGCCGGAATTAGAAAATTAGACTTACTAGGATAGTAAGGACTGCCCAGATAACCCCCCCAGAGACGATAGCGGTCGGTAGAATATTGCTCATCGCAAATCACCGCCGAGAGAACGGAATAATGATCGGAGAGATAAGCAAGAGAGTAGGCGTCAAGATGCCAAGCGCCGACAACCTTGGGATAGTAGCCGAAGGAGTCAAAAAAAAGCGCCATATAGGTGTCGATGAGTCTGAGACGATCGGGTTGATTATATCCCGACAAAAAGATTCGATTGGCTTGGGACATATATTCCCCGTCGGGATATTTCACTTGTGCGGCGAGGGCTAGTTTTGGAGTAATTTCGAAGAAGGCACCAACAGTCTGGCTACTATCGGTGGCGGAAATGGTCTTGAAATAGGCTGATATCGTCGCGTTGTTGACGGCGTCATAGCGGAGCAGCCAGTCCACCGGGAACTTGTTTTCGCTGGCCAATTGATACTGGTATTGGGGCAAATCTAAAGGTCCTTGATCGGGCGATTCGCCTTCTTCGATACCCCGGACGGGATTGGTAAAGGAAATAAAATGAGGACGTTCGATGGCATGTGCTGGAGAAGCCAGAATGAAGAATGAAGAATGAAGAATAAAGAATAAAAATAAGAGAAGTCGTTTAAACATGGCCGGACTTAAAGTATCCAAGGGACACCTTGATAAATTGTTTGCCCTCGAGAAGGTAGACTGAAAGAAAATAAATCAGGGCAGAGGTAACAGCCAAAACCCCAACCATATAGATATTGGTGGCGAAGCGGGAAAGAGCAAGCAAATATAACAACATGGCCGTGGAGGAAATGATCGAAGTTTTGAAGGCGGCTGATAAGGAAAATTTGATGTATTTTCGAACCGCGATTACCGTAACCAGAGAAGAGGTGGCGATCAAGCCAACTGCCAGACTAACCCCGAGATAGCCACGGTACCAAGCAAGGATGGGCACAAAGATCCAGGTCAAGGCCACCCACATGACCATAAGTTTGAAGGTAGTTTTGATCTTGCCGAGGGCGTTTAGAGTATTGGTTAAACTGGTTGAAACACAAGCCCAAGCGGAGTTGTAAACATAAAAATAGAGGGGAATGAGGGCGGGAAGCCATTTGAGATAACGGGGAATGATGTGGACAAGTGGATTGGCCAGAACAGCCATACCAATCAAGATCGGAAAGGTCGACAGGGTGAGATATTTTAAACTCATTTCGATAGCCTTGGCCAACCTCTCCTTGTCGTGCTGAAGGCGAGAGAAGGCGGGAAAGGCAACTTTGGTGACGTTGTCCATAAAGATACGTAGGGGAAGCCCGGCCCAACGACTGGCCCAACCTAGATACCCCAAGCCATCAGCGCCGACAAGTTTTCCAAGGACAACAGTCATGCCGTCGTCTTTGATGACGGCCAGAAAGGTGTTGGCCTGGAAAGGCAACCCAAATTTGAGTAAATTTCGCAGTGATTCGCGGCTGAAACCAAATCGTGGTCTCCAGGGGAAAATAATATAGACGAGAACCAAGCCGGTAATGCCCCGGGCCAGAACCGCGAGAGTAAATGCGGTAATACCCAAACCACGCCAAGCAAAAAAGACAGCAACCAGATTAAAGACAATCGTCTCGGCAACTTGAGGAATTATTAGTTTGTTAAATTGAAGTTCCCGCTCGAGTAGAATTGAGGGAATGGTTTTGAGGGAACTTAAAAATAAAGATATTCCCAGAGACCACATAAGATAGACGGCGGCGGAGTTGAGGTGAAAACTGGTCCGAATAAACGGAGTGGTGACAAATAAGACGGCGAGGAGAAAAATAACAATGGACTGTTGAACAGTAAAGGTGGTAGCCAGATCCCGGTCGGTGATTTTGGCTTTCTTCTGGACCAGAGCAGCGGCGAGACCAATATCGGAGAAATAAGCTAAAAAGTTCACCACGGCAGAAACTAAGAAAAATACACCATAAACACTGGGGTTAAGAAAGACGGTTAAACCGAAGGTGGCAGCAAAGGAAATTATCTGGATGACGAAAGTCCGGGAAATTAGGGCGGCCACGCCTTTGACCGAACGGTGTTTGATCTGCTCGACGTCAATGGCCGATTCGAGTGGGGTTTGGGCTTCAGGCTGTTGGGGCAACACGTCGTTTGGATAAATAATAAACCAAGTAGGTGCTGGTAAAAGCCAGAGCTCCCAGTGAGATTATATTGGACATCAGACGTACCGGGGTGTCGGTGAATAAGATATCGATCTCGTGTTGCCCCGGAGAGAGCTCGAAGGTAATCGCTCCAATAACATCAGAATTGATTTTTGTGGGAAAGCCGTCAATTTTTACTTCCCAGCCGGGATAGTAAAAGGTGTGGTAGGTAAGGACGTCCGAAATCTGATTGTCTACTCTGGCGTGATAGGAAAACGGATTAGTCTTGGTAACTTTTATACCGGTAGCAATTGATTGAGAGGTGAGTTTGGCGGTGGGGAGATTTTTGGGGCGGACCGCTTTGGTTGGTAGGGGGACATAGTCCTCGGCATTCTGAAGGTAACTTGACGAAATTGACTCGCCCGGCTGAAGAGCCGCCCGGGGAAGAAAGCGGTGCAAGAAATAGCGGTCGTCGTGGTCGATAATTAGTCCCGGTCGGAAATACCCGGCATTAATAAAGATGGTCGCCGCTAGAAAAAAGAGAGTGAGACGATTATTCCAGGGTTTTGGAATATATTTGATGACGAATAGGTAGAGGGCTGAGGTAAACAGGGTGGTGAACATAAGCAGGCGCCAGGGAAATTGAATTACCTGCATTAGTGGAAAACCCCGCCAGATAAAATCTGAGCGAATATTCATCAGAAAAATGACACCAAAAATGGCAATGACTGTCAACCGTAAGAGCCAAAGGTCAAGCGAGGCTTTGAATTTTTTTAAGGTCGAGACGAGTAAGACGATAAGGGCAATAACGAGGGTGATGAGGTTCACAATTCCGATTTGAAACGAGAAAGTATCGTTGGAAAAGGGGTTGGCCCCGGTATAGGTCCAGCGAGAATAGACCAGCTGCCAAAGAAACGGAAATTGATCAATATAGTTGAAAGGAGACGATGCTTGAATGAATGATTTTTCCAAAATGACCGGAACCCAGTAATAGGCCGATAGAGCCAATCCCAGAACAATTGATTTGGTAAGACCGAGGAGAGCGGCTGGTTTTTTTGTCAGGAGAGCGGCGCTGCCAAAAAGGATGATAAATATTGGGATGGTAAATAAGGCGGCGGGCTGGTGGGAAATGATAATCAGACCAAAAATGAGTCCGGTCGCCAATTGGCGTAGGCTGGAGTTTTTTCGGACCAGCAAAAGACAGCTGTAAAAAAGCCAAGGAAGAAGTGCGAGGGCGAAGGACTCGCCAATCGCGCCACGAACGTAGTGATCAATCGATTGATAAGGAGTATAGGTATAGAGGACGCCGACGAAAACTGATATCAGGTTGGAGCCGGTAATAGACATGCCCAGTAGATATATCCCTAGGGCTCCGAACAAGAGTGAAAGAGTCAGGAGAAGTTTGTAGATAACGGTAATTGGTAATCCCAGAAGATGGCCGAGATAACCAACGTAATAAGGGAGTTGATAGTTGAATGAAAGCAAGGGAGAACCATATTCAAAGTGCATGTCAGTCGCCCAACGGGGGGGGAATTGCCCCTGATCAATGGCTTTGAAATATTGATGAAAATTGGCGATTTGGGTTTCGTCGTTGAAGGTAAACATCATTTTGCCTAGGAAAAATTTGTAGGTCGGAAAAATAAGAATGGCAAGAAGGACTAGGGAAATAATCTTATTTTTCATCGGGCCTCCTTTGGTCAAGCACTAACAACAATGTTAACAGGAAGCCAGAAATAAAGGTGATGGCGTTTGAGACCCCCCGTAAGGGGGTATTTTCGAAGAAAGCCTGAATTAGCTGGTGGCCCTTGGTCAGTTTGACGGTGATTTGGCCATAGTCATTGTTGGCGTCGAATTTCACCGGGGTACCGCTACGATTTTGGTAAACAGTCCAACCCGGAAAGTCCATGATTGGGAATCTAATTTCGGCGGTGTCACTTCTGATATCAAACTCACTGCTAAAATAATTACTTCGCTTGTCAAAATAATTAGTTTCGACGATTCCCGAGAGAACCTGAGGGTTGGCGAGTGCTTTGGAGTTCGGGATTACTTTTACACTGCTAGGCAAGTAATCCAACAAAGCTCCTCTGATCTGACTGTCATAGGCCTCGCCGCTTAATTTCTGTCGATCAGTTTCATTTGGGAAATATTTCTCAAACCGAAAATTGGAAAAGTTTGCTGTAATCAGGAAAGCTATCAAGAAGGAAGCGATTTGGGTAAGTTGCCTCCCCTCAACCTTTATGACATCGATGGCAAAGCCGATGAGAATTGAGGTCAAGAGAGAGACCGGACCAAGAAAACGCCAAGGAAACTGGACAAAATTGAGAGGTTTGACTGATTCCCAAATGGGCAAAGAACGAGAGTGGGTCATAAATAAAGTTAAGAAACTTAAAGTAAAAGTAATAATGATGAGGGGAAATAATTGGCGGTCTCGTCGTCTGATCCAAAGTAAGACTGGGGATATCAATATAGAGATGACGGGAAGAATCCCAACAAAGAAAGAGAGGGTTTGGGGATATTGAAATGAATTAAAACGAGATGGTCCATAGCCCCAGGTGAGTTTTGTAAATAGTTGTCCGATGGTGACGAAGTGGGCCCGAAAGTCAAAATAATCGGAAGTGAGGAACTTGGTTTGAATAAATGATTGTTCGAATAAGACGGGGAAAAGAAAAAAGGCGGAAAGTCCGATTCCGAACATAACTCCGGGGATAAGATAGAAGGTTTGACTTTTTTTCTTTGGGCTGGTGAGAAAGAAGTAAGCTCCGAAGATGACAAGAATGGGAAAACTGATAAGAACGGTGATGTTGTGAGTCGTAAGCAGGGCGGCAAGAGATAGGGCGAAGATGACTGAGTTTGTCGCTCTGGGTTGGCGACAGACCCGAATCAGAGAATATAAAACCAAAGGAACCAAAGTCAGCCCCCAACTCTCGGAGAGAGCTCCCCGGACAAAAATATCGACTGCGTGATATGGAGTGGTGAGATAAGCGATGGCGGCGACAAGAGCGGTGGTTTCCTTCATGAACTCGCGGGTGAGCCAGTAAACAAAAACTCCGGATAGAAATAAAGACATCAAGAAAAGGAGTTTGACAGTGTCAATGTAGGTAAACCCGACGAGATGAAAGACCTGACCAAGATAGTAAGGCAGAGCCGAATAGTAATTGAATAGAGGCTGGCCATAGTTTTGACCTAGATCCGGTACCCAGCGGCAGGGAATTTGGCCATTTTCGAAACAGCGATTCATTTCGAAAAGGCGCATTACCTGAAGGTCGTCGTGCATCGAGTAGTATCCCGGTCGAAGGAGCTGCCAACCTAGGACAAGTGAAATGAAGAGGATGATTAGGTAATTAAATTTTTTCATTTTTGTTTTCCTTCTTTACCAATACCGTTAAGGCCAAAGGGATAAATATCAATGAGAGAAAATCAGCAATATTTCGGACCGGCGTCCCAGTGAGGACGGCGGCAACTTTGTGAGTTCCTTGGGGAATTTCAAAATTGATCAGACCGAGATCGTTGTTGTGATTATGAACGATAATCTTACCATCCAGTTTGACCCGCCAACCGGGAAAATCGAATTGAGGAAGAGTGAGTTTGGCGTCGGCCATACTTTTGGTGGAAAATGAAATGGCAGATGACTGGTGGCGATAGTCGAGAATGCTGACCGCGCCATTCTCGCTATAAGGAAGAGTCGAGGCTCCAGTCGCCGGAGGAAATTTAGCGTAAATTGGTAGATAATCAAAAATGCTGGTGGTCAGTTGCCGATCCCAACTAAGACCGGAAAATTTTTCCCAGATGGTCAAACGAAACCACTCCCGGGGACGAAAATAGGAAAGATTAAAGAAAATAACTAGGCAGGCGAAAATGATCAACAGCCATCGGGCAGCGGCTTTGTTGATTGTCAATAGAAAATAGCCGGCGGAAAGACACAAGAAAAAATTGGCGGTGATGAGGAAGCGCCAGGGAAATTGGAGATAGGCTAAAACGGGGATGATTTTCCAAATAAAGGTCGATTTTTCGTGAGACATAAAGACGGACGACAGAACGAACAGGGCGCTTAATAAAACTATTAACGCTGGCAGTCTGGATCTGCCCTTGACGTAGCTCAAAAAAGCAATCGAGACTGAAATTGTAAATAGGAAAAGTTGAATCGGACCGAGGAAAAAAGAGAGATCGTCGATTGGACCGATCTCGCTACTACCATAGCCCCAAAAAGTAGTTAAAAAGAGTTGCTTAAGGCTAACAAAATGAGCTAAATAATTGAAATAACCGGATAGAAGAGATTCGGTGTGGGCAAAGCCCTTCTCGAGAATGACCGGCAGAAAAAATGAGGCTGAAATCAAGACGGCCCAAATCATGCCGATGAAACCATATTTAACAAATTTGATTTTCTCTCTGGAAAGAAAAAGAAGAACCAGAGCGATTGCGGCGATCATCGGAGTAAAAATGAGAGTGCTGATGTTATGGGTGACAAAAAGAAAGGCAAAACTAATTCCGAGGAGAGCTGATTTTTTTAGAGTTGGTTTTTTGTAGAGGGAAAGCAAAGCAAAAAGGATCAGAGGAAGAAAGATGAAGGCCCAGCTTTCCCCCATGGCTCCACGAGAATATAAATCGGAGGCCCGGAAAGGGGCATAGGCGTAGGCAAGGGCCGAAAGTAGGCCGCCAAAATTTCCAAAAAGAGAAGAGGCAAGAAGGAACATGGTCAGGTTCCCCAAAATCAATGGCAGGATAAAACCGAGTTTGATTGAATCAAACAAGGGAAGCTGAAAGAGGCGAGCGGCAGTCATGATGTAGTAAGGCAGTGGGCCATAATACTCGAATTGCGGATAGCCGTACTGGTAACCCATGTCCGGAACCCAGCGACAGGGAATTTGGAATGATTTGAAACACAATTCCATCTGATATACTCGCAAAACAGAAATGTCGTCATGCATCGGGAAATAACCGGGCCTAAGGAGCGAGGTGAAAGTCGGAATGGTGAGGGCTATGACCAACAAATACCACTTGAATCGGAGGATGAATTGGCTAAGGCGTGAAAGCACAACCTAATTCTACCCTAGACTTGGTTGATGGAGTAGGTGTCGCCCCGAACGTGGAGGTATTGAGAGTTTGAAAGAAGAATAATCTTGGCGTTTTCCCGATAGAGCGACGAAATATCTTTGAGATATTCGTCTCTAAAATCTGAACTTCCCCAATGGGGGACAATGGCCAGATCGATGATACCCAAACCTCTTGATTTAAGACCGGGAGCCGAATGGGCTTCATCAGAGGGAATTAGGTCAATGTCGATTCCGACGATCATGGATCCAGCGCTGGAGCCAATATATAATTTTCCTTCTTCGATCCATTTCTTGAGGAACTTATTAAAACCGGTTTTGATTACTTGATCGAGAAGATAATATGTGTTCCCCCCGCAGATATAAATTCCATTTTTATCGGCCATTTTTGACTCTAATTCAGATTGCGATAGTTTCGTGATAGAAAATTCGTCAACCTGAAAACCAACCGAAAGCAGTTTGTTTTTTTCTTTGGCCACCCACCAGTGATTTCCACCTTTCATTATCTCTGCGGCGGTATTTATAAAGGCGAGGTTGTATTCAGATGGTTTGTTTGAAAGATGTTTGACGATATCATTCAAGACATAGTCGGCGCTAGAAGCGAGAAATAGTTGACTCATTTATCGAAGAAGCTGGAAGAATAACAATGATTCGTGGGTGCCGTCGAGACGGGAGGGCTTTTCGAAGCGGCTAATTAGCGTCAGACGACTCGAGTCTTCGGCTGAAAGATTAACCCTCGAAGCATTGGCGACAAGATAAACGGTGTTGGCCTTATCTTTTAACGAATCGGTGAGGGAGGTTGGAAGAGTGGTAATTGAGGGGGAGCCACCGATGACGGTGATATTGGGGTACTTGGCGGTGTAAATTTGAAGACCGTCGGGAAGAGTGCCGAAAAAACCGTCGGTGATGACAACACTTTTCTCACCCCGAGAAGCACGGTCAATCAAATAGGTGGCGACTTCCTTTTGGCCCCAACCGGCGGTCCAGTCCTCGAGATAGCCGCTGCGCATATCAAAGGGAAGGTTGGCTTTTTCCGGTGAAGCGATCAGAACTCCCGACAAAATTAGCGGCCAAAGAAGAATAATGGGAATGGCCAACCAAAGCTTTTTGAGATGATGACCGAGTTCGTGAAGACCAAGGGTGATCGGGAAAATCAAGGGCATGGCCGCGAACAAGATATAGCGGCTGGTGTAGACCTTGGCGATAAAGGCTTGGGCTGTTAGGGCAGATAGACTAAGAAAGAGGATCCAGAAAGATATCTTGCGGAAACGGCTAAAGAAAGAAGCAAGTAGACAAAGAAAAAGCGGCGGAGTGAATAAATACCAGAGCCAAAGTACGGTTGTCTTCGAGTTTCCAATCAAGGGATTGGCGGGATGAGCTAGAACTTCCCTGATTGAAAAAAGGTAGTCTTGGTTTCGACTGCCGACGAGATGGAAGTTGGCCCCAAGGCGGAGAATATTGTAGATCGCCTGAGAAAGAATAAAGGTGATGAGCCAGAATATGAGTAATTTTGCCAGACGGGAGCGAAGGCGCGGCGCGTGGAAGTCAAAAAGGGCTAGAAATAAAATTGGTTGCCAGAGGTAGAAAAAGATGGCCGGTGATTTTGTAATCAGGCCGAAGCCGATGGCAAAGCCCAAGAGCAGGGCCAAATCCAGTCTGGTTTTCCTGATGAGCAGGGCACCAAGTCCAAGAGACCACAAACCAAAAGCGGAAAGAAGACTGTCGACCAAAGCCATCCGATCAAAAAAAACTGAAAACGGGAGAAGGGCATAAATAAGGGACGAAAGAGATGAGAGAAAAAAGTTTTGGGTAAGAACAAAGGTAAGAAAGGCAATTCCAAAGAGAGACATGACTCCAGCAATGACTGAGACCATTCTGCCGGCGACTAAGGGGTCAGAGAAAATCTTGAGCGAGGACATGGTGGCCCACATAAACAAAGGCTGTTTGCCGTCGGACAGAGGCAGAAACCGCAATGATGGTTCGTGGCGCATGATTTGAGACCAGCGGATGTAGATGGCTTCATCGACAAAAACTGGAATTCTGGTAAGCGCTGGCAACCGCAAACCAAAGAAAAGAATCAAGGAGAGACTAAAAACGATAAAGGCCTTTGAGATCATTGATTTTGATGGTAATGATTTGT